>JAYVIO010000386.1:0-7632 GCA_043770175.1 Verrucomicrobiales bacterium | reverse complement strand
AGCGCGATGAGTTCGACATCCAGCTCAAGCGGTCCGGCATCAAGGCGGCTGCCTTTGCCGCCAAGGGCGATGTGACGTGCGCCGGATTCGAGTTCGCGCACGGATTGCGGATCGGCGATGCAGATGGCGGCGTTTTGAATGTCGTGACTTATCAAAGCACGCAGCAATCCCGTGCCATCACCGGGAGCACCACCGCCGATGTTGTCGGAAGGTTCGACGAGCACCGTGAGACCTGCCGGTAGCGGTTTGAGCGAGGCGAGGACGTCATCGACCGGTGGATCGCTGACTTCGCCAAGGTGGCGGAGTTCGTGGGCACGTTTGTTGATTGCTTCAAGCTGCGGCGTGGCATCGGCCGATGTGCAGGCGACGAAACTGACGCCAGTGTCGGGTGTGTCTGCGAAACTGAAGCCCGCGACGATGCTCATGGACCAGAGCGAATCGTTCTCGCCCTCAAACTGCCGCGCCATCGCTTCGAGCGATCGCATGGGATCATTGGCCGTGCCAGTTCCCGTGGGTGGCCAGACGATGCCGGGTTGCTTGAGCTGCATGCGCGGCCTTTGACCGGTGGTGAGGCAACGGTTCAGCAAACGTGCGGCGATCAATCCGGCGTTGCGAGCATCCGTGTGCGGATTTTCACGGTAAGCGACAAGGCAGTCGGCCAGCGCGGCCATTTGCGGCGAGAAATTGGCATGGAGGTCAAACACACCGAAAATAGGAACGCTAGTGATCGCACGCAGTCGTTGCAGCACTTCGCCCTCCACATCAAGAACGCTCTGGGTGACCATCGCGCCATGCAGGACGAGATAGATTGCATCATAACCGCCTTGCTGCGCCACCGGAGCAACATCTTGCCAGAATGCCTCGACCACCTCATCCGCAACAGTCGCGGAAGGTTGCGCACGGTAATCAGCGGTGGGAATCATCTCCCAGCCGAACTCATCGGCAAGCTCGAGCACGCCGCCGAGCGGTGAGCTGTCGCCTTTGCAGGCGAGCATGTCATCGCCACGGCGGATTTGAAAATCACTCAACGGCGTGACGCCATCGAGGAAGGTGTGCGTTTCGTGAAACAGACCGGCGATGAGGATGCTGGGCATGGCGGCTGGGTTGAGCGGTGAAAGGTTCGAGGAATGGCGCTTGAGTTTTGGCGACTGCGGTCATGCAATCGAACCGGTCAAATGCGGCCCATGGTCCAAACGTCACGCAGCGGCAAGCTCTGGCAATTTCACGATGGCGGCATACTCCGCACCCTTCTCGGCACGAGCGAGGCGCATGTCATAATCATGCTGGAGGTTGAGCCACAGCTCGGGGCCGGTGCCGAAGGCGTTCCCGAGGCGGATGGCAGTGTCGGGCGTGATACCACGGCGGCCTTTGATGAGGTCATTGATGCGGCTGACACTGATGCTCGTGGCTTGCGCAAGGCGATACTGGCTGATGCCTGTTGGTTCGAGAAACTCCAGCAGCAGGAGTTCGCCAGGGTGGGCGGGGCGCAGCATGGCTGGCTTGGCTTTGGTTTTAGTGGTCCTCATTGTCTGGGTGTTGGTGCAGTGTGTAAATGGCCCCTGACGGGCTAATGGTAGTCGGCGAAATCAACGTTGCGAAGTTCGAGCGGCGGCTCGGTGCAGGTGAAAGTGATACGCCATTGGTTGTTCACGCGAACGCTCCAGAGCTCGGGTTGATTTTTGCGCTGGCCACCGAGCTTTTTGCAGTGCAGCCCCGGAACGGCCTGTAAGACGGCGATGGCCGGAGCGGCGTGCAGCAACTGAAGCTTGCGCAGCACCTGTTCCTGAACTGCCACCGGCACGCGCTTGACGGGCTTGCCGTTGAAGATGTCAGCGGTGGCTTGGGTGGCGAAGTGAGCGATCACGGGCGAAACATACCATGACCGAAACAGGCGCAAGTTTTTCTTTCTGTTTACGCGTAATACTCGTAACTATTCAGGTGGGTGCCGCCAAGACCAGGCTGAGAGCTTTTGGAGTGCGGTTGCGCAGCCCTGAAAGGGCGCAGCCACCGCTTTCCGCAGGCCGCTTGAATGCACGCAAGGCCAACAGGCACACGAAAGCGGCAGCTGTACCCTTTCAGGGTGCCGCAGCCGCACTCCAAAAGCGCGGCCAGCACCTGCCATACTGTGGGTGCTGAATAGTTACTAATAATCAACGAGTTTTAACGCACAATGACCCGCGATCCTGGCCGGATAAGCAGCGGCAGGCGGATGGCATCCCAGTTCGCCAAGCGCACGCAGCCGGCGCTGCGGGTGCGACCAATGGTGCGCGGCAGGGCGGTGCCATGCAGGCCGATGCCGGATTTGCTGAGGCCGCACCAGATGACACCGATCGGGCTGTTAGGGCCAGGGGGGATTTGAAAGGCTTCTTCACCGCGGACGCCTGCTTCGAGGAATTGCTTGTCGTAGCGGAAGCTGGGCGTGTGCATCATGGTCTGCACCTTCCAGGTGCCCACCGGAATGAACTGCGGCTTGCCAGGCGTGATCGGGAATGCGGCGAGCATCATCTCCTTGGCGCTGTAAACCGCCGCCATGCGTTCCGTGGTATCGACCACGATGGTGTGCGTGCTGAGTGTCGCGTCCTCCTTGAAGCTCTGCATCGGCTTCACCTCTTCGATGCGGAAGGATTTTACGTTCGGCACGACGATGATGTCACCGGGCTTGAGCGCGGCCAGATTCTTCTTCGGATTGATCATGGCGAGGAAGCTTTCGTCGGTGTGAAAGCGTTCGGCGATGAGCTCCACCAGGCTGCGGTAGGCCATGAAGGCGAACTGCGAGGCCTCTTCAAAATCTTCTGGCAAATCGGGGTTCACATACCTGATGAGGATGGGTTGAATCTTGAAAGCCGCGTAAGTGACCGGCACTTCACGTTCTGCGGCTTCATGCACGTAGTCCCAGTTGTAGATGTCGCGATGACCGTGGGCGTAGTTGTAATTGACCACGGCCTTGTAAGTGAACTCGCCGACAGCACCATCGAGCTTGCCGGGGCCGAAGAAGTTTTTATCGAGGAAAATCTGGATGCGCAGGATGGTGTCACGATCCTTTGGCACAGAAGGATCGTTCTTGGCCGGGCCGGTGTCCTGGGCGGAGGCCGTGAGGGCAAGTGCGCAGATCAAAAGGAGGTGTTTGAGCATCGCGGCATGCTAGATCACGGCTAGGAATCAGCAAGTGGCCACAGCAGCGTAGGATGGGCGTGGCGTCAGCCCGCCCGTCTGGCAGGCGATCACGCACACGCCATGCCACCCCCAAACCGTCGGGCGGTGCTGCGAAGCCGGTCACAGAGCTGGCGTGACCACCTATCGCAGCACACGCCCAACCTACCTTTCGCAAATAGCGCGAGTTCTTGCCTGAAACGCATCCGGCGCGTAGTTTTCCCGCGCATGCCAGCCACCGTCACCGAAACACGCACTCTCGAACAACTCCGCCAGCATTACGAGGTGGAGCGCGAACTCTCCGACCGGCTGCGCCACGCCACCAAAGAGCAGCGCCGCACGCTCTACTCTGAGGTGTATGATGAACTGTTCAAACGCGTGCCCTTGCATCCGCAGCATACCAACAAAAGCTCGCCCGAGCGTCTCGCCGCAGATGTGGCGGAAAAGATGCAAATTCTCGCGCCCTTTCTAACTGGAAACTCCGTTTTCCTCGAAGTCGGCCCTGGCGATTGCGAACTGTCGAAGACCGTCGCGGAGAAAGTCGCACGCGTGCTGGCCATCGACGTTTCAGATGAAATCACCCGGAAGCGGGAATTGCCGTCGAACCTGCAGCTCGTCATCTCGGACGGCAGTTCGATTCCCGTGCCGCCGGAGAGCGTGAACGTGGCCTACAGCAATCAGTTGATGGAGCATCTGCATCCTGACGATGCGCTGGACCAGTTGCGCGGTCTGCATGCCGCGCTGAAGAGCGGCGGCGTGTACATCTGCATCACGCCGAGCCGGCTGACCGGCCCGCATGACATCAGTTGTGTGTTTGACCGCGAGGCGACCGGTTTTCATCTCAAAGAATACACCGTGGGCGATCTGGCGGCACTGTTCCGCGCAGTCGGCTTCACCAAGCTGCGCCTCATCTTCGGCGGCCATGGCAGATTCATGCTGCTGCCGACCTGGACCGCGGTGATCTGGGAAAAACTGCTTGGCCTGCTGCCCATCGGCCTGCGCAAAGCCATTGCGCTGAAGCCGCCGTTTCGCTGGCTGTTCGGCGTGCGGCTGGCGGGGTTCAAGGCGTGATCTGACCTGCTCATGAAGCCGCTGTTCATCACGCTCCTGATCTTTGCCTCGGCATTGTTGCTCTATGATCGATTCATCACGCCACCCGGACAGCGCATCGTCTTTGAAAATCCGCCCTTCGGCCCTCAGGATGAGCCGGTGTCTAAAACCGTTCACCGCACCCCCGCACCACGCGTGGTGGACTCCCCTGCCCCGACGCTAGGCAGCGATGGCTTTGTGCCGCCGCAGATCGAGCCGCTCGAATCCTTGACGAAAAACTGGACCGCCTTCCCGCCGCAGGCATTTCCACGTCAGGTCAAACTGAGCAAGCCGGTGCAACTGCGCATGGCCGGCGGCAGTTCGACGCTGCCTGCTGGCTCCACGGCCTATGCGCTGTCAGCGCAGGCAAACGTGCTCGTCATCGCCCCCACACAGACCTCCCAGGCACGCGGCCAGATTTTCGTGCATGACACGGACATGCCCACGCAGGTGCGCGAATCGTATGAGCGCTGGAAGCAGGGCCGCATCGAGATGGCGCAGGCCGCCTGGAAGAAACAGCAGTCCTCCGGCCACAGCGCCAGCCTCAGCATGCCGCATGCCGTGGACGCCGCTGGCAAACCGAAGCGCAATGCCGATGGCAGCTACGATCTGCTGCTCGCCAGCATGCAGTCGGGAGAGGTCACTGAGATCAAACTCAACAAAATCCGCCGCTGGGGCACGCCGCAGGCCACCACCATCGACCACCAGCCCACCTGGGCCGTGAGCGTGTTTTATGAGACCATCGTCTTCTGCGGTCCCATCGACGCCGAAGCCCAGGCCCAGGTGCGCGACGGCAAGGTCGTGCGCTGGATTTATCCAGGATCAGGCGAGCCGGTGCCGTGAGTGGCGGTGTGAGACAGGGGTGAAAACGAAGGTTCCGGGCAGCAGTGCGGAAAAAATCGCGGCTCGGATCGGCCATCGGGGCGTGATGAAGCAGGCAGACCTATGCCACCCATCCCTTCTCGCCCCCTTCTGATGCCTCACAGGAGGCAACGGAGCGAACGAAGCCAACGCAGAACCAAGAACAACGAACCCCGTCTCTTCGTCTCCCAGTCTCCTCCCTCCTCCCGCGCGCTTGACTCTGCGCCGCAAATTGGGCAAAATGCGCTTATTCACGGGTGTTGTCCCCCGTGCATCGGAATAGCCGTGAGTAGTCGTCAGGTTGGTGTCTCCAGGCATATGGCACTGCGCCCGCCAGTGCAACCGAACCACGGTGCGGGCACCCTCTCCGGCCGCGAGAGAATCAACCAGAACAGGCCCAGGCCTCCCAGCTCGGGCACAAGCGGCACGATGCATTTGGGACCGCCAACTCTTCTGGTTCCCTGCAGAAGATCAAGGCTTTAGCATGCTCTCCGAATTACTTTTGTTCTCAGCCCTTATGGCCATCGACGCGAGGAAGGCCATCAATGCTTCCTTGTGGTAACGCGTCCAAAATTTCAAGAAACCTCCGTAGCTAGGCGCAATGATAACTCCACCGATGATCAGCACACGTGCTGCGGAAATGAATTCTTGTTGGGCGAATTGATGCCCCGCAATCATCCAGACGACCACTAGTAGAATGAAGGTCATCGCTCGCAGGAAACCGTAGAGGACTACATAGTTTCTCAGCGTGAAGAGATGGGCCGGAGCTTTCTCCAACGCATAATGCAAAGCGAGCCGTTCAAAGCCCAGCCCCCAATGAAGCTCATCTTTGGAACGTCCAGGTGGTTTCCCTGCTTGGGTTTTGACTCCCATCTCCACCAACAGCCGGTCTTCAGCGGCAGCGAGGCAGCGTTTAAGAAGCCGGGTGATGGGAAAATTGAAGCGCCTGAAAACGGGCACCACACGGGTGAAAAGCAGTTCAATCCAAGTCAGCGGCAGCATGAAGAGCATGACCAAAGCGCGCATCAGCACAATCACGGTGATAGTAAGCCGGTGACCCTTGCCCCACTTCCCGCAATGGAAGTAGCGGGGTTTGGCTTCCCGGACAATGAAAGAGGCCGGGCTGCCATGCATCAGGCGTGCGTGTTCCTCGACCACGATTCCTGACATAAAGCTCACCGCATGACCGAAAAAGTAGCCGAACAGAGCCAGCGGGATCGCATTGTTCCATGAAAGTTCAGAATACCTTGCCACCATGAACTCCCAAGACAGCGCGGCCTTTTTGGCATGGTAGAGCCAAGAGCAGTCCAAAAGTGCGATGAGCACCAGCCCTGGCAGAAGATAGCCAAGAAAGTCATAGGCTGAGAATTGCGGTGCTTTGGGTTCCATGAGGTGGTTCTTTCTTCATCCCACCGTCACCGGCACCAGCGTCATCGTATCGTTGCCGAAGATGTCGATCACCTTCACCGCCACCGTGTAGCGCCCTGGCTTCCCGTAGGTGTGCTTCGCGGTGGTCAGTTCCAAGTCGCGGTCTTGGCGGGTGCGGAAGCTCTGCCACTCGTTCTCGAAGATGTAGGCTCCGGTCCAGCGTTCCTCGAACTCCAGCAATTCCTCGCCTGCCGTCACCACGCCGGGCAGCGCTCCTTCCACGCCCATGGTCTTCGCCATCTTGATGATTTCCTTGCGGCTTTCGTAGTGGAAATCGACGGCCCAGTAGTCCACCCAGTCGGTCCATTTCTTGGTCAGCACCTCACGTTTGACGATGCCTTCCTTGTCTTTGCTGAGCTTAACCAACTGCCCCGCATCACAGGCCACTTCGCTTTTCCCTGCCTTCATCTCAGCAGTGATGCTGTCCACGAGGCCTTGGGAATAATGGACGGAGAAATCGGTCAGCTTGATGGCGAGCGCCAATTTGTTTTTCTTATCGTAGCTTGGCGTGGCCTCCACGTATGCGATGTCGGCGAAGCGCACCTGGCCTTTCTCCACGGCGCGTTTGTCGAAGACCTCCGGCGGGATGGTCTTCGGCGCAATGTCGATGCCCTTCTGCTTCGCCTCCTCTAGCACGGCAGGGAAAAGGCCCATCTCAAACTCAAAGGCAAGAATGTCCACGCGGGAGGCACCGCGTTTGCGGCACTCGGTGATGACCTCCTCCACAAACAAGCGGCCCACGGGCAGGTTGATGGGGCCCACGACGACGAGGCGGCTACCGTTCTTGCCCTGGAAAAAGGCGCGGTCAGGCAAGGCCTCGGCGCGGTAGGCTTTCAGGATCAGGTCGCGGAACTCCTGCTCCTTCTTCGCCAGCGCCTGCTCCTTCTTCTTCCCGGTCAAACGCCCGCCAATATTGAGATAAGCCTGCCGCTCGTAACGACCCAGGTTCAGCACCTCGAAGGCGCGGAACGGCTTGCCACCGGTCTTCAGCTCCCGCTGCACCTGGATGAGCCGCTTGCGCGTGGTGTGGATGCCGAACTTGCCGAGGTCGGTGGCGATCCATTTGCGCCCGAGCTTTTCGGCCACGGCGGCGGTCGTGCCGCT
>JAYVIO010000385.1:0-7645 GCA_043770175.1 Verrucomicrobiales bacterium | reverse complement strand
AAGCGATACATGCCGGTCTGGCGACCGAGCACATCGCGCAGTGGCACAGACGCGAGTTTGTTCTGCTCCAAGGCATGCGCCATGCCGAGGGCGGCGGGATAGAAGAAATCGAGGGCGAGACGCAGTTCATCGAGGCCGGCGAGATCAAGCCGCCAGCCGCGATTCAATGTCGGCGCGGAGTGCAACGGACGAAACGCACCGCTGGCATCGTTGCGGGCGAGGAACAGCGCATCATGGGCTTCGTGATGGACTTGCAGACCCTCCAGGCCGCGATCGGCGATGTGACAGAGCGAAAAGGTACCGTCAGTGTTTGCGGCGATGGCGATTTCGCCGATCTCGTTGCGGCCAGATTGCAGCCACGCCGCCAGCACCGTCTTCAATTCGTCCTGCGGCATGCTGGTTTCGTCCTTCACCGCGTGCTTGGCATCGAAATCATGCACCTGATCGAGAATCACGTCCGCCATGAGCGGTTCGGTGCCGATGGCGCCGCTGTAGTAGAGCAGGCGGCTTTGCAGTTGATGCGGATTGTGATGAAAGACGCCGCTTTCACTCAAAGCAGCGCCGATTTCCTCGCGCATGCCGAGCAGGACGGGGATGTCCTGAAAACTGTGCAGGCCGTCGGCGATGAAGAAGGGGACGATGACGACATCGGGGGAGGTGGTCAGCTTGGCCCATTCGGCGACGAATGGGGCTTCCTCCATGTAAGTGTCGATGACTTCGGCAAAGCCGTAGTGGCCGTCACGAATGAGGGCGACCTGGTCTTGAATGGCCTTGGTGGAGTTTTCATTCAAGCTGGTGCCGTGACCGACGATGATGAGGCTGGTGCGATCACGCGGCACACCGGGCGCGACTTCATCCGCACGCTGCAAAATGAGACGTGTCATGTTCGGGTGGATGCCCACGGGGTCGCAGTAATAGATCGTCTTGCCGCCTCGCTTTGTGATGGGGCCGTCGAGGCGCA
This sequence comes from Verrucomicrobiales bacterium, assembly GCA_043770175.1. Classification (GTDB taxonomy): domain Bacteria; phylum Verrucomicrobiota; class Verrucomicrobiia; order Verrucomicrobiales; family Verrucomicrobiaceae; genus Prosthecobacter. The sequence goes on along the minus strand of JAYVIO010000385.1, from coordinate 6,684 downwards.
GTTCGCGCGGGAGCACCTGCTGGCAGAAGTAGCCTTCGCTGATGAAGTTCGGGACGATGTAAATGACATCGCTGTCCACCATCTCGAACACTTCGCGCATGTTCGGCTCCTCCTTCCAGAAGCAGCAGACGACCTCGCGGAAGAGACCACGGCGGCGGATGGCATCGGCGTGCAGATGCGTCGGGGCGCTGGAGTCGGGATTCACGGTGGAACCATGTCCGACGATGATGAGGGCGGCGTGGGAGTGCGAAGCGGAGGGCACAGGGCGAAGGGCAAAGAGTTGAGAATAGCCTTACGTTATCCGTGGCGGAAGCGGATGTCTTTGATCTTGGCGTCGGGCAGTTTTTCCTGGAGGCGCTTGAGGATTTTTACCTTTTCCTGCATGAGCGCGTGATGCGCGGTGGGCTGCATGAGGCGGACGGTCAGGACGCCGCGTTCAAAGGCATCTGGGCGGGTCATCTTGAAGAGGAAGGTGCCGACGATCTCCTCCCACGCGGCGAGGATGTCCTCCAGCTTCACACGGTTGGCCATGCCATACTTTGCCATGATCTGCGTGGCGAGATCGCCGACCTTGAGCGTGGGCAGGTCGATGAGCGGGCCGTTGTCCACGCCACGCCATGCGGAGAGCAGGTTGTGGCGCAGGCGCATGGTGGCGGTGGGCTTGCGTTCGTTCATGGGCGCATGCTAGACGGCAATTGCCGCGTGCTAAATCGCAAATTTCAAATCTCGCAATCCGTTTGGCTGTCGCTAAAGGTGCCTTCCCCCATTTCCAGCCATGTCCGACGTCACTCTTCCCATCGAGCACACCGACCCCATCAACGCGCAAATCCTCTCTGTGAGCGAGGATCGCGTGAAGGGCTTTCATCAGCAGCCGTTTCAGTTCATCGCGGAGCAGAGCGGCTTGCCCTTTGACACCGTGGTGGAGCGCATCCGCGCCATGCTGAAGGGCGGCGTGATCCGTCGCGTGCGGCAGACTTTGCTGGCCAACAAGCTCGCCGAAGGTGCTCTCGTGGCCTGGAAGGTGCCGACGGAGAAATTGGAAGGCGCGTTTGAGTTTCTCTTCAAGCAGGACCCCTTCAGCGGCCACGTCGTGCTGCGCAGCACCGACCGCGAGGTCAGCGGTAGCGATTTCCGCCTGTGGACGACGCTCAAGGTGCCGCAGGACCGCGCCATCAACGACCACTGCGATGTGCTCAAGCGCCTCATCGGTGCGGAGGACTACTACACTATGCAGGCGCACGGCATTTTCGCCCTCGGTGTCGGCCATGTGCGCCGCAAGACCATGGAGCCAGGCGAAAGAGCCGACGAGCCTGCGGTAATGATGACCACGAACATCGCCGACCTCGATGCCGAAGAGTGGAACGTGCTGCTGCATCTCAAAGGCGATCTTTCCGCCGAAGAAATCGGTCCGGAGCCTTGGGCCGGTCGTGCGAAGGACGCGGGCGTCTCGATGGAGAAGTTCTGCGAGATTGCGAAGCGCCTCGATGCCAAAGGCGTCATCGGTCGCCTCTCGACCTTCCTGGAGCACGTCAAGCCGAGCGCCACGGGGCAACGAGTGACACGCTTCAACGCCCTGTTCCACTGGAAGGTGCCGAAGGGCATGGAAGAACGCGCCGGCGGCGAAGTCGGGCGTCATCCCATCATGACGCACGCTTACTGGCGTGAAGGCGGCGTGCGCTTCGCCAACGTGAACATCATGGGCGTCATCCACGGCACCGACAAAGACACCGTGCTTGCCCACAAGGCCGCGATTGATCAGCATCTCGTCGAAGCCGGCATCCCGGTCGAATACACCAATGTTTTCTGGGGCGGTCGCAGCGAGATCAAGCCCAGCGAGATCTCACCGATCGTGTTCAAGGAGTGGCACGCCAAGTGGGCGGACGTGCCGGGGCCGGTGGTGTGAGGAGGCTTTCCCTCATGCAGTGACAACGCTTCGGTTCAGGCGAGGGCAAGCGGGAGGCGCGATGCACTATCTGCCAGGCTTCTGCCCCATTCCTCTGCCCGAAGATTCCACGGCCCAAACCAAGCCTCCGCATGTTCTGTCTTGTTGCCGGATTAATAGACTCAGCGTCATGAGGTTTTGTGCATTTCTCTTTACGGCGCAGACGGGTATAAACCGCTGACAAGACGCTCATATGACGCTGATGGAAGAGGTTTGGAATGAGCGTCGGATTAGCGTCAAACCAGCGGTTCAAAAAATGACAAATCCTGATGCCACATTCAGGCATGCCGCCCCTTGAACGTCAGCTCGGCGATGCCTGATTTGTCAAGACCGCCGAGGCCGAGTGCGACCATCTTGTCGTATTGAGCCTTCGTGGCGTCGTTCAGCGGCAGATTGAGGCCGACGGTCTTCGCCACTTCGGCGGCGATGCCGCTGTCTTTGGCGGCGTGTTCGGCGGAGAACCAGCAGTCGTGCTCACGGGCGACCATGTCGCCGCTGTCGGTTTCCAGCACGCGGGAGTTGGCTCCGGTCTGGCTGAAAACTTCGCGGATCATGTTCAAGTCATGGCCTAGAGCCGCCGCGAGACCCAAACCTTCGGCAAGACCGGCGGTGTTGATGTTCATGACCATGTTCACCAGCGCTTTGACCTCGGCGGCACGTCCAGGGCCACCGATGAAGCGGCGGTTCACGCTCATCTGCTCGATCATCGGGCTCACCCGAGCATAGACAGCTTCGTCACCGGCGAGCATGAGGTAGAGCTTGCCTTCGCGGGCGTGGCTGATGCTGGAGGCCATGCAGGCTTCAAGGCTGTGCGCGCCGACTTTTTGTGCGGCGGTATGGACTTCGCGATGAATCGCAGGCGAAAGTGTGGCGCAGTTGATGAAGATCTTGTCGGCGGCGTTCATGAGCAGGCTGTCGCCGCTGCCGAAGTAGATGCCGCGCATGGACGCGTCGTTCGTCACCACGGTGAAAATGACATCCGCAGCCGCGGTGACATCGGCCAGCTTCGTACAGGCTTTGCAGCCAAGTTCGGCGGCCAGATCGGCGGCGGCCTGAGCGTTCACATCAAGCACAGCGGTGACGCTGTAGCCGACTTCTTTGAGGCGACGGGCCATGTTGGCCCCCATTTTGCCGACTCCGACGAATGCAACGGTTTGGGACATGGTTGGGATGAGTGGGTGAGGTTGGTTTACTTGTTGGAGAGCTTGCGAATGATGTGCCGGGCGAGGTTTTCGTTGATCTCACGATGCCTTGGGACGGGCTGGGCGATCTTGGTGGCTGGATTTTGATACCAGTCGTGCTTGCCGCCGTGACTAATGAAGACGCAGCCGAGTTCCTCGACGGCCTTGATCAAATCACGATGCTTCATGCCACCGCTAGCTCGAGTTCTGCGTGATGTCTGACCGCCGGGATTGCCCCGCTGGTCAGATCGCGTTGCAGATCGGCCAGATGCGCCTTCAAATCGTCCAATGACTCACCTTGAGTCACATAGTCAGGGAATTCATCGAGATGGCCCAGCCAGTCGTTGCCATCCTGCCAGTAGGTGAATGCGATTTTCATCGTGGTACGCGGGTTGAAGTTGGAACGCGCTATTTATACTCAGGATAAAACGGATTGTGCGCTTTTTCTTCGCCAACAGTCGTCAGCGGGCCGTGACCGGGACAGATGACTGTGTTGTCGGCCAGCGTGAAGATTTCTTTGCGGTTCGTGGCGAGGGCATCGGCGAACGAAACCATGCCGCCGCCCATGCTGGAGGCAAACAGGGCATCGCCGACGATGGCGACGGGCTTGGAAAGGCCGCTGACGACATAGGTGATGCCGCCTTTCGAGTGGCCCCAAGTGCTGCGTGGCTCAATGCGCAGGCCGCCGCTTTCCCAGCAGTCCGTTGCGCCCAGTTCAAAGGTTTTGGCACCAGCGCAGGCTTCACGCGCTTGCACGAAGGCGGTCACGGATCCCTCGGCGGACAGTTTGGCCAGATCCATGATGTGATCGGGGTGCGTGTGCGTGAGGAAGATGAGGCTGAGATTGAGACCGTGCTGCTGGATGAAGTCGATCATCGGCCCCGCATCGGCTCCGGTGTCAAAGGCGACGGCGTTCTTCGTTTCGGCATCCCACACGAGGTAGGCGTTCACGGTCATGTCGTGATAAGTCGTGTTGAACTGCGCCAGGCCTGGCAGGCTGAGGTCGGCGGGTTTCCTGGCATGGTGTGCCATCGTGACGAGCGAGGAGCCGTGCAGACTCAGATGCGGAGCGATCTTGAGCAGCACCGCATCGTCCACGGCACCAGATTTTGCCGCCGCAACGGCTGCGGCAGTGACGCCGGCCTTGGTGGCCAGATCGGCATCGCTAATTCCAAGGCCGCGCATGGACTTGGCGATGACATCATTGAACAGGTCTTCGAGAGGAATTGACATGGGCGGCGATTCAATGCGGTCTGGCGGCGAAGGCAAGAGTTTATCGCCGAGAGACACGGCTACTGTTCCGTCATCATGGCACGCAGGCCGGCGAAGAAGTTGGTGTTTTCCTCCTGCGTAACCGTCTCGTTCATGTGACGCGTGTAATCGAGTTCTTCGACGTATTTGCGGTCCAGTTCCTTGAGGAAGAGGCTGGGCATGCTGGTCTGCTTCTGGCCCCATTTCACGCGAGTGCGCGTGTAGCTGATGGTGAGCTTCTGCTTCGCACGAGTGATGCCGACGTAGAACAGGCGGCGCTCCTCATCGACACGGCCTTCATCGAAGCTGCGCTTGTGCGGCAGGATGCCTTGCTCGATGCCGGGAAGATAGACGATGGGGAATTCGAGCCCTTTGGAGGCATGCAGCGTGATCAGGCACACGCCTTTCTTCTTTTCGATGTCGTCCTTCTCCTCGCGCTCGTCGTTGAGGCTGATTTCGTCGAGGAAGCCACCGAGTCCGTCGGCGCGGTTGCGTTCTTCGTAGCCGGCGATGCTTTTGAGCAGCTCTTTGATGCCGTTTTCCCAGCCGGCGAAGTCTTCGGGCTCTTTCGCGGCTTTTTTGAGATGCTCCATGTAGCCCACTTCGAGAATGAGCGCTTCGGTCATCTGCACGAGCTGAGTGCCGCTGGTGTTCGCCGGGCCAGAGAACTTGGTGATGAGCCGGGTGAAGGTGCGGATGGCGTTGCGTGACTTTTCAGGGATCTGGCGCAGAAAATTTTCATCACAGAGGGCGACCCAGACGCTGTGGTGCTTTTCCATGCTGCGTTCACGGGCGAGTTCGGCGGTGGCGCTGCCGATGCCGCGTGTGGGAGTGTTTAACACGCGCAGCAGGCTGATGTCGTCGTGCGGATTGTGCAGAACGCTGAGGTAGCAGAGGATGTCCTTCACTTCGCGCCGGTCAAAGAAGCTGCGTGCGCCGACGACGCGGTAGGGAATTTTGCGTTGACGGAAGGCCTGCTCGAGCACGCGTGACTGGTCATTGGTGCGGAAGAGTACGGCGAATTCTTCCAGCGGTTGTTTGTTCGAAAAATGAGCGGTTTCGACCTCTTTCGCGATCATGTCGGACTCTTCTTTTTCATCCTGCGTGGCGATGAGGCGCACGGGATCGCTGCCGTTGTTGCGGCTCCAGAGCGATTTGGGGCGGCGACCGGCGTTGTTTTTGATGAGGCTGTTTGCAGTGTGAAGGATGGCCGTGGTGCTGCGGTAATTTTCCTCCAATTTGACGACGTGCGGGTTGGGGAAGAAGTTTTCGAACTCGGTGATGTTGGTGATCTCAGCTCCACGCCAGCCATAGATGCTCTGATCGTCATCGCCGACGACGCAGACGTTGTAAGGCGCGGGAACGAGGGCTCGCAGGAGGCGCATTTGCAGCGAGTTCGTGTCCTGGAACTCATCCACCATGACGTAGTGATGTCGGCTCTGTACGGTGGCGCGGACATCAGCATGGTCTTCGAGCAAACGCACGCCGAGGACGAGCAGGTCATCAAAGTCCATGACATTGAGACCGCGCATCTCGTCCATGTATTTTTGCATGACGGCGGCATCGAGGCATTTTTCAGGATCGCCGAGGCTGCTGCCATCGTTCTTGGCCTTGCTAATGCGGGAGAGCGCTGTGGAGGGATCGAAGGTCTCATCTTTGAGGAGGAGGCCCTGACTCACTTTTTTGAGCAGGCTTTCCTGCTCGCCCTGGCTGTAGATGACGAAGTTGTTCTTGTAGCCGACATGCGAGGCGAACTCGCGCAGCAGGCGCGCGCAGAAGGCGTGAAAGGTGCCGAGAACGACTTTTTTGCCCAGGCCGTCGCGCACCATGCCTTTCACACGTTCGCGCATTTCAGTGGCGGCTTTATTGGTGAAGGTGACGGAAAGGATGTTTTTCGGATCGATGCCTTCATTCACCATGTAACTGATGCGTGCGGTGAGCACACGCGTCTTGCCCGTGCCAGCGCCGGCAAGAATGAGCAGCGGGCCATGGATGTGCGTGGCCGCTTCGCGTTGCTGGGCATTGAGGGTGCCGGTGAAGGCGCTCATGATGCTTCCGCACCTCGCACGGGCAGGCCACGCTCACGCCATTCGTTCAGCACTTGAGGCAGGAGCTTGTGTTCCTCAATCTTGATGCGCGCATGCAGTGTTTCCGCAGTGTCGTCAGGCAGCACGGGGACCATGGCCTGCGCAAGAATGCGCCCGGCGTCGATTTCCGCCGTGACGAGATGCACAGTGCAGCCGGATTCACTGTCGCCAGCGTTGAGCGCGAGTTGCGGAGCGTTGGCTCCTTTGTGTTTGGGCAGCAGGG
>JAYVIO010000384.1:0-7654 GCA_043770175.1 Verrucomicrobiales bacterium | reverse complement strand
CTTTCGACACAGCCTAGAAAGGCTATGCTACGCCTCATGAAAACGGCCCCATCTCTCAACTCATCCGCTGCGCTCCACCGCCGTGATTTCATTCGTGGTTCCGTAGCCGCAACCATCGGTTCGCAGATTGCCGCAGCATCCTCGGATTCCAAGTCCAGCCACGTCACACTCCAAGCAGGTGATCTCACTGCTGTCATCGCCAATAACTCGGCGCAGGGCGAGCATCGCGGAGGCTACAACGGCGTGTGGAGCCTTCGACATGCCAAAAGCACGCGCAGCCTCTTCGTGCCGGCCGTCGCGGGTTTAAACCTGGAGCACATCGTCACGGGCGAGCATCTGGAGGACTCGAAGACCTTCTTCGAGCCGCGCAACGCACCGATGAGTCTCACGCGCATTAGCGATAGCGAGGCGGAACTGCATCAACCACCCACACCGACCTTCCACGTCGAAAGCTGGACGCGCTTCCGGCTCGTCGCGCCGCATTATCTCGACATGGATTTCCGCTGCCGCGCGCATCGCGACGTGTTCCCGCGCGGCTACCTTTCGCTGTTCTGGGCCAGCTACATGAACGCCCCAGCGGACAAGAGCATGTATTTCCTCGGCGGACTCGACACGCAGAAAGACATGTGGACGCAGTTCTGCACGCAGTGGCACAACGACCAGAGCACCGTGCGGCATCGCGATGACCACTTCGAGATGACCTTCCCCGACGGCGGTCGCGACACGCTGTTCAAGAGCCTCTCACGTTTCCGTTTTGATCAACCCTTCTTCTACGGCCACTTCGACGACCTCACCTGGATCGTCATGTTCGACCGCACGGAAGGCATCCGCCTCACGCACTCACCCAGCGGCGGCGGTGCCAACGCGGCGCTGAAGTCCACGAACCCCGCCTGGGATTTCCAGTTCCTCATCCAAAAGCCCGAACTGATGAAGGACTACGGTTTCAAAGTGCGCACCCTGTTGCGTCCAAGATGCTCGCGTGAAGAGATCGTCGCGGAGTTCACGAGATGGAATCAAGCCAGGTGAGCGAAAGCAACCCGAGCGCGGACGTATGGAACAAACCGCATGAACAACTTCATCATCCGCATCCCGGCCTGTATTCTCGTCTTCGGCCTGATCACTGTTTTCGCCAAGGCTCAACCCGCCCAAGGCGATGCCATGCGGCTCGACCTCGGCGGCGACGTGATGCTTGAGGTCATCTTCATCCCGCCGGGTGAATTCATGATGGGCAGCACACCCGAGGAGAAAGCCTGGGCCACGGGCATCGAAGGCGGCGCGACGCCGGGCACGACGCGTGAGTCCTTTGAGGGCGAGAAGCCGCAATTAACGCGCGTGAAGCACGGTTTCTGGATGGGGCGCACAGAAGTCAGCGTCGGGCAGTTCAGACGTTTCGTGGAGGAGTCCGGTTTTGTGACCGACGCCGAAAAGCCCGGCGGAGAAACCCAGGTGTTCGATCCTGAATGGGATGGCTATCATCTCACCACCAACGTGGTGCATCCGTGGAAGTCCGTGAAAGGCAAAAGCTGGCGCGATCCGAACTGGGGATTCCCGAGTCGGGACGTCTATCCGGTCGTGTGCGTGAGCTACAATGACATGAAGGCGTTTTGCCAATGGCTGAGCGAACGGGAACGCAAAGCGGGACAGTTGCCCGAGGGCTGGGAATACCGGCTGCCCACGGAGGCAGAGTGGGAATATGGATGTCGCGGCGGCAGCAAGGAGAGCCTCTATTTTTGGTGGGGGAATGAGTTCGAGCAGGGCGAAGGCAGGCTGAACATCTCCGGCATGGATTTTCTACCGGGTCGCAGCAAGGCGTGGCCGCTGGCAAAGGCACCGTGGAGCGACGGCTTCGCCTTCGTCTCGCCGGTGGACCATTACAGTGAAAAGGGCCGCAACGGATTTGGCCTTGCGGATATGTGTGGCGGCGTGTGGGAGTTTGTCATCGACCACTTCGACCCAACGGGCGGCCACGAAGACATCCACTATGAAAATGTCGAGCAGCGCACCGTGACGCGCCCGGTCTGCCGCGGTGGGAACTACTTCGATGTTCCCGGCAATGCCCGCTGCGCCGTGCGTCTGGGCATCCGTGACGTGACCTACTCGGACTCACGCGACGGCTTTCGCATCTGTCTCGGTCAGCGTGTCTCGTATCCAAAGCCGTGAAAGCTCACCTCGCACTGCTGCTCCTCAGCACATCGGCTTATGCAGGCACGCTGCTGGTGCCAAATGGCTTCAAAACCATCCAAAGTGCCATCGAAGCGTCAAAAGCCGACGACACCGTGCTCGTTGCTGCTGGCACTTATCGTGGACCGTTGAAGCTCAAGCCGGGCGTGATCTTGAAAAGCGCTGGAAACGACGACAAAGGCAAGCTCGGCCTCAAGCGTGCTGAAGCCACGATTCTCGAAGGTGGAGTCGGGATGGCCGATTCAGCCGTGCTGGACGGCTTCACCGTCACGGGCGTGGGAAAATATGACGACGCGCTCTGGCAGCATCATTTCGACACGCAAGGCAATGAGCAGCCGCACGAGCACATCGGCGCAGCGGGCACTCCGGGCATCGCGGTCGCGAGTGAATGCAAGGTGCTGAACAACATCGTTCATCACATCGGCTACACCGGCATCGCCATCACCGGCGGCGCGCCGCAGATCATCGGGAATGTTTGTTATCGCAACATGGGCGGCGGCATCGGCTCGATGAAGGGCAGCACGGCGATCATTGAGGGCAACACATGCTTTGATAACTTTTTCGCCGGGATCGGCTGTGATGCGTCCAGTCCCGTGATCAAGAACAACATTTGCCACGGCAACATCCGCGCCGGCATCGGCATCAGCGAAGGCTCCGCGCCACAAGTCCTGCGCAACCACTGCCACGACAACATCCGCGCCGGCATCGGCCTGCGAGACAAGGCGAAGGCTCGCATCGAAAACAACCGGCTCCTCGGTAACAAGCTCGTCGCCATCGGCGTCACCAGCGGCTCTGAGGCGGTCATTCACTCGAATGAACTCACCCGCGAAGGCGGTGTGCCGCCAATGATCGCCGTGCTGGAAGATTCAAAAGCCGTCATCACAGGAAACACGATTCGCGGTGGTGGCGTGGCCGCCATCGTCGTCAAAGGCAGCGCCGACATCTCGCGCAATCATTTCGTCACACCCGGCCCGAAAAAGCCCGTCCTCGAATTCAAGGGTGCGACTGTGACCGTGACCGAAAACATGCTCCTCACCGACGTGGCCTTCCAATCCAATCTCGACGGCACCGAGCAGCGCTATGTGGAACTCGTTCCGAGTGATGCGGCTTCCAAAGCAGGTCGCGATGTCGTTATCGCCCTTCACGGCCACGGATCAGACCGCTGGCAGTTCATCCAACAAACAAGAGGCGAGTGCAAAGGCCTGCGCGATGTGGCCACCAAACACGGTTTGATCATCGTTTCGCCGGATTATCGTGCCAAGACATCGTGGATGGGACCGAAGGCCGAGGCGGATGTCGTGCAGCTCATCGCGGAGATGAAGCGACGCCGCCAAGTGGGCCGCGTGTTCATCGCGGGAGGTTCCATGGGCGGCACCTCGGCCCTGATCTTCGCTGCGCTGCATCCCGAACTCATCGCGGGTGTGTGCGGCCTGAACGGAACGGCGAACATGGTCGAGTATGCGAGGTTCCAAGACGCGATCACCGCCTCGTATGGCGGCACGAAGACTGAGGTGCCAGATGAATACAAGAAACGCAGTGCCGAGTTGTGGCCGGAGCGTTTCGTCATGCCCGTGGCGGTGACGACCGGCGGCAAAGATGAAACCGTGCCGCCGCAAAGCGTGCTGCGCCTGGTGGAGAAACTCAAGCAGGCCAAGCGCAAGGTGCTGAGCATTCATCGCGAAACTGGAGGCCACTCCACGAATTACGAAGACACCTGCGCCGCGATGGAATTTGTGCTGCGTGAGGCGGTGAGCCCGAGCGCCTTGCACGAGTCGGCTGAACAACTGAAAGCTCAGCTTGCGAATCTCCGACCGGCCCATGCCGATCTGCTGGCCGATGCCGAGATGTTTCACAAAAGCAGCGAATGGGCGCTGCGCTACGAATCCTCGTTCACAGACAAAGACGTCATCACAATCGAGAAGGCGCTCACTCGTGGCGCAGAGCGCGCCGAGACACTCGTCACCCACAAGGCTCCTTGGACGACGAAGAAGGGCAAAGTCGCGCGCGGCTTCATCTCCGCCATCGACGGTTCCGTTCAGCCTTACGGCGTGATCATCCCGAAGAGCTACGACGGCACGAAACCGATGCGGCTTGATGTCGTGCTGCATGGCAGCTCGAAGCCGGTGGGCATGAGCGAGCTGAAGTTCATCAACCGCTTCGATGAAGGCGATGCCGACAAAGGCAACGCGCCCGATGTGGCCTACATCGAACTGCATCCGCTCGGCCGGGTGGAGAACTGCTATCGCTGGGCGGGCGAGACGGATGTGTTTGAGGCCATCGAAGCCGTGTGCCGCAACTACAAGATCGACCGCGACCGCATCGTGCTGCGCGGCATGTCGATGGGCGCTTCGGGCACCTGGCATCTCGGCTTGAAGCACCCGGACCGCTTCGTCGTCATCGGACCGTATTGCGGCTATGTCGATACGCATCGCTTCTCCGAGACGCCGATCCCCGGCTTCATCAAGGTCGGCCCGCTGCCACCGCATCAGGAGATCGGCCTACACATGCTCGACTCCGTGGACTACGCCGCGAATGCCGGTGTCGTGCCCGCCATCGCGGCCATCGGTGACAAGGACACCTTCTTCCAGGCGCACGTCATCATGGGCGAGGCCTTCGCCAAAGAAGGCATTCCGTTCACCAATCTCATCTCGCAAGGCACCGGACACGTCATTGACCCAACGACACACGCCGAGCAGATGCGCCGCATTGGCGAACACGTCACCAAAGGGATCAATCACGACCCGAAGCAGATGCGTTTCGTGACCTGGACGCTCAAATACAACCACTGTCACTGGCTGGAGCTGCTCAGCCTCGGCAAGCACTACGAACGCGCCGAGTTCCGCGCCAGCGTGACCGATGACAGCATCGAAGTCAGCGAGGTGAGCAACATCACCCGCTTCGCCATCCATCGCCCGGTTTCTAAGATGCGCATCGCCAGTATCGAGATCGCTTTGCCGCCGCAAAAGGCCGGTGACGTACTCGTTTTCACGAAGTCGGGCGATTCATGGCAATGCGACGGCCCGCGCAGCCAGATCACGCTCACAGGTAAACGCCCCGGTCTGCAAGGCCCGATTGATGATGCCTTCGCCACGCCATTCCTTTGCGTGCGCGGCACCGGCAAGCCTTGGAACGCCGAAGTGAACACCTGGGCTCAGGAAAACCTGAAGCGCTTCGAATACGAATGGGCGCGCTACATGCGTGGCGACCTGCCCGTGAAGAACGACACCGAAGTCACCGAGGCAGACGTGCGCGACAAGCACCTGATCCTCTTCGGCGATCCGGGCAGCAACGCATGGATCGCCAAAACGTTGCCGAAACTGCCGGTGACGTGGACGCGCGACGAAATCCGCCTCGGCGAACAAACGCAGTCAGCCAAAGATCACGTCCCTGCTTTCATCTGCGCCAACCCACTTGCAAAAGAACGCTACATCGTCATCAACAGCGGCCACACCTTCCACGAGAAGGAGTTCGCGGCCTACAACTACCTGCTTTTCCCACGTCTCGGTGACTGGGCGATGATGGATATCGACACGGATGAGCCGGTAAGAGCAGGATATTTTGATGAGTCTTGGATGAAGGCTGGCGTTGTCGCACCGTAGAAAGAGACGCACATGCCCCGAATCCTCATCGCCGAATGCAAACAGGAAGTCTCTACCTTCAATCCAGTCCTCAGCGGATACGACGACTTCACACTCCGTCATGGTCAGTCGATTCTCGATTACCATCGCCAGGTGCGCAGTGAGGTGGGCGGGGCGTTGAGCGTGTTTGATGCGACACCGGGCGTGGAACTCGTGCCGACTTGCAGTGCTCATTTCATCACCTCGGGCGGCACGCTGGCGGATGGGGCGTTTGAGCGACTGGCGGGAGAACTGCTGTCCAGCATCAAGGCGGCACCCAAGGTGGGTGGTGTTTATTTTTCGCTGCATGGCGCGATGGCGACGCAGAGCGAGGATGACCCGGAAGGATGGCTGCTGGAGCAAACGCGAAAGATTGTCGGCGAGAAGGTGCCCATCGTCATTTCGCTCGATCTGCATGGCATTCTCACGAACCGGATGCTGGAGCACAGCGATGCAGCGGTGGCGTTTCACACCTATCCGCATGTCGATTTCTTCGGCACCGGCGAACGTGCGGCGCGACTGCTGCTGCGCATTGTCGCGGGTGAAGTGAAACCGGTGACGGCGAAGGTGACGGTGCCTGCGCTGGTGCGTGGGGATGAGTTGATCACGGCGTCGGGCTCCATCCTTCATGCAGTGAATGCGGCAAAAGCTGTCGAGCAAAGCCACGGCGGTCTGTCGGCAGCGATGATGTGGGGCAATCCGTTCACCGACGTGCCTGCGCTTGCGTCGAACAGTTTTGTCGTCACCAACAACGATCCGGCTCTAGCGGAATGCGAAGCACTACGCATCGCGAACCTGTTCTGGGAACATCATGAAAAGATGCAGGTGCCGCTAACGATTTTTGCGGATGCTGCGCGGTTAACAAAGGAGAATCCATCCGGCACGGTCGTGCTTGTGGATGCGGCAGATGCCACCAGCTCCGGTGCCTCCGGCGACAGCAATGCGATCCTTCGAGCGCTGGTCGGAGCTGGCTATGAAGGCAAGGCATTGATCCCCATCGTTGATCCTGGTGCGGTTGAGGCCGCCTATGCCGCTGGCGTGGGCAACGAGGTAACGACGACAGTTGGCGGAGCTTTGGATACGGAGCGCTTCACGCCGCTGCCGATTGAGGGACGAGTGCGGATGCTGTCGGATGGCTGGTTTCACAGCGAGACGACACGCGAGTTGTGGCAGGCCGGACCCACGGCGGTGATTCAGGTCGGCAACATCTCGCTGATCGTCACAAGCCGCGCTGTGAGTCTCTATGATCGCGCGCTGTTTCTCGCGCATGGCTGCGATCCCAAGCACTTTGGAGCCGTCGTAGTGAAGTCGCCGCACTGTGAGCCGCACATGTTCAAAGAATGGGCCGCACGATATATCGATGTGGATGCGCCGGGCTCTACCAGTGCCAATCTCCGCAGCCTCGGCCATACCAAGTGTGCCCGTCCCATGTTTCCGCTCGATGCGGATGTGAAGTTTGAGCCAATAGTTAAAATGTTCTCGCGCAACGTAGCATAGGCTTTCTAGCCTGTGCCGCATGTCCAGCAACCACCTCACACTCAACCCAATTCACAGCCTAGAAAGCCTATGCTACTCCCATGAAAATCCGAGAAATCCGCTGCGCAGGTTTGCGCGGAGCCACACCTGAAGGCGGCTGGAGCAACGAACTCCGGCCTGACGACTGCGTCCACACGCTCATCGCTGTTCACACCGATGAAGGAGCCGTGGGGCTCGGCAGTGTGTTCACGAATGACGCGCTCGTTCGCGCTTCGCTGGCGGTGCTGGAGCCGCTGTATCGCGGCGAAAACGCGTTGGAGCCAGAGCGTGTGAGCGAAAAGCTGCATCAGAACATGTTCTGGCTCGGGCGCGGTGGTTCG
>JAYVIO010000383.1:0-7654 GCA_043770175.1 Verrucomicrobiales bacterium | reverse complement strand
TGCTACGTGGTTTGCGCGAGCGGGTAGATATGTCGGAGGTCGTGGAATTCACGATGGAGGCGAATCCGCGCACCGTGACGACCTCGAAGGCGGCGCTGATGCGTGAGCTGGGCGTGACGCGTGTTTCGTTGGGCATTCAGGCCTGGGATGATGCGACGCTGAAGACGCTGGGGCGTGATCATTCGCCGACGGAGGCCGAAGAAACCTGGCAGGCGCTCAAAGCGGCAAACTTTCCGAGCTTGAATCTTGATCTGATGTTTTCGATTCCGGGCCAGAGTCTCGAAACGTGGCGCAGCACGCTGGAGCATTCGATCTCACTGAAACCGGACCACATTTCGGCCTACAATCTCAACTACGAGGAGGACACGGACTTTTTCCGCCGACTCAGGGCAGGGGAGTTTCGCGAGGATGAAGGCCGCGACGCGGACTTTTTCAATCTGGGCACCGACCTGCTCGAAGCGGGCGGTTTTGAGCACTACGAGATCTCCAACTACGCTCAGCCGGGCCATCGCTCGGTTCACAACGAGTCCTACTGGCTGGGCGCGGATTATCTCGGCATCGGGCCCGGTGCGTTCTCGACGATGGGCAACCGACGCTGGCACAACGTGAAGGACACACCGCGCTACATGGAGATGTCCCTTGCTGGTGAAGACACAGCGACGGAGGTCGAAGAACTCACGCCGGAGCAGCGCCGCACGGAACGGTTTGGATTGGAACTGCGTACAGCACGCGGGTTGCCGCTTGATTTGATCGCGCCAGAGTCACGCCGCATGCTGGACACGCTGCGTGATCAGGGGCTGCTGAGTTTTGACGCTAGCCATGTGCGGCTCACGCGGGCGGGCAAACCGCTCGTTGATCCGATCGCAGTGGCGCTGATGGGTTAGAACTGATCGAGCAGATATTTGATCAAGTCGGTGGTAGTGACCATGCCGACGAGTTTGGAGCCAGAAACGATGGGCAGAGAGTGGAAGGAGCTTTTGGCGAGGATTTCGGCAGCTTCGCGCACGGTGCCGGTTTCCGGGAGGGAGATGGGGTTTTTCTGCATCACCTGCTCGATGGTGAGCGTGTGGTCGAGCGTGGCATCGACTGTGCGTTCGTCAGTGTTGAAGGCATCGCCAAAGCTGACGCGGAGAATGTCGCTCCAAGCGATGATGCCGACGATTTGATCGCCGTTCACCACCGGGATGTGATGCACGCCGTGCTCGCGGACGAGGGCACGGACCTTGGAGATGGGATCGCCGTGGTGGACGGTGATCACGTTGCGGGTCATGAGGTGGGAGATGGGATCGTTGCGCTTCATAGGTTGGTGAAGGCACTGTGCCGAGGCCATGGCAGGCCGCTCCGCATGGCTTGGTCATGCTTGTACGGATGTTGTGGAGTGTCCTCAGACAAGTTCGACGACTACGGCACTCGCATTGTCCTTGCCCGATTCGGCTACGGCGTGCTCCACGAACCACTGCGCGCGCGCTTTGCCCTCTGGTGGCTGATCTTCGGCGAGCATGTCGGCCAGCCGGTGATCCCAGATGCCGTCGATGACGCCATCGGTGCAAAAGAGGAAGCGGTCACCGCTTTCACATCTGACGGAGCCGATTTGGGGGTCAAGCCCCTGGCGTCCAGCACCGAGCACCTGCATCAGAATGCTGCGGCGTGGATGTGTGCGCACCTGGCGCTCGTTGAGCTGGCCGTGGCGTTGCAGCCAGCCGACATGGGAGTGATCGTCGGTGAGCTGTTTGATTTTACCGCCCTGTGGCAACCAGTAGATACGGCTGTCGCCGATGTGGGCGAAGTGCAGCCAGCCGGGGGTGAACCAACCAAGGCTGAGCGTGGCGCCCATGCCACGGCATTCGTCATAGGAGCGGCCGAGATGAAGCAGTTCGGCGTGGATGCGGTGAAACAGTTCTTGCAGCACGTCGCCATGACCGGCGGTGAGCTGCTGGGCGGATTGTTTGAAGCTCTTTGGGAGAAGCTTGGTGATTTTTTCCACAGCGATCTTGCTGGCAAATTCGCCGGACTTCGCTCCGCCCATGCCGTCGCTGACAGCGAAGACGAAGTCGCCGGTGTCCAGCGATGCCTCACCGACCTTGCCGAGGTAGCGCAGTTCGTGAGCGTCGAAATTCAGGCAGAGGAAGGTGTCCTCGTTGTTCTGGCGCACACGACCCGGATGCGTCATTCCGGACCAGCGCAGGTGGTTGGGTGGTGGTTGGTCGGGGGCGCTCATGGGGGGGGCGGTTTGGGTGGTGCGTCGAGGATGGTGGCGAGTTCGAAGTCGATGAGGCAGAAGCGCCCGTCGCTATGGCGGTACGTGACGTTGCGGGTGAAAGGGTCGTCGTGGCGGACACCGTAGTCGCGTTCCAAGGCGCCGAAGAGCTCTTTGAGCTTTGCCTCGCTGATGCGCTCCACGAGAGAGCCGCAGTTGGTGGTGACGAGATAGAGCTGGTTCTCGTGGGCTTCCAAAACGCGGGGCACATAATCGCAGCCGCGCTCCTCCAGAGTGCGGAGGACGCTCACCTCGTTGGCAAAACGCTCCGCTGCATTGCTGCCACGGAAATACTTGTGTACGCGGCCGTCGTAACCGATGCGAACGAGGGCTCGGACGGTGTTTTTGGCTTCTTGCATGAGGAATTATTTTTGGGGAATACTTCGTGCGTGGCATGATCCTGGCAAGCGGGCAAAAAATCGCCTCGCATCTGGCATGCGGCGTGCTTTATGGTGCTCCGCCGACTCCTGAGGAGGCATTCATCACCCTTTTGGAAGGCAAGAAACACACACACGCAACCATGGCCAAATACAAACTCGAATACATCTGGTTGGACGGCTATCAGCCGGTCCGCAACCTCCGCAGCAAGACACAGCTCAAAGATTATGCCAGCTTCCCGAAGCTGGAAGAACTGCCCGATTGGGGCTTTGACGGCTCCTCGACTCAACAGGCTCCTGGTGGTAGCTCTGACTGCGTCCTGAAGCCGGTGGCCGTGTTTCCTGACAGCACCCGCAAGAACGGCGTGCTCGTCATGTGCGAAGTTTACAACGCTGATGGCACTGCCCATTCCTCCAACGACCGCGCCACGATCCTTGACGACCCGGATGCTTGGTTTGGCTTTGAGCAGGAATATTTCCTTTATCAGGACGGCCGTCCCCTCGGTTTCCCCGAGAACGGCTATCCCGCCCCGCAGGGTCCTTACTACACCGGCGTCGGCTACAAGAACGTCGGCGACATCGCCCGTCAGATCGTCGAGGAGCACCTCGAAATCTGTCTCGATGCAGGCATCAACCACGAAGGCATCAACGCCGAAGTGGCGAAGGGCCAGTGGGAGTTCCAGATCTTCGGCAAAGGCTCCAAGAGCTGCGCCGATCAAATGTGGGTCGCCCGTTACATCCTGAACCGCCTCTGTGAGAAGTATTGCGTTGACGTTGAGTACCACTGCAAGCCGCTCGGCGCCACGGACTGGAACGGCTCCGGCATGCACGCCAACTTCTCCACCAAGCACATGCGTGAAGTCGGCGGCGAGCCTTACTTCCTCGCCCTCATGAAGCAGTTCGAGAAGAACTGCATGGAGCACATCGCCGTCTATGGCCCGGACAATCACATGCGCCTCACCGGCCTGCATGAGACCCAGAGCATCGACAAGTTCTCCTGGGGCATCGCTGACCGCGGCGCTTCCGTCCGCGTGCCGCACAGCTTCAAGAAAAACGGCTGGAAAGGCTACCTCGAAGACCGTCGTCCGAACAGCCAGGGCAATCCTTACCAGATCGCCTCCCGCATTCTCCAGACGATCGCTGAAGTGCCGAAATAAGTTTTCAGCACCTGGATTCACTCACGAAACGCCGCCTGGAAACAGGCGGCGTTTTTTTGTTATCGCGGCAGCGTTTGCAAAAGCTGAGCCGTCCTGCTAGGTGGCGCGTATCCCCAATCCCACATGCCCACCGAACAAGACATCCGCACCGCCCTTGGCAACGTCCGCTACCCTGGCTTCAGCCGCGATATTGTGTCGTTTGGTCTCGTGAAGGGCATTCAGATCGAGGGCAGCAATGTCACCATCGAGATCTCCGTCGCCACGCGTGATCCCAACATCCCGCGCTTGATCCATGAGCAGGCGATGGATGTGCTGAAAAAGCTGCCGGGGGTCGGTGAAGTGAAGCTGAACTTCGACATCAAAGATCCACCCGGCGCAGGCACCACGGCTTCGGATAAGCTCGGCAAATCGAGCATTCCAGGCGTGAAGAAGGTGATTGCCATCGCTTCGGGTAAAGGGGGGGTGGGCAAGAGCACCGTCGCTTCGAATCTGGCTGTTGCCATGAGCCAAAGCGGATTGCGTGTCGGTCTGTGCGATTGCGATCTTTACGGCCCCAGCATCGCGCACATGTTTGGCACGGATGAGCGCCCGTATCAAAACGACGAGCAGCAGATCGTGCCCATTGAAAAATATGGCCTGCAGCTCATGTCGATGGGTTTCCTGCTCGAAGATGCTTCTCCCGTGATCGTGCGCGGCCCCATCGCCACGCGTTACACGCAGCAGTTCCTGCGGCAGTGCGCCTGGAATGATCTCGACGTGCTGGTGCTCGATCTGCCGCCGGGTACGGGCGACATTCAGCTCACTATCGTGCAGACCGTGTCGCTCGATGGTGCGGTCATCGTTACCACGCCACAGGAGGTCGCCTTGATTGATGCCCGCAAGGCCGTGGGCATGTTCCAGAAGGTCAATGTGCCGATCCTCGGCATCATTGAGAACATGAGCCACTTTCTCTGCCCGAGTGACGGCAAGGTGTATCACATCTTCGGCAAAGGCGGCGGCGAACATGAGGCGAAACGCCTCGGCGTGCCGTTGCTGGGCCAGATTCCCATCGAAATGGACGTGCGCGAGAGCGGCGACGAAGGCCATCCCATCGCGCTCGAAGATCCAGAGAAGTCCGCGACTTCGAAGGTGTTTCGCGAGATCGCGGATAAGCTGAAGTAGTTCGGAGTCCCGGCTTTAGCCGGAAAACCGTTCAACGAAGGAGTAGTTAGACGATTCGCCGCATCCTCGTGCTTACGACGCTGTTCCGCCTGAAGGCGGGACTCCGAACTCTTACTTCGCCTCCACCGCTGGTTTGTCTCCTAGCTGAAGCGTGGGAGCCTTGGCGCTGTCACTGATGTTCAGCGCCAGCCAGTGACCATTGATCGCATGCGCGGGAAAACCGCAGGCGAGGGCGAATTCGCCGGCTTCATCGGCCACGAAGGAGAATTCGGCTTTCGTCATTGACAGACCGACTTCCGGCTTCGGCACACCAGCACCCTCGAAGTATGGCTCTCCCATTTGCAGCTTCTTCGTCGTGTCTTTTTCCACCACCACGGCGCTGTGGGGGATCGGGCTGGGATTGATGAAGGTCACCTCGATCGTCCAGTCCTTGGGAACCGTAAAGATGGCCTTGCCGTGGGAGTAGCCGTTGAAGTTCATACCGTAATTTGCAGCGCTGTAGGTGGCCACGAGTGTGATCTTCACTGTCTTCGGCTTGTCGCTGAGCTTGAGGAAATCCGCCTCGGTGATGCCGGCGAACAGCTCCTTCTTCAGTCCGGGGATCTCCACGGCATGGGCATGGTCCGCAGGAGCGGCGGGCTGCTGGGCGAAGGAGAGCGATGAGGCGAGTAGCGAGGTGAGGAGCAGGCGGCGGGTCATGGTGAGAATGGATGAAAGCAGGCAGCGAACAACGCGCAATGGACCATCAAACTCTCGCCCATGGAACGATGAATCTCGCCTTTCGGAAAAATTTCCCCCAAGATGCGGCGAACTTAGCCGTGAAGCCTGCCGAACACCACCCCATGAGCGAACCGCACGATCTTTTCCTGGAAACCCTGCAGCGCTACGAGCGGCCTCTCATCCGCTACGCGCACGGTTACACGGGCGACCTGGAAGATGCGCGCGACATCGTGCAGGACGTGTTTTTAAAGCTCAGTCAGCACCTCGCCACTCTGGATGCAGAGCGGCTGGCCCCCTGGCTCTTCACCGTGTGCCGCAATCGTGCCCTCGACCATCATCGCAAACATCAACGCCTCATTGTCATGGAAACGGAAACTCTTGATCTCGAAGCCTCCGCCGATCCCTCGCCTCATGAAGCGATGGAGAAGCGCGAAACCGCCACCGCGCTGCGCGAACTCATCGAAACGCTGCCCACGCGCCAGCGCGAGGCCGTGCGGCTGAAGTTCATCGCCGGACTCGACTACCAGCAGATCAGCGCGGCGATGAAGACCAGCATCGGCAACGTCGGCTATCTCATCCATCACGGCGTCGCCGCGTTGAAAACTAAATGGCAGGCGCACGACCAGCCGCAGCCCGTGAAACTGAAGCACGCACTCGCTTGAACCCTCCAACACCATTTTTGATCATGAAACCGGAACAAATCACCGCCTGGGCGCTCGATGAAGCCAGCGCCGAAGAACGCCAGCAGCTCGAAGCCGCGCTGCGCGACAATCCCAAGGCCAAACAGGCCGCCGAGGACACCAAAGACTTCTGCCACTTCCTGCTGGCCGAGCTGCACGATGAATCCCTCGCGCTCACCGATGCGCAGCGGGAGCGCTTGAAGACGCAGTCCGTAGGGCAATCGTCCCGATTTCCGGGTGCAAGCGAGACGCAGGCCCGACCAACAAAATGGCGCTTCAGCGTCGTGACGAAGCTGGCGATGGCGGCCTCCATCGCACTCGGTGGCTTGTGGACGTGGCATGAGTTTGGCATGCAACGGGAGACGCAAGTCCTCGCGGAAGCGGTGGAATTGAAATACAAAGTGCTGTCTGCGGGCGAGATCAACAAGAGTGAAGTCGCCAGACGCAGCAAGACCTTGCCGCCTGTCAAGCCAGTCAAGAATGAGGTGAAGACAGAATTGCTGGATCGTTTCGTTACGTCTGCGCCGGCACCGGCAGCGGATCCCCAGTCAGCCGAGACACCCAAGCCACTGGCCTTGAACAAGTCGTTGGAAACCTTGAGCGTGGGTGATGTGGCGGAACTCAAGAAAATCCAAGATCAAACTGCCTATGGACTGAATTTCGACAATAAAATGGTGCCACTTGCGACCCCGCTGCCAGGACTGATCGTGAGCAATACGTCATCACCAGCCTCAGGACCGGTGTCGGCATTCAGGTCAGCACTAGACGCACCTACCACAGTCAGTGGCGTGATCACCGGTTCGGCTGGCATGACCAAGGCGGGCGCTGGCACGCTTACACTGAGTAGTGCCAACACTTACACAGGCGGCACGACGGTCAATTCGGGAGGACTCGTTGTCACCAACTCCAGTCCGAGGCCACTGCGTGAGGCGGCTCCAAGAGCCACGCTGGATGTGAGTGGCAGGAGCGATGACCTTGCTGCGCTTACTGTCACTAATGGTGGGACGAATACCTTGACCGTAGGCGGTGTGGTCAGCGGGGCAGGCGTGAGCACTGGGAAAACGATGAGCAGTATTACCGCAAGCACGGCAACTCAGCCGGATGCGCTCTACTTTAACGGCGGCACGGCTGGTGTCGCTGGCGGCTGGGGGGTGCAGAAAGATGAAAAGCCAAAGCCCACCCCTGATCCGGCCTCCAACGAATCCTACACGCGCATCATCGAGAACGAACTCAAGGACGTGGCGCGGGAGCCGCTTTCGACGTTGTCGATTGATGTCGATACGGCGTCGTATGCGAACGTGC
>JAYVIO010000382.1:0-2836 GCA_043770175.1 Verrucomicrobiales bacterium | reverse complement strand
TGGCGACGATCGGGCGGCATCGCGCGGTGGCGGATGTGAACTTCGCGAAGTTCAGCGGCCTGCCCGCGTGGCTGGCCTGGGTGTTTGTGCATCTCATCTTCCTGATGAGCTTCCGCAACCGCCTCTCGGTCTTCCTGATCTGGGTGTGGTCCTACTTCACGCGGGCGCAGGGGGCGCGGCTAATCACGGGAAAGAAGACGTAGCCACGGTGTGGGGCGTGACGTAGTGAATTGCAGCCGTGAAACAGGAGACTCCGCCACCTAAACGCCGCCGTCGCTTGCTACGCTGGATGCGCCGGCTGTTCTATCTGGGATGCATCGGCATCGTCCTGCTCGCGGGCGCAGGCTGGTGGGCGTGGTCGGAACGCGTGATGGTGGTCAATTCACTGCTGCTGCGCCTGGGAGGCGAGGTGCAGGTAAAGTTTGCCGCGCTGGATTGGAACAACGGCGTGCTGCATCTCAAGGAGGTGAGCGCCACGCATGTGCCGACTGCGCAACGACTCGTGGAAGCGGGTCGCATCGAATGGCAGCCCGGCTGGCGCGAGTTGCGTGGAAAAAATCTCGGTAGCGTGAAGATTGCAGGCGGATCGGTGGATATTCCGCTGTCGATGTTCTCGAAGCCGGGCAGTGGCAAGGCTGCTGCCGACGGAACGGCCGCTGCCAGTGCGTGGCGGCTCGATTCGCTAGATCTGACTTCGACGAAGGTGACTTTACGTGACGAGAAACAGACGCCGGTGCTGAGGGCGACGGTGCAGGGCAGCGTGCGCGGCGGCACATCAGCGGGAGTGTTTGAAACCGCCAGCATCAAGGCTGCGGATGTCGTGTGGCAGGGAAAAACGGTGGTGAGCAGTCTCCAGGTCGAAGCGGCGATGAAGGATGACAAAATCGCGATCAAGACGGGCAGTTTAAGAGGCGGGAACGTCGATCTGGCGTGGATCAAGGAATTCAGTCCGGCCTTGAGCGAGAAGCTGCCACCGTTGCGTGGTGGCGTTCAGTTTGAGTGGGACGGACATGGTCTGACGCTCGCGCGTGATGGTGGGCTGAGCGCAGGCGGCACGCATGAGGTGCGCTTGAAGAATCTGTCGCTGCAACCGCTTACGGCGGCAGGTTTGGTGCAGGCAGCGGCGGCCGAGGTGAAGCTGTCGCAGGATTTAAACGGTCTCTGGCACGTGCAAAGCGGCGTGCTGTTGAAGCCCGAGATTGAGTGGACACCGGAACTGGAAGCCGCGCTGCTGCCGCAGGGTGAATCGAAGCCGGCGTCCACATGGAAAGTGCTGGTGGATGGGCTGGAGGTGAAGGGCGGGAAGGTGAAGCTGTCACCGACGGAGCGGTCGCCGGTGGCGGGTGAGTTTGGCTGGAGCACGAAACTGGAGGCGCTGGAGATTTCACCGGCGGGCATGCGCTCAGCCTCCAAGCAGCGGCTGGTGCTGGTGGACCTGGCGCTGCACTGGGGCCGAATGGACCCCAGCCTCAAGCCGCGACCTTTTGCGCTGTTGAAAAGCGGTGTGCTGGAGCTGGTGCCGGACAAGCTGCGTGAGCTGTGGTTCGTGGAGGCGCTGGTGCTCGATGCACCGCAGTTTGAATTCACGCCGGAGAACGGGCCGTGGTTTGACAAAGTGGCCACGGAGCCGGTGCAGCCGCTGCCGGCCAATCCGGCGCCGACGTGGTGGCGGCAGTTGCAGTTTGGCACGCTGACGACCAAGAGCGGCACGGTGGCAGTGGCGATGAAGCTGGCGGAGCGGGTCGAGATTGCGACGGGGTTTGAGATTGTCTCGGCCCAGGAGAAGCAGCACCTGACCCTCACGAATGCGCGGGTGCGCATCCCGACGCGGGCCAATCTGCCGGTGCTGAGCCTGGAGCAGGTGGATGCCGTCGCCGCACTGCCGGAGATGTGGCGCACGCAGCGGGTGGAGTCGTTAAGACTGGCCGGCGGCCAGGTCGAAGTGGGCGATGCGCTGATGACCTTGTTCAGTGGGAATGCGGCGGTGGTGGAGGAAAAAGCCGGCGCTGTGGCGGCACGCTGGACGGCGGGGAAAATCGAGGTGGAGAAGCTGGGGGTGACGCTGATGAGCATCGCGCCAGGGCTGCCGCCGGTGCGTTTTGACGTGACCTTCAGCGCGAACGAGACGCCGCTCGATCTCGATGGTCTGGCGGAAAATGTGGAGCCGCAGCGGATCCTGCTGACGCGGCTGCGCATCCCCTCACCGCATGAGCCGCTGCGCACGGTGGCGGAGATGGATCTCATTCAGGTGACTTACACGCTCGACGGCTTGCTGCACCGCCGCATCGAGCGCGTGGAGATCGTCTCGCCGCTGCTGTATGTGGGCGAGGATTTGTTCTGGTACGTGGACAACTACCGCAAGTGGATGAAGGGCGAAGCACCGAAGGCGGATGCCACGATGGGGCCGCCATTGCCGCCGCCGCCTGCGGCTCCAGGCTGGCAGGTCGATACGCTGGCGGTGTCCGAGGGCCGGCTCATCCTGGCACCGAAGGGCGTGCCGCTGAAGGGCTTCAGCAAACCATTTCCCTTCAGCTTCACCTCGAAACTGGAAAGCGGCCAGCTTGATGCGGTGTTCGACATTCCCTCGGACAATTACACCCTGGAGGAACTGAAACTGGAGTTTCGCGGCATGAAGGGCCAGGTGCGCTTCAATTTGCCAATGAAGGACCGGAACAACAACCTGACGGAGACCTTCACGGTGGAGCAGGTGCGTTGGAAGCAGCTCCACATCGAAAAAGCGCATTTGAGCGTGACCTACGACGCCAACGGCATCTACGGCAGCTTTGGTGGCGAGGCGTACGATGGTTATGTGAACGGTGCGTTCGACATCTATCTC
>JAYVIO010000381.1:0-7694 GCA_043770175.1 Verrucomicrobiales bacterium | reverse complement strand
ATTGAATCACTTCTCCACCGGCTTGCCTGCGGCTTCCCAGCCGCCGAAGCCTTCATCCAGGTGGATGAGGTGCTCGAAGCCGAGTTTTTCGAAGACTTTGAGGGCACGCATGCTGCGGCCACCGGCCTGGCAGTGAACGAGGGTGTGCTGGGTTTTGTCGAGTTTGGCGAGTTGGGCCTCGAAGTCGTTCGCCATGATGTCGATGTTCTTCGCGTTCTTGATGTGGCCGTCTTTGAACTCGTCGGCGGTGCGCACATCGACGATGGCGACTTTGCCTTCGGCGATGATTTTGGCGGCTTCGTCGGCTTTGACGTGTTTGGCTGGGTCAGCGGCGAATGCGAAGGCGGGAATGAGGAGAAGGAGGGTGGTGAGGAGGTGTTTCATGGGATGGAGGGTCAAGAGGTCAAGGTGTAGCGCAGTGGACTTCCACTGGCATGCGACTGAGGCGTTGGTAAAGGCGGCGCAGGGTGAGGACGGGCCACCAGCGGTAGAGGTAGATTTCGAGCGGCTTCCACATGGCGACCCAGCCGATGATGGTGAGGCCTTCACGGGCGACGGTCTGCCAGTTCGCGGTGGGCGGTGTGAGCAGCGTGGCGGTGAGCTGGCAGATGCCGAGGAACATGAGGCCGAAGAGCAACGCGGCACGGCCTTCGCGCATGAGGCGCTTCAATTCGTGCAGCACCATGTCGGCGCGATACTCGAAATAGTGCGCCACCGAGTCGGCGACGAGCTTTTGCGTGTCGGCAATATCGGCGGGATGCTTCGTCAGATGCACGAGGAGCTTCAAATCGTGCTGTTTGTGATGTTCCTGCGCCCAACTGACAATGAATTCCTCGGCGTCGTGATCCAGATCGCGCTCATGGAAGGGTGAGGGGTCCATGGAGTTGAACAGTTGGTTCAACTCCGTGAGCTTGACCTCGATGAGTCCGGTCATGGCGTGATGGCGGAGGTTTGACAAGTGGCGGAGCCGAAAATGACGAAGGACGAATTTCCGAATGACGAAATAATGACGAACTCCGAATGCCGGAAGAAGTCTGCACACGCTGTGGCGGGACGAGTTTCGGATTTGGGCATTCGGGCTTCTTTCGTCATTCGGATTTACTCATTCGTCATTTTAACCCTTCGTCGCGGCAGCGTAGCCCTTCGCCACTTCGGCCCAGTTCACGACGTTCCACCACGCAGTGATATAGTCGGGGCGTTTATTTTGATACTTGAGGTAGTAGGCGTGCTCCCAGACATCGAGACCGAGGATCGGGGTGCCGAGATCGGCTTCTTCGACGATGCCTTTCATGAGCGGATTGTCCTGATTTGGCGTGGAGGTGATTTTGAGTTTGCCGTCTTTGGTGACGATGAGCCAGGCCCAGCCGGAGCCGAAACGTTTGACGCCGGCTTCGCCGAAGACCTTCTTGAAGTCGTCGATGCTGGTGAAGGTACTCTGAATGGCTTCGCCGAGTTTGCCTTCGGGGCCTTTCGGGCCGCTGCCGGCTGGGGCCATCCATTTCCAGAACCAGGTGTGGTTGACGTGACCGCCGCCGCTGTTGCGGATGGCGGCTTGCGATGCGGCGGGGAGCGATTTGAGGTCGGTGATCAGCTCCAGAGCGTCGGTTTTGCTGATGCTGGCGGCTTTGAGCGCATCGCCGAGCTTGGTGATGTAGGCTGCGTGGTGCTTGCCGTGATGAATGGTCATCGTCAGGGCGTCGATGTGCGGCTCCAGCGCTTCGGGGGCGTAGGGCAGGGGAGCCTGGGTGAGATCGAGCGCCCGGCTGCTGGCCGGGACGATGAGGGAGCCTGCGAGGGCGGCGGTGCTGGTGTGGATGAAGGTGCGGCGGTTCATGAGGGTGGATGTGGTTTGAGTGCAGGGCAGGATACGAAGCCCGCAGGGGTGATGTCACGGTTAAAGTGATGCGTGCAATCCTTTGGTCACCGTGCTAGCCTGCTCAAGTCATGGCCGCAGTCACCCATCCCCCCGAGTGGACCACTCCCCAGTCTTCCTTTCGTTCCCGCGACGATTGGAGCCTGAAATGGTGGATGATGTTCGCGCTGATTCTGTCCGTGGTGTTTCACATGGTGCTCGTGGTTGGTTTTGATTCACTGGGCATTTCTGCGGTGACGCCGGCCAAACCACGCGAGGTGCCGGAGCGCATTCTCTTGAGCGAGCAGGCGATGAAGGAGCTGAATGCAGTGCAGCAGATCCCCGAAACCATCGTGCCGGGAAATCTGCCGGACATGAAAGCCTTCGAGCCGAAGCTGGATGATTTCGACAAATTGCAGGAGCTGCCGAAGAACCAGGAAATCGACCTCACACCGAACGTGAAGGAGATCACGAACTTCATCCGTGCAAACGATCCCGGCGATGGTGCTCCTGGTTCGCCGAAAGCGACGGACATGGCCAAACTGCTCGCGCCACAAGCCATGGCCGCGCCTGACATCGCTGCGGAGATGGCTAGCGTGCGGCGCGATGTGTTGTCGAAGCCCGTGTCGGAAAAACAAATGCTGCTCGATGCCGGAACACTTGATCCGGGTCTTGGTGGGAAGATGGACAGCGGCCTGCTTGATGCGGTGAAAAGTCAGGGCACGGCGACCGCCGCAGGCGCACGCG
The DNA here is from genome assembly GCA_043770175.1 of Verrucomicrobiales bacterium. GTDB lineage: Bacteria > Verrucomicrobiota > Verrucomicrobiia > Verrucomicrobiales > Verrucomicrobiaceae > Prosthecobacter. Next base: position 5,095 of record JAYVIO010000381.1, on the reverse strand, counting down.
TGAAGGGTTTTAGCAATCTTGACGATCTCCTCGGTGGTGGCGGCACGATGGGCGGCAGCACCGCTCCGATCTTGATGCCCACGGATTTGCTGTTTGAGTATGGCAGCGATCAACTGGCCGAAGCGGCCCGCCTCAGCCTCATGAAGCTTGGTTTCCTTATTCAGAAGAATCCAAACTCGCTCTTCATCATCGAAGGCCACACGGACAGCTTCGGTGGCGAAGACTTCAATCTCGAGCTCAGCATTCGTCGTGCGAATGCCGTCGTGAGCTGGTTGCGCGAGTCCCTCGGGCTCGGCAGTGATCGCATTCAAGCGATGGGCATGGGCAAGTCGAAGCCGATTGTTAGTGTCGCCGGCACCGTGGAGCAGCAGGGCCTGAACCGCCGCGTGGAGATCAAGGTGCGGCCACGCAAATAATAACAAGCAACGTTTCACCTCGCAGCACGCATGCCGGTCAAAACCGTGTTTCTGCATCTCACCAGACTTTGGCTGCGCGGCGGTCGTTGGGCGGTGTTGTTTGCATGTTTGATCTTCTTTGCCTGGTGCTACATGCGGGCCTTTCCACGGCAGGGGCCGACTTGGGATAATGTATTTCCGGAGCACGAACGGCTGTATCTGAATGCTGCCATCGAAACGCGGCATGATCTGACGCCGGATTTTTCCAAAAGCGTGTCCCAGCCGTTGAATGACTGGCTGCCACATCGCACGGATGGCATGGTGCGCCCGCTGTGGCCCTGGCTGGCCGCATGGAATGTCCGGGCGGAACAGCCTAGGTCAGACGGCGTATTGAGTTCGGATGACTATCATGTGCTGCGATCCGGCAAGCGCTGGCTCATGGGGCTGAGCCTGGGCTTTTTATTGATGCTCGGGCTGGCGGCGGCACGGGCGTTTTCAGTTCCAGCGGCGTTGCTCACGATATTGACCATTGGCTTTGGCGTGTTGCTGCCATCGGCGGCGGAGTTTTCGCCGGATGTGCTGTTCCAGATCTTGTTTCTGCTTACTTGGGTATGCTGTGTCGCCGCGTTGAAGCGCAATTCGCTCTGGCTCTATGGCATGATCGGCTTTTTCTCCGCGCTGGCGAATCTTACGCTGCCCTCAGCTACGACGCTGGTCCTCGTCTTCATCTTCGTGAGCACGCTGCGCTGGCTGTGGGGCATGATCCTGGCGTATTGGTCGCAGGAAGGCGGCACGACGCTCTGGGTGTGGCGCAATCATTGGCTGGGCATGATCCTGCTCGTCGTCTGCCACCTGATCACCGTGGGGCCGATGCTGTCACACTCAAAGGAGAAGCTGGGGGATGCCGCGCCGTTTTTTTGGCGCTGGTTTGACGATGAAAACGCCATGCGTCAGTGGACGGCGGCGCATCAAACTCGCGAGTCATTGCAAGCCGTGCCTGCGAGCGAACTGCCGAGCTATGCGAATTACCTCGAATCACACGCGCCTGATGCCGTCAGCGAGCGTTTGCGACAGGGCGGCATGAAAATGATCGAATCCCTGCTGCAATGGCCGTGGAGCTTGGATTCGCTGCCGCATGAGCGCGGCGTTTTTGTGATGGCTCTCGCCAGCGTTTTGATTTTGCTCATGCTCATTATCTGGTTTGTGGCACCGCGTGCGGCGCATGCCGGGCAGGCCTTGCATCCCGAAACAGCGCCGCTCGTTTTCTTTACCGTGCTGGCTTTCGTGGTCTGCACGCTCGATTTCGGCTGGGACATGCCCGTTATGACCTGGGGCACCCGCCATCTCGTGTTATATCCGCCGCTGGTGCTTTGCCTGCTCTGGGCCAGCGAGGCGTTGGTGAATCGCGCAAGGCGGCGGCAGATGCGGCTGCCGGTTTTTGTGGTGTATGAGACGATTCTTTTGTCGCTCTGCGTTCTGGCTGTCGTGCGCATGATCGCGGTCTTGCAGCCGGCGGCTTTCGCGGCATGAATGCGCGCCTCGATTCATGGCCGCCCCCAAACATCGCTTCATCCTCTGCTTCGACTTCGATGGCACTCTGGTGCATCCAGAGAGCGATCCGGTGTTTCACCCAGGCCTCGGACAGATGATTCAACTGCTGCGTGCTCAAGGCGCAGCATGGGTCATCAATACAGGCCGCAGTTTAAGCCAGACGATCGAAGGGCTGGCGCAGCACGGCATTTACTCCGAGCCGGATTTCATCATCGCGCAGGAGAGTGACATTTATAAACCCGGCTTCTTCAGTCGCTGGACCGATTACGGCTCTTGGAACCGTCTGGCACGACGTGCGCAGGAGCGTTTCGCCAAAGATCATCAGCCCTCACTTCAAGCCATCAAGCAGATGGTCGAGACGCAGACCAACGCCTCCTTCCTGAGCGGCGATTCCGGCGACATGGGCATCGTCGCCTCAAACGACGTCGAACTCGATGGCATCTGCGCCTACATCGACACGCACGGCCGGCAGTTCCCCGACATCGGTTATCACCGCAATGGCATCTACCTGCGCTTTTCCCACAGCGGCTACAGCAAAGGCACCGCGCTGAGTGAATTGGCACGGTTGCTCGGCCTCGACTCCTCTGCGTGCTTTGCCGCTGGCGACAATTTCAACGACCTCAGCATGCTGGATCAGCGCCACGCCCGGATGATCGCCTGCCCTGGCAATGCGGTCGATCCCGTGAAGCAGATCGTCCACTCGCGCGGCGGCTTCATCGCGACCCGTTTTGCCAGCGAAGGCATGATGGAGGCGCTGACGCATTATTTCGGCGGAGCGCCCGGGCCGGCAGCGTGATTTCACGCGGATGATATTCGCGGCAAGTTTTCCCTTGCCGAACGGGGTCATGTGTGGAAATCTCCGCGCCCCTGTTCCGGGGACAGCAACACTTTTCAGGTTATGGCATACGCAATCATCAAAACAGGCGGCAAACAGTACAAGGTCTCCGTGGGCGACAAGCTCGACGTGGAGAAGCTCGATTCCGCCGAAGGCGAAACAGCAACGTTTGATCAGGTCCTCGCCGCAGGCGAAGGCAGCAGCATCACCGTGGGCGCTCCCACTGTCGCAGGTGCCAGCGTCTCCGCCAAGGTGATCAAGCAGCACAAGGCCGACAAGGTCACCACCTTCAAGTTCAAGAAGCGCAAAGGCTTCCATAAGACCAAAGGTCACCGCCAGCCGCTGACCCTCGTGCAGATCACCGCCATCAACGCCTAATCCCTTCACCACTCCCCTCGTATGGCCCATAAAAAAGGACAAGGTTCCGTCAAGAACGGTCGCGACAGCCAGAGCAAGCGTCTTGGCGTCAAAAAATTCGGCGGCGAAGCCGTCATCGCCGGCAACATCATCCTCCGCCAGCGCGGCACGAAGTGGGTTCCCGGTCTCAACGTCGGCATCGGCAGAGACCATACCATCTTCGCTCTCGTGGATGGCAATGTGCGTTTCGACAAGGATGGTCGTCGCGTGAACATCGTCGAAGCAGCACTTCAGGCGTAACTCGAAGGCACAGTTCATTTTCGAAGGGCGCGGATCACCTCCGCGCCCTTTTTCTTGCCCTAATTTGGCAATTTCCTACTTTACACATCGAGAATCGGGTGAATAATCCGCGCCCCGCATGAATCCCGAACAAATCCAAGCTCTCAACGACGATCTCAAAGGCAAATCGCCTCAGGAAATCATTCAGGCCGCCCTCGCTCATGCCGACGGCCAGGCCATCGTCACCACGAACTTTCGTCCGTATGAGGCGGTGATCCTGCATCTCGCCACAGAGCAGGAGGCGGGCATTCCCATCCTGTGGGTCGATCACGGCACCAATTTCCCCGAAACCTACCGTTTCGCCGAAAAGAGCCGCGCTCGCCTCAACCTCAACTTGAAGCCATATCTGCCGCTCATGACCGCCGCGCACTGGCTGGCTCTCAACGGTGGCCAAGTGCCGATGCCGGATGAAGTCGAGCGCGTCGAGTCCTTCAGCCGCATCATGAAGCTGGAACCCTTTGAGCGTGGCATGCGTGAACTCGCGCCGAAAGTGTGGATCACCGCCCTGCGCCGTGAACAGAACCCCCAGCGCGCCGCCACGCTTCAGCCCTTCATGTGGGACGCAAAATTTGAATGCCTCAAGGTGAACCCCATCCTCGACTGGACGCCCGTCGAGATGGACGCCTATCTGCTCGAGCACGATTTGCCGAACGAGCGCACCTACTACGATCCTGCCAAAGGCGACGAAAAACACGAATGCGGCCTGCACGCCAAACTCGTCACCGACCAAGCATAAACGACGATGCCTGATCTGCCGCCCGACTTCCTGCTCTACATCGCCGCCGGCTTCGTCGCTCAATTGATCGATGGAGCGCTCGGCATGGCCTATGGCGTCAGCGCCTCCTCGCTGCTCATGGCCCTCGGCGTGCCGCCAGCAGCCACCAGTGCCACGGTGCACGCGGCCGAGTGCTTCACCACCGGCGCCTCCGCGATTTCGCATCACGCCTTTGGCAATGTGGACCGCTTTCTGTTTCGCCGGCTGCTCGTTCCAGCGGTCATTGGTGCCATCATCGGCGCGTATCTGCTCTCCTCCATTGGCGACGTGCTCAAACCCTGGGTTTCCGGCTATCTAATCCTCATGGGTCTCGTGATCATCGCCAAAGCCTTCGTCCGCGTGCCGCCGCGCAACGTGACCACGCATCTCGCTCCTCTCGGCTTCTTCGGCGCACTCGTCGATGCCATGGGCGGCGGTGGTTGGGGCCCGATCGTGGCCTCAAACCTCATCGTGCGTGGCAACAACGTCCGCATCACAGTCGGCAGCGTGAACGCCGTCGAGTTCTTCGTCACGCTGGCCGCCAGCATCACCTTCTTCCTCACCATTGGCCTCACGCATTGGAGCATCATCCTCGGCCTAGCCCTTGGCGGCATGATCGCCGCGCCGTTCGGAGCCTGGGCCGCCAAACACATCCCGCACAAGCCGTTCATGATTCTCGTCGGCGTCCTTGTCGTCGCCCTCAGCACGCGCAACCTTCTCAAATTCCTCGCCATCATCTGATTCATCATGTCAGCCATCACGCACCTCCAATTCCTCGAATCCGAGGCCATCTACATCCTGCGCGAAACCGCCGCGCAGTTCCAAAAGCCCGCGCTTCTTTTCTCCGGCGGCAAAGACTCCATC
>JAYVIO010000380.1:0-7703 GCA_043770175.1 Verrucomicrobiales bacterium | reverse complement strand
ATTGCACGGCGACGCCCGGCTGACCGCCTTCCGGGAAGGGCGGATAGCGATACGTCGGTGCGGAGCCGTTGGGATTCATCGCCAGCGGCATCGGCAGGCCAAGCAGGCTGTATTCAAACGACTCACCGGCACGCAGCGTGATCGTCGTTGCATAGACCTGCTTCTTTGGCTGAATATCGATCACGCCACCGGAGGCACGCACTTCATTGATGATGTCCACGCCCGCAGGTTTGCGTGTGCGGAAGGTCATCGGCACGGGCTGCTTTGCAGGAAGCAAGGCAAACCCTGGCTGTTGCAACACGGCTCGCGCGGAGAAGCGCACCTTGTAGTGTCCGGAGTGTTTGGCCACCACGTCACGCGGTGTGCCAAGGTAAGGCCAACTCGCCGCGCGAAACAACGCCAGCTCAATCGACTCATCCTTCGCGGCTTCTTTTGCCTTCTTGCCATCCAACTCGATAAACTTGTCATCCTTGGCGAAGAACATCGCCTCGCGATTGCCGAAGGTGCTGGTGCCAGGAAACAAATCCGTGCCCACGACTCGTTTTTTCACCACGGGCGGCGGCGCAGGCTCTGTGGCCGTCGCTGCACGCAGCGCGACCTCGGCCGCATCCAGATAGGCGGTGAGCTGCACACGCGACATGTCGAGCATGTCGCCCGTTTTGTTAAAACGATGCCCTTCGCGGTCTTCGGGTAACATATCGCGGATGTCGAGGTCGGGCAATTGCAGCACATCGCGCAGGTTTTGCTCATACTCGTCGCGATTCAGCCTGCGCATAGGCCCGCGGCCCTGCGTCAGCACTTCGGCGCGATCCGCCTCGTAGAGCGATGCATCCAGCACCTTCACCAAAGCCGCACGCTCCGCCGCCGCCATGTCCCCCGCCTTCGGCGGCATCTCGCCTTTCTCGACGCGGTCATGGATGCGAATCCACCGCTCACGAGCAGCATGATCCTTGAGATCAAACTTCAGCGCGGTGAGATCGAGGCTGCCTTTGGCGGTTTCTTTGTCGTGGCACTCGATGCAGCTCTGCTCGATCTGCGGCGGCACACCCTGCGGATAAACCGCCGAGATGGGAAAGACGAAGAGGATGCCAAAAAGACGACGCATGGACTTTATACGACGCCATTCACGACATTCTCCAGCGGCTGCCCAGTCACCGCCGCCAGCGCGATGCGTGCAGAAGTGCTGCGCATCTCGATCTTCGACTCCACGCTGCAAAACGCGGCGTGGCAGGTGGCGATAAGGTTCGGCGTGGCGGCCTCTTCTTCGGACCGTAGCGGCTCGTCCTCGATCACATCCAGTCCAGCGCCTGCGAGACGCTCCTCGTAGAGCGTGGCGAGGATGGCGGATTTTTTGATGATGGCCCCGCGGGCGGTGTTTACGACGAAGGTGCCCGATTTGAGCAGTGAAAGCTCGCGTTCGGCGATGAGATGGCGTGTTTCATCATTCAGCGGACAATGCAGCGACAAGACATCCGTTTGTGTGAGCAGTTCATCCAATGTGCGCACGCGTGCGATGCCCACGGCTTTGTCTGCGCCGTTGGGAAGATACGGATCGTGGAAAATGACACGGAAGCCGAGTGCTTTGGCCCGCAACGCCGTCGCAGTGCCGATGCGACCGAGGCCGACGATGCCGAAGGTGAGCATGCTGAGTCGGCGGAGCTTCGGGCCGACTTTGATGTTCCAGCCGAGTTGTTTGGCTTCTTGATCGAGTGGCAGAATTTGCCGACACAGTGCCATGGCGAGTGCGATGGCGTGGTCCGCGACCTCTTCGGTGCCGTAGTCGGGCACGTTGCACACGGCGATGCCGCGTTCGCGTGCGGCGGCGATGTCCACCGAGTCAAAGCCGACGCCGTTGCGAATGATCGCGCGGCAGTTTTTCAGCTTCGCGATGCCCGTCGCCGACAGCGGCATGTTGTGCCAGATGATGATCGCATTCGCATCGGCGATCTCGTCATCCAGGTCCGCATCGGTGTCGCACAGATGCCGAGTCACCTTCGCGGCGTTGCCGATGATGCTCTTTTCAATGGCAGACTCGGCATCGCCCTGCGGAGCGGTGCGCCAGTCGATGATGGCGATGTGTGGCTGGGTCATGTGATGATCTCTTTGATGACGTGCCCATGGACGTCCGTCAACCGCCGGGCGATGCCGTTGTTGTAAAAGCTGAGCTTTTCGTGATTCAGGCCGAGCAAGTGCAGCGCGGTGGCATGGAGGTCGTAGCAGTAGGCGGGGTTCTCCGCGGCTTTGAAACCGAGGCCGTCGGTGCTGCCGTAGGCGGTGCCACCTTTGATGCCGCCGCCGGCCATCCAAGCGGTGAAGGCACCGGGATTGTGATCGCGGCCTTTGCCAGCGCCTTGAGCGGCGGGTTGGCGGCCAAACTCGCTGGTGCAGATGACAAGCGTGCTGTCGAGCAGGCCGCGCGATTTGAGATCGGTGAGCAGCGCGGCGGCACCGGTATCGAGAATGGGGCCCCAGTAGCCGTGGTCGCGCACGAGGTCTTCGTGGCTGTCCCAGTTCGGGCGGATCTTTTTTGCACCGGTGTTTTCCGCGCCGCAAAAGATCTGCACGAAGCGCACTCCGCGTTCGACGAGTCGGCGAGCGAGCAAGCATTGGCGGCCAAAGGTGCCAATGTCTTCGTGATTGAGATTGTAGAGTTGCTTGGTGGCGTCGGATTCGCCGCGCAGGTTGGTGGCGTCGGGAGCGCTGAGTTGCAGGCGGGCGGCGAGTTCGTAGGCGGAGATGCGGGCTTCGAGTTCACTGTTGCCGGGACGCTCGGCGGCGTGGGCGCGGTTCAGCGTTTGGAGGAAATCGCGGCTGGTCTGCTCGGTCTGGCCGCGGAGATGCGCGAAGTTTTTCGACGGGAACAAATCGGCGATGGGTGGCTTCTCGACATCGGTCTGGAGCGTGGTGCCCTGATGAATCGCGGGCAGAAACCCCGCGCCCCAATTGATGACGCCGCCGGGAGGAAGCCCCCGCGGATCGGGCAGCACGACGAAGGCGGGCAGGTCATCGCTCACGCTGCCGAGTCCATACGTGACCCACGCGCCCATGCTGGGAAAGCCGGGCAGGATGAAACCGCTGTTCGCCATGAACATCGCCAGGCCGTGCAGCGCCGTCTTGCTCTGCATGGAGTGGATGAACGCCATGTCGTCCACGCGCTGCGCGAGCTTGGGGAAGAGGTCGCTCATCCAGCGCCCGCATTCGCCATGCTGACGGAAGGGCCACCAGCTCTGCTGACAATTGCCCGGCTTCGACGCGAAGAACTGCAGCTTGCCATCCGCATCGAATGGCTTGCCCTGACGCTTCGCCAGCTCCGGTTTGTAATCCCACGTATCCACATGCGAGAGGCCGCCGGGGCAGAAAATTTGGATCACCGCCTTTGCCTTCGCAGAATGATGCCCGGCCTTGGGCGCGAGCGGATTCGCCGCCGCGCTGGCATCGCGATGCAGCAGGGAAGCGAGGGCAGTTCCAGTGAAGCTGTGGAGGAAGTTGCGACGTGAGGTGGAGTTCATGAGTCGATTCATTCGGGGCGACCATTCTCGACGGGCTTCTTACCTTCGATGAGCGCCTTCGCCTGACTCACGAAGCGGCGGCCGAGTAGTTCATAACCGGGTTTAGTGTAGTGGAGGTCGTTGGTCATCGCGCCTTTGACCTCCTTGTCATTGAGATCATCGCTATCGACCCACGCACCATGCGCATCACTTTTCGCGATCTCGACCTGGGCCTCACGCACGACTTTCCAGGCAGGCGGATTGATGCGTTCATGGTCGCTGATGCGGCCGATGACGAAGTTCATGTCAGGGCGCTTCAAATCACGACGCAGGTTGGCGATGAGCTGCTTCAAGGCATCGGCGTAAGGCGCGTGCAGGCCAGTTTTCGAGTCATTCTCGCCTTGCATCCAGCAAAAGGTGATCGAGGCCGGATTGGGGTGCACTTTGAACATGTCCGCGAACTGACTGAGAATGCGAGGATAGAAAAAGGCTGTCGATTTCTGATCTTTGTCGGCTGCGCGGGCCTTCGTAACATCAACGCCATGTTTCGTGGCGATGTCGTTCCATTCATTCACCCAATAACGAATGGGCATACCACCAACGGCAACCTTGATGTAAGCCACTTCGGCCTCAGGAAAGAGCTTCTTCGCCTCCGGCTCAAACCCGAGCTTTGGGTCCATGCCCGCCATATTGGATTGGCCCGAGAGGATGAAGAGATGCGCGGGCTTGTCCGCCGCTGAAGCGAGGGAGACAAGGGCGAGTGTGAGGAGGATGATGTGTTTCATGAAGATTGGTTCGCTAATTGTAAGCTTTGAGGCTTTGTAGAATCTCGACTTCAAAGCTGCTGACGAAGCGGAGTCCGCCAGCGTCATCTTTTGTGATTCGTCCATCGTTGATTCGAGCTGTCAGCCAATCTTCGACATAAGCTGGCGCATACCCTTTCGTGGATATGTCACCGTCACTGAAAGCGATCATGGCAGGGTATTCCTTCAGATACGCATCTCGGGTAACTGCGCCATTTGTCTTCTGGAAGATGTAGAACTGGAAGTCATAAACTAGCAACGACTGATCATCTTGATGAAGTGCGAAATAGCCTTTCGTGCGAGTGAGTCTTTCCAAAAGGCTCCTCACGTGCCCTTCGAGTCCGTGCCCTGCATCGCTGGCAAAAAACTGCTTCAATATGCTGGAGAAGCTTCCTGACTTAATGCGACTCAAAGCCTCTTCAAGATCGGCAGCAGACGTGTCATACACCTCATCGCTGATGAGGCCGCGAATGAATGCCTCAAACGTAAGCGCCAAGAGTGTTGTCTCAAAATCCATTTCTTGATCGATATGAACTACTCGCGGTTCACCAGCAGGACCGCACTCAGAATAATCCAGCATCACCAAATCGTGGCCAGCAGACGGGGTGTCACATATGCAGACACCGATGTCCGGGTAACCCCATTCTTCGATCATAAACTTACTCCCCAAACTGCCACAGAGCGAATAGGTCTTGGAGTTGCCGATTCCAAAAAGGCCGGAGATGCCGATGTGATCGTCAGCATACGAGGTTGGAACCTCCGTTGGAAAACAGGTTTTATTCACCAAGCCTCCGTTCTGAGTCCGCATCAACTCAATGTATGATGCCGGCAGCTTGTAGCCCAGTTCCTTCTCAACCATGGCAATGGACTCGACCGTTGGAGGTGCTTCCACATAGTTCTCGAAGGAATACTCCACGTCGGCCCAAAAGGTAGTTGTATCGAAATCCTTGAATATTGGAGTCATGGCAGTTAAATGGAGGATTGCTTGCGCACACAATTATGTGCTACCTTGTCAGTATGAAAATGATTCTCGAAAAAGACATCGTCAGTCTCACGAATTTTGCCCGCCAGACGCGCAAGCACACGGCGGAACTGAAGAAGAACAACAGGCCCCGTGTTCTGACCCACAACGGCAAGGCAGCTGCGGTGGTGCTTTCCGTCGCAGCGTATGACGAGATGGCTCATGCAGCGGAGGAGTATCGGCTTGACATGGAACTGAAGGCCGCGCTGAAGGCGTATGATCGCGGGAATCGGGGAACTCCTGGGCCGAAGGCCTTTGAACGGATTCGTCGCAGAGCTGGGCTTCGTCAGGCAAAACAATGAGCCTCCTTTGGAACCTCGCGGATACAGCGCAAGCTGATGTTGATCGGCAAATGATCTGGTATGAATCCGACGAGGCTCATGGCGGTGCGGATCTTGCCAATCGATGGAATGATTTGCTTGAACTGGCGCTGACGAAGTTGGCCGTTGCGCCACATCGCCACGGGTTTGCACCCGAGAACGGCAAGTGGATGCCGCAGCATGAAATCCGGCAGATGCTCTTTCGTCCTTGGAAGTCGGGCGTCGGCTGGCGCGTGCTTTACACGATCGACGAAGCCAAGAAACTCGTGACGATCCTCCAGATCCGACATGAGCATCGGCGCTGGCTGTTCGAAGCTGAAGAAGATGGCGGCTAGTTTTCATGACGTGTGTGCCATTGGGCTACTGAATCCAAATGCCTTTGCCTGTGCCGCCTTTCGGCGTGGTCTTCGGGTAGTCGGGATTGGGCTTTTGCTCGATGACGTGGACGATTTGTTCGATGGGCAAATCGGTCTTTGAGTCGCGAACGCGGACACCGGTGACGCTGACGTTGCGCACGGTGCAATCGAGGTCGGGAGAGAAGATTTCGGTCCATTTCTCCGGCGTGCTCGGGCCGCCGCTTTTGTAGGTCATAGACTTCGGCCCGAGTTCGATGAGGTGGTAATCTGCCGGAAGTGGAAAGAGCAGCTTCACATCGCGGACCGTCAGGCCGTCGGTGTTGGCGTGAACCTGGATGCTGCCGGGGCGATTGAAGGTGAGCTTTTCAAACGTGATGTTCTTCAGCGTGCCGATGCCGATGCTGAAGTCGTTGTCGCGACCGACTTCGAGGTTGGGCTGGTCGTAGAGCTTGAAATCGCGGATGTCGGTGATGTCTCGCAACGTGATGTCGTGGATAGGGCAATCGAGGGTGGTGCCATCGCTGAAGCGTTTCACTCCGGGCAGCAGGCGGATGGCGTCAGTGCCGTGTTTGTCATCAGGTGCGCCGGTGATGTGCTCGATGTCGAGATGATGAATGGGGCCAAACGTAACGCTGTATTGCTTCCAATCCCATGCAGTGAGCGAGACAGGGTCGTCATGCGAATCACCGCTCACATGGCGGATGATGCCTTCACTCGCGGGGCCATCGACATGCACGCCATCGCGTCCGTGCCGATCGAGCGTGAGGCCATCGACGGTGAAGTCGCGAATGTTGCCGAGATGAATCGCAAAGGATCGGCTCTGTCGCACGCTGACGTTGCGCACGGTCGCATGACGGACGTTGTGCAGGAGGATGACGCCATGCGTGCCGGGCACAGGATTCTGCTTCGACGAAGCGCCGCGCTGGTTGCCGTTGTTGTCCTTCACGCCATTTGCCAGCGTCGTCCAGATGCCGCCTTCGATGGTGATGTCGGCATCAGGCTTCGTGTCCGCAGGCACGGGCTTTTCAGCGAAACCGACAATGTGCTCGTTGCGCACCATGCAGGTGTTGCTGCCGGGCTTGAGACGGATCTCCGCCTTCGGGTCGGCGGTGAGTTTATGGCCAGTTTTCATCACCAGAGGCCCATCGAGGTAATAAGGCTTCTCACTCGCGGGGATGTGCAGTGTTCCCTGTGCGTCCAGCGATGCCTGCATGGCCTTTGTCCACACTTCGGCGGTCACGTTTCGCGCTTCTTCCGCACCTGAGACGGTGGGCCACTTTTCCGTCCAGGATTCGGTGTAAACGAGCGGTTTGAATTCCGCCAAGGCACGGTCAGACCCGTACAATGCACTTAGAGGTGCGAGTAGTAGGGTGATGAGGAGTGCAAGGTTGTATTTCATCCTTCAGTCGAGGTAAACGAACTCATTGGCATTGATGAGCATCCGGCAGAGGGCGAAGAGGCCTTGCTCGGTGACGAGGGGCGTGGCGGCTTGCAGTTCGGCGGCGGTGGCATCGCGCTGGAAGGTGAGAGCGAAGGCGCGGCGGATGGCGGCTTCGCAGGAGTCGGTTTCGTTTTCGATCCGCGTGACGAGATGCCGCGCCTGCTGGAGCATGAAATCGTTGTTGCTGAGCGTGAGCGCCTGCAAGGCGGTGGTCGTGTTCACGCGGGCGGGCGTGAGATTGGCCGGGTCCGGACAATCGAGCGTGGACATGAAC
>JAYVIO010000379.1:0-22880 GCA_043770175.1 Verrucomicrobiales bacterium | reverse complement strand
TCCTCGCTGAAGGAGGCCAAAACCCCGCCGAAGCAGCGCTGGCCCAAAAACCAGTCCTCTTCGGCCCGCACATGGAAAACTTCACGCCACTCGTCGATCTCCTCCTCAAGAAGAAAGGCGCGCAGCAGGTCGCTGATTTCAACGAACTCGAATCCGCCTGCCTCACACTACTGCGAGACCCAGCGAAAGCCGCTCAGATGGGACAATCAGGCCAGAAAGCTCTGCAAACTCACGAAGGCGCGACGCAGCGGAGTGTGGAGCGCCTGCTCCAAAGTAGTTGAGAGCTTCAGCTCGTTCAGGAACGATTTGCCCCAGACGAGCTAAAGCTCTGAACTAATTTTCAGCCCCACAGCGACTGCGGATACTCACCCGCGTCGATCAGCGCACGGATGCTGGCGACAACCTCGGCTTTGTCCTCGGGATAGGTGACACCGAACCACTTGCCAGTGGTTTCGAGCACGCGGACCTCGGCTTTGCCCACATTGATGAGCGCATCAACTTCAGCGGGCACGTAGCACTCGGATTTGAGCTCAGTGCCGCGCTTCGTGAGGAATTCGGTGAAAGCCCGACGCAATAGCGGGAAGATGTCCGGCGTGAAGCCGAAGAAGTTCATCGAAACGACTTCATCGCCATTGAGCGGCACGTGAGCGCCTTCTACCTCACGGTTTTCAGCGCCGCTGCCATGTTTGAAGATCTTGGTCATCTCCGTGACCGTCGCCAGCATGCCGTTCGCATCGCGTTTACAGACACCACGAGACACGCTGCCGTGTTCCGAGAGCGTATTCTTCAAGTAGAAGCCCACCATCGACCAGTGGCTCTTGCCGTCGTTCGGACGTGGCTGCACCAAATCGGCGGCGATCTTCTTGTAGGCGTCCTGGCCGTAGAAGTCGTCAGCGTTGATCATGAGGAAAGGCTCGTTCACCACGTTCGCGGCGGCGAGCAGCGCATGCGCGGTGCCCCAAGGCTTCGTGCGGCCTTCCGGCACGGAGAAGCCAGCAGGCAGGTCGTTCAAATCCTGAAACGCGTAGTCCACCGCGATGCGGCCTTCGAATTTGGAGCCAATCTGCGTGCGAAACAGCTCCTCGAAGTCGCGACGGATGACGAACACCACCTTACCGAAGCCGGCGCGGATTGCGTCAAACACGGAGTAATCCAACACCACCTCTCCTGAAGGCCCCATCGCGTCGAGTTGTTTGAGACCGCCGTAACGGCTGCCCATGCCGGCAGCGAGGATGAGAAGAGTGGGTTTCATGAAGGATTGGGAATGGAAAGGCGCGCATTCTTGCTGCGCACCGTTAAGGGTTCAAGGTGCAATGCCTCAACTTTGAACTTTGAACTTTGGGCCGAACCAGCTTACATCCTCCACACATGCTTCCAGCCATCACGAAACTCATCCAGCTCCAGGAACGCGATCAGCGCATCCGTGCGCTGCAAAAAGACCTCAAGGACGTGCCCACCCAGCAAGCACGGGCCAAAATGCAGCTCGCCGGGGATCAGGCCGCCGTCGAGGCCGCGAATCTGGCGATGAAGGAAGTCGAGGTGAAGATCAAGAGCATCCAGCTCGATGTGCAAACGCGCCAGCTTTCCATCAAGCGCCTGCAGGACCAGCAGTTCGAGACGCGCAAGAACGACGAGTTCGCCGCCCTCGGCCACGAGATCAAACGCTACCAAGCCGATGTCACCAAGCTCGAAGACGGTGAACTGGAACAGATGGAAGCGCTCGAAACCGCCAAGGCCAAACTCAAAGATGCGCAGGCCAAACTGGCCGAAACGCAGAAGCGCGTGAACGAGGAGCTCAAGAACCTCGAAGAGCGTGCCGTTGGCGTGAAGAAGCGCCTCGAAGACCTCAACGCCGAGCGTGCCACCCTTGCCGAGCCGATTGATCCCGACGCTCTTGACCTCTACAACCGCATTTTCATCAAAAAGGGCGACTGCGCCATCGTGCCGATGGAAAACGCCATGTGCGGCGGCTGCCACATGAAAGTGGTCGTCGGCGTCATCCAGTCGCTCAAACAGTCCGTCTCGCTCACGCAATGCGAGGCTTGCGGCCGCATTCTTTACTTGGTGGAATAGCGCTCACGGAGGTCAGGCATCCTGCCTGACAACGGATCGAGGCTTCCAGCCTTCGATCAAAGAAAGGCGAGACGCCTCAAGCCATCGACAGGCCGGAGGCCTATCCTCCTATGCCATCAGCTTCTGCAGCACCTTGCCGTGAACATCGGTGAGCCGGAAGTCGCGGCCTTGGAATTTGAACGTGAGCTTTTCGTGCTCCAGGCCGAGCAGATGCAGAATCGTGGCATGCAGATCATGCACATGCGCCGGATCCTCGGCGACGCCGAAGCCGAGTTCATCGGTCTTGCCGAGCGTTTGCCCCGCTTTCACGCCACCACCGGCAAACCACATCGTGAACGCGTCGATGTGATGGTTGCGGCCGGTCTTGTCGCGGTTCTCGCCCATCGGCGTGCGGCCAAACTCGCCGCCCCAGATGACCAGTGTCTCCTCCAGCAGACCGCGTGACTTCAAATCGCGAATCAACGCTGCGCAGGCCTGATCCACGTCCTTCACCACCTTCGGGAAATCATCCTCCAGCGTCTCGCCCTTGCCGCCGTGATTGTCCCAGCTCGTGTGATAGAGCTGCACAAAACGCGTGCCGCGCTCGACCAGACGACGTGCCAGCAGGCAGTTGCGTGCAAACGACGGCTGCGCGGGA
The DNA here is from genome assembly GCA_043770175.1 of Verrucomicrobiales bacterium. Classification (GTDB taxonomy): domain Bacteria; phylum Verrucomicrobiota; class Verrucomicrobiia; order Verrucomicrobiales; family Verrucomicrobiaceae; genus Prosthecobacter. The sequence continues at coordinate 20,170 of JAYVIO010000379.1, read as the reverse complement.
TCAACGCCGTAAAGATCCAGCGTGGCCTTCGATTCACCACGCAGATCAATCAGCTCCGGCGCGCTGCTCTGCATGCGCCATGCCATTTCATAGGCGTTGATGCGCGTTTGAATTTCCTCATCCCCCGTTTCGACCAGTCGCGAGAGATTCAACTCACGTGCGGTGTCGATCACCCGCCTCTGGCTGGCCGCGCTGTAACTTGCGGGAGTAGAAAGATTCAAAATCGGCTCTCCGGTGCCACGGAGCGGCACGCCTTGATAAGTCGTCGGCAAGAAGCCACTGCCCCACAGCACTGAGCCACCACGCGGTCCGCGCGGACCACTTTGCAACACGACGAAACCCGGTAGATCACTCGATTCACTGCCAAGGCCGTAGGTGACCCATGATCCCATCGACGGCCGCCCGAACTGACCGCTGCCCGTGTTCATGAACAGCTTCGCCGGCGCATGATTGAACAACGCTGTCTGGCAGGTGGTGACGACGCTGATGTCATCGACGATGCCCTGGGTGTAAGGCAGCATGTCGCTGACCCACGTGCCACTCTCGCCGCGTTGCTGGAAGCTGCGGCGCGTGCCGAGCAGCTTGAAGCCGTTGCTGGTGCCCATGAAGGCAAAGCGCTTGCCTTCGATGTAGCTCTGCGGGATCGGCTGGGCATTCAACTCGATGAGCTTCGGCTTGTAGTCGAACAGTTCGAGCTGCGAAGGCCCACCCGCCATGAAGAGGTAGATCACATTCTTCGCCTTGGGCGTAACATGCGTCTTCTGCATCACTCCCGGCCCCGCAGACGCCGCTGCGCTGGCCGCGCTCAACCCGCGTTCAGCCATCATCGATGCCAACGCGACCGAACCAATTCCCATGCCGCACTGGCTGAAGAAATGGCGGCGGGTGGCCTCACGGAGGTGACTGTCTGGCGAAGAAATCATCACGCGAACTTACGAAGCTGCCAGCGCGGATGTTGCAAGCGCGTAGCGCTGCCACAACCATAGCCGTGGGTGCAACCCACGGATCAGCGCAGCATCCACCGGTGATCATGTTGAACCGCGTAGCGGTGACACAGCATGGTTCGAACACCGTTGTGTCACCACTGCGCGGTTCCCTGGCGGTGCATCCGCAGACCGTGGGTTGCACCCACGGCTATCATTGTGTCAGCCCTATGGGCTTGTGCATCACACCGCCACGCCCAGTGCTGCCAGCGTCTTGAGCACGATGGGTTCGCCAGACTGTAGCTTTTCGCGTTCTTCAAACAGCATGCGTGTCACCCGCTCGTAGCCGGGCAGCTTGCCGGTGCGGCGCTGGGCCAGCAGCCGCACGTAACGCACGGCGCGGTCGATGAGCTTGTTGTTGCTGGGTTTCACGTAGGTCATGAGGTTGTCGAGATACCGGCCGAGACGCCCCATGACGAGCGTGGAATGAATGTTCATGAACATCTTGAGCAGCAGGTGCGCGTGAAATTCAGGCAAACCAGCCAGATCAAGCCGCTCCCGCAGACCATCGAACTCCCAGACCAACTCCCCTGCCCCGCCACCGATGCAAAACGGCAGGTGCTCGGCGTTGTGCGTGCGGATTTGACGACGTGCAGGCAGTTGCGCTGAGAAATCATAGCAAGCCAGTACCTCAGCTCCGGCCACGTGCTTCACGTCCGGCCATTCCAGGGTGCGTGGCTCGCGATGCAGCAGCGCCTTCCAAGCCATTCGCGCCTCCGGCTGTTCCGGCATGAGGAAATGGCACCACGCGGCAGGCGCGGCCGGATCATCCTGCTTCTCAAAGGCAGCGAGACTGAAGGTAGGCGCGCGTTCCGTCGTGTCGGTGACGACGGTGATGCCAAAGCGCCCGCTTTCATACAGAACGAACGCTCCACGCTCATACACGGCGGCTTCGTGCTCGATGAAAGGCACCAGGAACTGTCCGTCATGATGCACCACGAGCGAGAGCAGCCTCAACACCTCCGCCGGCGCATTCTCAGGATCGCGCGTGTGCATGAAGGCGAAGCCAATCGCCGCCATGAGCACCGTGCTGGCCTGCAAGCGCGTGCTGCCAGCCACCGCCATCGCACCAACGGCGAGGTTCATTTTGCGAATCGCGGGGTTCTCGATCACGCGCTTCGATCTGGCGGCGACTTTGATGAGTTGTTCGTCGGGATTGCAATACAGGAACCACGGCCGGTTGCTGGACAGTTCCGCTGCACGTTCTGTGGCTCCGATGACAAACGGCGTTTCGCCGCCCTCCGTCGTGGCAATAAGCAGGTCGCCCTCGACAAATCCAAGCTCCTCAAGCTGCCGGGCGCCGTATTCGGGATGATCCTCGAAGGTCTCGATGGCCTTGATCAAAGCGAGATCGCCGCCGGCCATGAAAGCAACGACGCGTTCCGGGTCTGGCGATGGCAAAACGCCCATGCGGCAGAAAATTTCAATACTGAGAGACAACCGACCCGTGGCACCGCACCCGCAGAGAAACACCCGGCGGCCGGCATCAAACGTGGCACCCAATGCGCGCGCCAGATCGGCCAGCGGCGCGGCTTTGGCCTGCATCTGCCGCAGTGCGTGGATATCGACATGGTGCATCAGCTTGACCGCCTCACTCACATCCTCATGCGCCATTTGCGACAGTGAGGTGGTGAATGCATGCTGCGCCTCCGTGTCCAGCGAGCCGAGTTGGTAGTCAGCGGACACTTTGAGGAACTCATTCGCGGCATTCATGCAAGGGATTCGACTGGCAGCGGAGAACGGATGTTCAGTAATGACACTTTCCCATCTTGCACGCTGCGCGGTGCGTTTCACTATGGATGCAAACTCGCATGACGGAATTCACTTTGTTCAGGCTGCCCGACGGACGGGCGTGGCTGGGAGAAGGCCCCTTCACCGCGCTGGCGACGGCGCCGGTAGCGGGAGGGGCCTTCTACATCAATGACTTCGATTTGAGCGATCCGAAGCCGTGGAAAGTGCCGGCCAAACTGCACGCCATCACCGCTGACAGCCTGGCACAGAAGATTCACCTCAACGGCTCCCAAACACCTCAAATTCACTGGGCCAAACCCGCCACGGAATGGTTCAAAATGGCCTTCCGCCGCATTCGCCGGGAAGTTTTGGCCAAACGCATTGAGAAAATGGTGCCGGTGCTGACTGAATCCGGCATACTGACTTCTGGCGATCCAAGACGCCTGCTGGAAGCCATCATGAAGGCACCGGCCAACATGTGGGGCTACGCGCATGTGAAGGAGTCCGGCGGCTTCCTCGGCGCGACGCCCGAACTGCTGTTCCAGGTGCATGGGCAGGACCTCGAAACGATGGCGCTGGCCGGAACGGCCAAACCGGGCAATCAAGAGGCCTTCCTCACCGATGTGAAGGAGATCGAGGAGCATGAAATCGTCGTGCGCTACCTCACCGAGCAACTGCAAACGATCGGTGCCGTGACCCGTCAGCCCCGCACGCTGTGCCAGACTTCCGGCCTGGTGCATTTTCAATCGCAAGTGAACGTGAAACTGCGGTCCACCGCTGATCCCGCGCAACTCGTGCCGCTGCTGCACCCCACACCTGCCGTCGGCTGCCTGCCGCGCAATGACGCCTCCATTGCGAAACTGCGCGAGTATCGCCAGCAATTGAAGGTGCCGGGATTTTTTGGGGCGCCGTTCGGTTTCGCGGAAGCGGATGGCACCACGCACATCATCGTTGCCATTCGTGGCATCTGCTGGGACGGCGACAACATCAGCCTGCCTTCCGGCTGCGGCATCGTCGGCGGCAGTGCGTTCGATCACGAATGGCGCGAACTGCGACTTAAACGCGAGGCCGTGCTGCGTCTCCTGGCACTTCACTCATGACGCAGGCGCAACTCCTTCAACAAACCCTCCAAACGCTGGCTGATCTCGGCGTGCGTGAAGTCTGCGTGGCCGCCGGAGCGCGCAATGCGCCGCTGGTGGCGGCCTTGCTTGCCAGTCGCGGCGTGAAGATTTGGAATTTCTTCGAGGAACGCAGCGCCGCGTTCTTCGCGCTTGGCCGCATCATCGCGGATCGCCAGCCCGTGGCAGTCGTGACGACGTCCGGCACCGCAGCCGCAGAACTGCTGCCAGCGACGATTGAAGCGCACTATCAAGGTCTGCCGCTGGTGCTGGTGACGGCGGACCGACCCAAATGCTACCGCGGCAGCGGCGCACCACAGGCGATTGAACAGGTGGGTTTGTTTGGATGCTATGCGGAATCACTGGGTGATTGGGATGTCTCCCATCAGTTTCATTCTTCTCATCAATCCCATTCAAATCGTCCGCTGCATCTAAACGTGTGTTTGGACGAGCCGCTGGACACGAATGTGCCTGGCATTGATTTTTCTGCGACAGGCAGACCGCAGCAACCAGGGGACAGAGTCCCCTGCTCCTTGGAGTGTGATTTGGTGCTCGCATCCGGCATGCATCCAGCAGATGCGGCAGAGGCAGCGGCGTTTCTCGCACAACTCGGTGCGCCGATCATTGCTGAGGCAACCTCGAACCTGCACGGTTTCCGCGAATTGCAGCCACTGCTCATTCCTGGCGGCGAACGGGCGCTGCAGTCAGCCCGGCCTGCGCACGTGCTGCGACTCGGTGCGGTGCCATCGTGGCGCTGGTGGCGGGATTTGGAATCACAGCCGAGAATCCATGTCACGAACCTCACGCGGACGCAATTCAGCGGACTGGCGCGAACGGAGAATGTCGAAACGCTGGCCTGGGACAACATTCACAGCTCGCAGTTTGCAGTCGTTGACCCGCCCTGCGGCATTCTGCGGTTTGAACCGGAGTTCGAGAAGTTTCCGGGTTCGGAGCCGGGCTGGATGCGGCAGCTTGCGGAGGTAATTCCAGCCGGATCACGCGTATTTCTCGGCAACAGCCTGCCCATTCGTGAATTCAATCTGGCGCTGCAAACAGCGCAGCCAGGCGTGGAATTTTTCGCGAATCGCGGCGCCAACGGCATCGACGGCCTGGTTTCGACGTTTCTCGGTACCAGCGCCGTTCATCACGGCGAATGCTGGCTGATCCTCGGTGATTTGAGTGCGCTGTATGACCTCGCAGCACCGTGGGTCATCGCGCAGATGGATCATCCAAAGCTGCGCATCGTCATCATCAACAACGGCGGCGGTAAAATCTTCTCCCGCGTCGCCAGCATGCGTGCGCTGCCTGAAGCGGCACGCAATGTGATCGAAAACCGCCACTCGATGAGCTTTGAGCCATGGGCGCAGCTCTGGGGCATGGAATATCTGCAAACCGATGATGCACACGATCTTGAAGATTTGCTACCGATGCCAATCGTGATCGAAATCAGACCCGATCCGTTACAAACGGAGGCGTTTTGGAAGGACTGGCAGCGGCCTGTAATCAGACCACGATAAAGTCGCGGAAGGCGTCGAGCGCCGGGCGTAGGCCGGGAGTGTCCGGCGCAGATCGCTTCGCAAGCATCTACCATTTCTCTCGCCGGACTTCCCGGCTGGTTTGGGAGCTTGCGGCAGCCACCAGACGTTCGAGGAGCCGGGAAGTTTGGCGAAGGAGGGCTTTCCCGCAGCGGAGCGTCATGCGCCAAACACTCCCGGCCTACGGCAGACTCCATTACCGAATCAGGCCACGATAAAGTCGCGGAAGGCGTCGATGATGACGACGACGGAACAGGCTCCAGCGTCCGGGAAACCAATGCAACCTTCGCCAAGGGTCTTCGCTCGGCCAAACTTCGCCACCATCGCCTTGCTGGCTTCTTTGCCGGCTTCCGTGGCGGCAGCGACGGCCTTGATTGCATCTGGCAGTGATTCACTCGCAACTTCAGCCGCTTTGTTGGCGGCAGGCTCCATCGCATCGACACAAGTCTTGTCGCCAATGGCAGCGCCACCACGCTGTTTCACGCCATCCACGCCTGCTTTGAGGAATGCGGCGAGACCGGCGGAATCGAAGGCTTCTTTGCCATTCAACGCCTTGCCGCCGTTGCGGAAAAAGGTGCCGAAGATCGCACCGCTGGCGCCGCCCATGCTGCTCATCATCGCCATGCCGACGGTGGCGAAAGCTTTTTCAATGCTCTCGACTTCACCGGCATTGAGTTTTTCAATCGAAGCCCGCATGCCGCGCTCCATGCCCATGCCGTGGTCGCCATCGCCGAGATTGCGGTCGGCTTCAGACAGCATCGGCTCTGCAGCGATGATGCGCTCGCAGGCGAGAATGAGCATGGCTTTGACTTCGTCTTTGGAGAGGGTGGCTTTGGGCATGGGAGAGCGAATGGAGGAGGAACCGGCCCGTTTGTCAAACGCACAATCCTAGTCTCAAAAAACCCCTTCGAGTAGCAGCAACTCCCGCAGCAGAACCATGTCCGGGTCATTCATTTCCAGCACGGCCACGGTCACACGCCCGATTGGAGTCAGCCCATGCAGCCACGCTCCCCGCCAGCGGAAGTGATCCTCCCAGACGTCATGGTGCGGGCGGAACAGCCTGACCACTTCGTCAGTGACCGGATCGATGCCCGCCACATTCGCTCCTTTGTGAATGTTGCAGGAAAAACAGGCCCAGGACAGATTCTCCAGCACAGTGAGACCACGATGTTTCTCCGCGATGATGTGATCAATGTGAAATGGCAGATCTGACACACGCACCGGCAGGCGGCAGTACTCACAGCGGCCGCCGGCTCTGGCGACCACCTGGCGTTCCAGTTCGCGCGACGGTCTCGGCATGGTTCACGCGGCAGCCTGTTGGAGAGAGATGCGCGCACGGGCCTTCATCAGCTCAAGCATGCGTCCGGCTTTTTGAAAATTAATCAACTCCACGCGTTCCGTCTCCGCCAACTCGTCCGCTTTGGCCTTTTCAACCAGCACCCGCATGCGCTCACGATCCGCATCGGCAAAAGCCATCTCCAAAATGGCCTGCGCTGCCGCCGCACCCCAGCCGCCTGATTCCGGCTGGATGATACGGCTGAAAATTCCCGCCTCGGTGGTGCTGGCTGAGTTCATGGCGTGGAGTGTACATGCCGACCGGGTCTTTTCAACCTCACGCTTGCGGCTGGCGGCTTCACACCTCGGCACGCTGGTCCGCCTTGCGCAGCCTGTCCGCCATGCCCTTCATGACGTGCAGGGCAAACTGCGGCATGTCTTCGATCATGGAGAGGAAATGGTGCCGGTTCACCGGCAGCAGTTTGCAGTCGGTGCGGGCGACAGCATCGGCCGTGCGCGTGGTCTCATCGATCAGGGATATCTCCCCGAAAAAACCATCCGGGCCAACCGTCTCGACGACACAGCCATTGATGGAGATGTCCACCTCGCCGCTTTGAACCACGAACATCTCGCCTGAATCATCGCCAATGCTAAAAATGGGCGTTCCCTTGGCAAAGGACCGGATGTTGACAGGATTGGCGAAGACTTCGGGGAGTTTCATGGTGTTGGCGGTTAGAGCTTGGTATAGCCCACGCTCTCGCAGGGCAGGTCCCAGAATTTTTTCAACTCGGCGTCGAGTTTGGTGATGCTGAAGCTCACGCCGGCCATCTCCTGGCAGGTGACAATGTTATCAACGATGGTTTGATGGATTTTAATGCCGCGTTTTTCAAGGATCGGCTTCGCCGCCCGCAGGAGAATGAGCAGTTCCATCATGTGCGTGGATCCGAGGCTGTTGACGAAAAAGACGATTTCATCCCCGGCATTGAGCGCCAGATCGTCGGCAAAGAGCAAGTCGAGTATCTTAACCGCGAGTTCATCAGCGGTACACATCGGGATCAGTGCCACGCCTTTTTCACCGTGAATGCCCATGCCGAGACCGATGATGTCATCGGCGAGTTCAAAGGTCGGCTTGCCGGTGGCGGGGATGCTGCCGGGTTTGGTGGACACGCCGACGGTGCGGGTGTTGTCGCAGGCTTTTTGCGCGATGCGGGCGAGTTCATCGAGCGAATCGACGCTCAGGGCGGCACCACCGGCGATCTTGGTGATTGGCACGAGTCCAGCAACGCCGCGGCGCTTGTGCTTCTCGCTGGCAGGCGCGGAGCAGACATCGTCGGCGATGATGACGGTTTTCACGGTGATGCCTTCCTCTACAGCGAGTTCCGCGCCAATGTCGAAATTCATCACGTCACCGGCATAGTTGCCGTAAAGAAAGAGCACGCCTTTGCCACGATTCACGGCCTGCGTGGCTTCGAGCACGATGTCAGGAGGAGGAGCGGCGAAGATTTCACCCACGGCGGCACCATCGGCCATGCCTTTGCCAACGAGACCGTGATAAATCGGCTCATGACCAGCACCACCACCAACGAGCAGCGCGGGCGCATTCGGGCGCAGATCATTCATCACAATGGAACGCGTGCCGACACGGCGGGCCTTGCCATCATAGGCGATGACGAGTCCTTCAAAGAGTTCGTCGGCGCATTTGAGCGGGTTGTTGATGATCTTCTTGGCAGGATTGGCGTGGCTCATGGTCAGGGCGTGTGGGTTGGAACAGGAGCGCCAGTTTTAGCGGTTCGCCCAAGACTGTCAAAGCACGATTCACCGCCCGGCCATCGAGCTGTCCGGCATCTGGAAGGCGTTTTCGATGATGTGGACGTGCGGCAGTTCGCCAGCAATGAGAACGACCTCGGCGATGTCGAAACGGAACTTGATGCGCGGATTGCCGAGCAGACGCAGCCAGTCCATGGCACCGCGTTGAATGAGGCGCTGCTTGTCGGGGCCAACAGCATCGGCAGGACGACCAAAGGCGGTGCTGGTGCGCGTTTTGACTTCGACGAACGTCAGCACATCGCGATGACGGGCGACGATGTCCACCTCGCCACGATTCACACCGCGGTAGTTGTAATAGAGCACCCGACGGCCATGCGAGGAGAGCCAGCGGGCGGCGATGAGTTCACCCATGCGGCCAATTTCACTGCGGTCCATCTTTCGCCACGCCAGACGACGCTGAAACAGACGCAGCGGTGAAGCGCGCAACCATAGAGCAGCGGCACGCACATGTGCAGCGCCCGTGACCCGCCGCCGCAGCCAGCGCCACATGCTTTGCGAGCGAGAGAAACGGCGTTTCATGCCAGATCGAGTGCAATCTGCGCCACCGGCCGAAAGCTGCGCCGATGCTGCGGACACGGCCCGTGTTTTTTCAATGCGGCGAGGTGCGCGGGGGTGGGATAGCCTTTGTGAACTTCAAAACCATACTCAGGATGCCTATGCGCCAATGCGACCATGTAGCGATCCCGCGTCACCTTCGCGATGATGCTGGCGGCGGCGATGGAGTAGCTCAGGCTGTCACCTTTGACGAGCGCCACTTGATGCAGCGGATACAGCTTCACCGGTTTGCCATCGATGAGCACGGCATCGGGCAGCGGCTGCAACGCGAGCGCGGCAGCCCGCATGCCTGCCCATGTGGCCTGAAGAATGTTGATGCGGTCAATTTCATCGGCAGCGATGCTCACGCAGTGCCAGCGGATGCTTGGATCACTGGTGATCTCATCATAAAGCCGCTCGCGCTTTGCCTCGGTGAGCTGCTTGGAGTCGTTGAGCACGGGGTGCGTGAAACCCACGGGCAGGACGACCGCCGCCACGCTCACGGGACCCGCCAGTGGCCCGCGTCCGGCCTCATCAACGCCTGCAACGATGCGAAACCCCGAGGAACGCAGCGTGTTCTCATGATCAAGCGTGGGCATGGAGGATGAATATTAAACTTGAAATCACTTCACGGCTTGACCTCAATCGGCAGCGTGATTTTGGCGGGCGCACCCGACTCCGGGGCCTGCCAGCGCAGGACTTCGACGCCCGGCTTGCTAGGATCATTGGAGATAAGGTAAACACGGAATTGCAGCGAGGCCTTTTCCCCCTGCGGCACAGGCACCGGTTTGATGGTCAGCGTGATCTCATTGTGCCCGTTGACGAGGCCGCCGATGAGGATCTGCTGGTCCAGCCCGTCCTGCACCGAATCATGGAGGAAGCCGTTCATGCTCACGGTGGTTTGATACCCTAGCGACTGCAGCTTGAAACCCGCTTTGTGGTCGGGAATGCGACACAACGGCGGCGGCGGCGGCATGCTGCCGGGCGGCGTGTACTCAGGTTCGTCGAGGAAATCGGGCCGCTTGCCTTCCTGCAGAGCCTTGCGCACTTCCGGGACGCTGTCCAAGCGGCTGATGCGGTTGCTGTCATACTTCCAGACGCCGTTTTCACGATAGAATTTCAGCTTCAGGATGTTGTCCCGCACCAGTTCCTTGTCCTGCCCCATGTCGATCCTGCCAAAATAAACCAGATGTGCCGTCAACCCCACTGCCTGCGCTTCGAGCAAACGCAGGCCATCAAGCAAGGGCGGCTGCACTTCGGACTTAAACACGGCGTCTGGAAATACCTGACGCTCACTGACCACCGAGTTGCGGATCACCGTCTGGCGATAGCGGGTGATGGTCGCCGCCCATGCTTGCGCATCCCGGCGGATCATGGACTCACGCCACTTCAAATAGACTCGTTCCAACTCGGCACGCAGTGCGTCATCACTGGTCTGGCCGGACAACGGTGAAACAAGGTGGAACAGGCTGAAACCAAGAAACAGCAGGAGGAACTGGCGCATGACGTGAGTGATAAAGCCGCGAAACAAGTCCACGTTTTGGCTAAAAACAACCAGTGATCACCATTAAAATGGCTCGCATCCTGCAAAAACCACCGTGATAGTTTTAAACTGAACGTAAAACCATTTGCCCGTTTTAGCGATTCTGGTAAACGTCAACTTTCCTCACCCCTAAAACATGGAGTCACTCAGCGAAGGCCAGCCACGCACCCCCCCGATCGACCGAAATCGGGAGTTGCTGAAGACCGCCCGTGAAGAAATTTACAAGACCGTCGGCGACGTGAATCTCTCCGCTTACATCTGGGAGCCGGAGATGGACAAAGCACCGCCTTATCCAAAATCCGTCGCCGCCTTCTTTTTTAGCAGCGGCTGGGACAACGGTCAGGTGGCGCAATTCGCCCCTCACTGCGTTTACTTTGCCTCACGCGGCATGACGACCATCTGCTTTGATTATCGTGTCGCCACACGTCATGGCACTGGTCCGGTGGAGGCGATGGCTGATGCACGCTCCGCCATTCGCTGGATTCGCATGAATGCTGTCGAACTCGGCATCAACCCCGGCAAGATTGTCGGTGTCGGTGGTTCCGGTGGCGGTCATGCGATCGCCTCGGCGGCCATTCTCACCGGATTCGATGATGCCAACGACGTGATCGACTGCAGCCCGGCTCCAAACGCCATTGTCCTGTTCAATCCAGTGCTGGACACCTATTCGAAGACCGCCTTCGGTCGTGACCGCTGGCCGGATCAAGCCACCAGCAAGGCCGCCGACCTCATCCGCAGCATCAAACCAGGTCTGCCGCCTATGCTCATCATGCACGGCACGGGTGACCGTGTGGTGCCTTTTGGCGGTTCTTATGAGTTTGCCCGCAAATCGTCCAAGAAGAAAAATTTCTGCCGCCTGATCGAGTTCGAAGGCCAGGGCCACGGCTTCTTCAATTTCAATCTCTCCTTTGAGATGTATGAAGCCACCCTCATGGCGATGGATGAACTGTTCGTCGAACTAGGCTTCCTCGAACCCGATCCCGAAGCGGGACTGGGCAAAGTGGTATAGCGCCTCCTGCGGAGGGAATGACGAATTCCGCCACCCGAATGACGAATTTCCGCCCACACGCCGTTTCGTCATTCGTCCGTTCAGGCATTCATTCGTCATTCTGAACTCGTCATTCGTTATTTTCCCCAACCACCGCCGCACCACCATGTTCCGTGTTCTCCTCCTCACCGCCCTCGTCGCCACTGCGAATGCCACCACTTGGCCGCAGGATGCCAGTGATCTCAAAGCCGACCCGAAAGCCCAGTTCGGCACGCTCGAAAACGGCCTGCGCTATGTGATCCTGCCGCACGATGAACCGCCCGGCCGTGCCAGCATTCGCCTTTACATGGATGTCGGCTCCTTGATGGAACAGGACGACCAGCAGGGCATGGCGCATTATCTTGAGCACATGGCCTTCAATGGCTCGCGTCACTTCAAAGGCGGCGAGATGGTCGAGTACTTCCAGCGCCTCGGCATGGGCTTCGGTGCCGACACCAACGCTCACACCTCCTTCAAGGAAACCGTGTACATGCTCGAACTGCCCAAAGTGGAGGCCAAGCTCATCGCCGAGGGCTTGCAACTTTTTCGCGATGACCTCGACGGCATGCTGCTAGGTGAGGCAGAAATCGACAAAGAGCGCGGCATCATCCTCAGCGAAAAACTCAGCCGTGACTCCATCGAGTACCGCACCATGCTCGCAGGCTACAAGTTCGCCCTGCCGGATTCGATTCTCCCAAACCGCATGCCCATTGGCACCGAGGAGATGATCAAGACGATGAAGCGTCCGCGCTTCACCGACTTCTACGAAAAGTATTACACCCCGAAGCGCGCCACCATCGTCGCCGTCGGTGATTTCAAAGATGTCGCCGCCGTCAAAGCAGAGATCGAAAAGCAGTTCGCTGATGCCAAGCCACGTCATGGCGATGCCAAAGACCCCGACCTCGGCAAAATCACCAGCGGTCGTGGCCTCATCGCCAAACTGCACACCGAAATGCAGGCCGAGGCGCTTACCATCTCAGTCGAAATCCCCAGTTCGGCCAAAAACAAGCCCGACAGTGCTGCCACACGTCGCGAAAAGACCATCCGCGATCTCGCAGACATGATGATCAACCAGCGCCTCTCCAAACTCGCGAAGGCCGAAGGCGCTCCATTCATCGGTGCAGAAAGCTACAGCTACGAATACCTCGAATTCGTCAGTGTGAACGGCATCCAGGCCCAGTGTGACCCAAAAAACTGGCAGGCCACGCTCACCCTGCTCGAAACCGAGCTGCGCCGTGCCATCGAGCACGGTTTCACTGCTGCTGAATTTGAAGAAGCCAAGGCCACCATCCTCAAAGGTGCCAAGCTGCGTGCCGATCAGGCCGACAGCCGCAAATCGCGCGATCTCGCCAGCGGTCTTGTCAGCATCCTCGCCTCGAAAAAAGTCTTCACCCATCCCGCTGACGACCTCGCTCGTGTTTCGACTGCTCTCGCCGGCTTGAAGCAGGAGGACAGCCACGCAGCCCTTGTGGCCGATTGGAAGGGCGACGACATCCAACTCTTCCTCGGTGGCAATTTGAAGCTCGAAGGCGACGCTGAGAAACAAATCATCGCTGCATTCAAAGCCAGCCGCGAAAAACTCGTCGCCGCGCCGGTGAAAGAGGAAACTGCCGCCTTTGCCTACACTGACTTTGGTCCTGCGGGCAAAGTCACGCAGCGCACGGAGGCCAAAGATCTCGAAATCACCCAGGCCGTGTTTGACAACAACGTGCGCTTCAACTTCAAGCACACTGAGTTCGAAAAAGGCACCATCCGTGTGCTCATCAACTTCGGCGGCGGCAAACTCACCGTTCCCGCAGGCAAACCGGGCCTGCTGCCCTTTGCGCAAAGCACCTTCCAACTCGGCGGCCTCGAAAAACACGGTGTCGATGACATCCGCCGTCTCTTCGCCAGCCGCACCGTCGGCAGCGATTTCACCGTTGGCGATGAAGCGTTCCTGCTGTCCGGCAAAACGACCCCTGCCGACCTCGAAGCGCAGCTTCAGCTTCTCACCGCGCATCTCGTCGCTCCCGGTTACCGCGACGAAGCCGCGCGTCAGTTTGAAAAGAACCTCGACCCGCTCTACACACAGCTTTACCACACTGCCGAAGGCGTCATGAACAACGAAGTCGTCGCCTTCATGCACTCCGGCGATCCACGCTGGGGTTTCCCCAAGATCGAAGAACTCAAGCAACGTTCACTCGCCGAACTCAAGGAATGGCTCACACCTGCGCTCAAAGAGGATTATCTCGAAGTCAGCGTGCTCGGTGATGTCGATGTGGAAGCTGCGCTCAACGCCGTGGCCAAAACCCTCGGTGCCTTGCCCAAACGTGCGGCGAAGAAGCCTGCGTATGAAAAAGAACGCGCGGTCGCCTTTCCCAAGCCCGAGGCCAGCAAATCGTTCCCGTTTGAAACCGAGATTCCGAAGGCCATCGCCACCATCTACTGGCCCACGACGGACATGAGCAACATCCAGCGCACCCGCCGGCTCACGCTGCTGGGTGCCATCCTCGACGACCGCCTGCGCATCAAGGTGCGTGAAGAACTTGGCGACACCTACAGCCCCGCCTGCTACCACGTCGGCAGCGACACCTTCACCGGTTATGGTTACATGACCACCATGATCGAGTGCAAACCCGAACTGGCTGGAAAGCTGACTAAACTCGTCGTCGAAATCGGCGACAAACTCGCCGCTGGACCGATCACCGACGATGAATTCGACCGCGCGCTTAAACCGATGCTCGTTCAGCTCGAACAGATGCGCCGTGACAACCGCTACTGGTCCATGAACGTCCTGCGCTGCTCCCAGGAGCATCCCGAACGCCTCAACTGGTCGCGCAGCTTCGTCAGCGACTTCGCCGGCATCAAGAAGGACGAGATTCAGGACCTCGCCAAAGAATACCTCGGTGCCAAACATGCCGTGACCGCCGACATCATGCCGCAGGTGAAGAAGTAGCCAGCAAACGCTGCTTCAGCGCCCGCACTTCGCCGCTGACATCGTCCGCCAGCAGTAACGCAGACACCACCACGACCCGCTGTGCTCCGGCGGCAATGATTTCATCCAACCTCGATGAATTCACGCCGCCGATGCAGAAGATCGGCAGCGATACGCGGCGATGCACCTCGGCGATGTCGTTCAAACCAATCGGCACATAGTCAGGCTTCGTTCCCGTGGCATACAGCGGTCCGAAACCGATGTAATCCGCCCCTTCCACCTGCGCGTTCTCTGCTTGCGCTAGGCTGTGCGTCGATTTGCCGACGAAACAGGCTGAACCAACGACCGCACGCGCCTTGGCGACGGCATCGTCATCCTGACCGACGTGAACGCCTTCACTGCCCACAAATGCCGCGACATCCAGATGGTCGTTGATCACCAGCGGCACGCCATGTTCGCGGGTGATCGGCTGCATGAGCCGAGCCAAACGCTCCACCTCGCTCTTGGCGATTTTTTTGGCCCGAAGCTGCAGCACATCCACACCGCCTTCACACAATGATTGCGTTATGCGCCAGACATTTTCCGGCGGCACATAGCCGAGGTCAACGATGCCGTAGAGCCGTGCGTCTTGAATGAGTTTCATGCGGCACTGCATTCGCTGTAGCGGCGATCTTGGCAAGCGCAGTTTCCAGTTGCCATGCATGACTGCGGAGCCTATGAAAACCCATGGCGGGAGGCATCCTTCGTGGTGTCTCCCGTTTTCTTTATCCGCATGGCGTGCGAACGCCATGCACCGTTCGCAGATGCAGGAAAGGCCGTGAGAACCGGCCACAGTGGCGCTGCGGTATCGGGTTACAGACCTCCATTCGTGCTAAAACACGGAACAAAGCCAATCGGGAGCAATCCAGGGTGAAGGCGGGGGCGAGGATGCGGCAAACAACCGCGAAAAACCCGGAGTCCGAACATCTCGCTGCGAACGCATCACTCGCGCCTCCGTGTGGAGGGCCGTGAGTGCTTCATCGATCCAATGAAGTGCCGGTTCAGCCTTGCTGTGCCTGCATGCCTCCCCCAAGCAAACATGTTCATCCAGACAAACTCTGGTCGCTGGCGCATCGCCACGATCACGGCGGCATTCCTTGCCGCCATCACCGCTCATGCAGCGGATCCCAAACCGGCGGCAAAGACAAAAGCCACCCCCATCCCCGAGGTCGTCATCACCGCGACAAAAACCGAAACCGAATCCTGGCGTACCGCGTCGAGCATCACGGTCATTGATCGAAAAAAAATCGAAGAACAGCAGTTTCGACTCTTGCCCGATGCTTTGAAACAAGTCCCCGGATTATCCGTGATCGACAATGGCGGCCCCGGCACACTGGCAGGCGTGTTCTTGCGCGGCACCCGCACAGCGCACACGGCCGTTATGCTCGATGGTCGCCCCTTGCCAATGAATTTGGCGGGCTCGTTCAATATTGAAAACATGTCGCTGGACAATGTGGAGCGCATCGAGGTCTTGCGTGGCCCGGCCGCGAGCCTTTACGGTGGTCGCACCATCGGCGGGGTAATCAACATCATCAGCCGCAGCGGACGCGGTATGAAGAAGCCGGAGTCGAGCACCTTTTTTGAAGCAGGCAGCTATGGCAGCTTCCGAGAGGGGCTTGGCACACGAGGTGCCAGCGGGGCGCTTGACTGGGCCGTGGAACTGGGGCGGACCGACTTCCAGGGACAGCGCAGCAACAGCCAGTTTCAGCAAAGCAATGCGGCCGGAAAATTGGGTGTGCAGTTAGCCGAAACGCTGCGCTTTGACCTCGATCTCCGCTACTACAATGCAGATTTGGGTGATCCGCTGGACCAGTTCACCAATGATCCTGACAACCATCTGCTGACTGAGTATTGGAGCATCTCGCCACGTCTCGTGTGGGATACCACCAAGCGCTGGAAGCAAAGTCTGACCTTCCAGTTCAGTAATTTCCGGCAAGTTTCTAACGGCAACACCAGCCCCGGCGGCCCTTTCGACAACCGCATCACTTCGCGAGGCTATTTCGTCGAATACCAAAGCGTCTTTAAACCGCTCGATAACTGGACGCTCACTGCTGGTGCTTGGCTGCAAGATCAAAGTTTTGTCCGCTACAATGACGCCTCGCCGAGTTTTTTCAATCCTGGAGGCAACAGCTACGACATCGACCAGGCTGAGACGAACTGGGCGGTTTTTTTGCAGTCACAACTGGAACTCTTGCCAGGCTGGAACCTCGTCGCCGGACTACGGCATGACACGTACTCAGACTTCGATTCGGCCACCACTTGGCGGGCTGGCACCAGTTGGCGCATGCCGGGAATCAACACGATCCTGCACGCCAACTACGGCACCGCATTTTCCCCACCAAGCCCGCAAGACCGAGAGCCTGCCATCTGGGCACCGTTTGGCGGGCAATTGCTCGACACGCGCCCTGAGCGCAGCCGTGGCTTTGAATTCGGCCTGGAGCAGCCCTTTGACTCGCTGCATGCGCGGCTCTTTGCCACCTACTTCCAGAATGACTTGAAGGATACCTACCAGTTCGCTGGGACCGGTCTCCAAGCCATCGGCAAAGCAGCGATGCGAGGTCTTGAAGCCGGTACAACCTGGCAGCCAGACAAACTGCTCGGCTTCACAGCATCCTATACTTACGTCGAGGCTGATGACACTATCCGTCAGGTGCGCTTGGTGCGCAGACCACGCCACATGCTGACAGGATCTATGACCGTGCGCCCGCATGAATCCTTCAACCTCACTTTCTCCGCATCGTATGTCATGGACCGTGAAGACTTTGATCCCGTCAGCTTCGCCCAAGGGGACTTGGAGGACTATCTCCTCGCGCGAATCAGCGCCAACTGGCGTATCACGCCAACAGTCGAATTCTTTGCCCGCGTAGAGAATATGTTTGGTGACGACTATCAAGAGGTTGCCGGTTATCCCGCTCTCGATACCGGTGCCTATGCAGGAATACGGCTGCGTTTTTGACAGACCATGCTAAAACAGCGTCGTGAGCAGTCCGTCATCACGTCCTGAGAATCCATCCGCACTGCGCGAGCGTTTCATCCGCCGCGTCAGTGCGGACAGTCCGTTCTACCGGCTGTTCGATCATCTGCCCGACCTTGCTTTTTTCGCCAAAGACAGCGCGTTCCGCTTCATGTGCGCGAGCCGCCGGTTCATGGACCGCTTTGGCATCGCAGACGAGTCCGGAATCGTCGGCAAAAACGATTTTGATTTGTTCCCTGCCCGTCTCGCCGAGAATTTTCGCCGTGATGACGAGGAAGTGCTTGGCAGTGGCAAACCGAAGCTCAACATCGTTGAGCTGTTCTTCACCGATCAAGGCATCCCCGACTGGTTCGTCACGAACAAACTGCCGTTGATCGATGCTAAAGGCCGCGTCATCGGCATCATGGGCACCGTGCAAAGTTTTGAGGGCAAGAAGCAGGTGCTTCAGCCTTACCTGCAAATCGACCGCGCCCTCGCCTACATTCGTGAGCATTTCCGCACCGGCGTCTCCATCACTGAACTCGCACTGATCGTCCACCTCTCGCCACGACAGTTGCATCGCAAGTTCGTCGAAACCTTCGGCTCCAGCCCGCAGGCCTTCATCATGAAACTGCGCATCCAGGCCGCGTGCGAGGCCCTGCAGAAAGAAGCTGCGCAGATCAACGAAGTCGCCAGTGATCTCGGCTTTTGCGATCAAAGCGCCTTCACCCAGCACTTCCACCGCCACATGGGAATGACGCCGCTCAACTACCTGCGCCAGTTCCGCCTGCGCCGCTCATGAAAAATCCGGTTGCCGCAGCCACCAAGTCCGCTTAAAGACTGCGCCCCGGAAAATTCCGCGCGATTAGCTCAGTGGTAGAGCATTGCCTTCACACGGCAGGGGTCGCAGGTTCGAACCCTGCATCGCGCACCATCACTCAATCAAGGTGACTTGGTAACCGGTCGTTTCGGTTTAAACCGTGCCATGATTGCCTTGAATTCATCCAGCGTTTCATGTGCGGAACCATAACGGCCTGCGGCGTACATTTCGGCCAGGGGCTTGAACTGCGGGGCCAGATCAGGGCGTGACTCGGCAATGCGTTGCGCATAGGCCAGCGGGCCTTCATTGGCGGCACGAGCAGGCAATCCGGCTTTGGTAAGGCGCTGACACACGCGCTGCCAACCACGCATCCATGGATCGGCATGGCGTGCAGGACGTCGCAACCACCAGATGACAGGCAAGACTCCCAAGATCACCACGGCAGCGCTTGGAATGAGCAGCACAAGTTTGCTCTGACGCAAACCGACACGTTCCAGCAGGCCGCGCTGGGTTTCCTGGTTGTAGTCGATAACCTGGTTCTGCCAGGCGTAGTTGACGCTGTCCCACCACAGGCGCATGTGCTGCCAGGAGCGTCCCCACAGGCTGTTGCGCTGGCGCTCCGCCTCCTCGGCACCGCCAGCAAGCAATGCACGCAGATCAATGTTCACGCGGTCCGGTGCAAGCGCAGCGGTGGGGTCAACGCGGAACCAACCATAGCGCTCCAGCCAAACTTCCGTCCAGGCATGCACATCGCTTTGCTTCACGATGAGGTAGCCGCCGTTGTGATCGGAGAATTCACCGCCGAGATAACCGACCACAATGCGGGAAGGCACGCCCGCCATGCGCATAAGCGTGGCAAAACTGGCGCTGAAGTGCTCGCAGAAACCAGTGCGGCGGCGCAGGAAGAACTCCTCAAAGGCATCAGGGCCGGGATAGTCGCCGGGTTCGAGCGTGTAGCTGAATCCCTGCGTGCGCAGATAATCGAGCGCGATGGCCACGATCTGCTCGTCGTTTTGCGTCACCGACTCCCAGTAATCGGTGAGTTGCTTGAGCTTGGGCGGGATGATCTCAGGAAGTTGCAGCGCTGCCTCGCGTTGAACATTGGGCAGGTCACGACGCACAGCGGGTTCGAGGCGCGAAACGACCTCAAAGCGCTCCGAACCACGGATCAGCGCTGGATTGCGTAGTGTCTGGTCAAAGTCCGGCAGCAGCTTCCCGTGGCGTGAGTTCGCCGAGGACGGGAAGTCGAGCGCAGGCACCCAAGTGGAGCCGTGGGGCTCCAAATCGATTATTTGCCGCACCTCCTGACCACGCGGCACCACATTTACATAAGGCAGTGCATCGCCACGCGTCCAGCGCATGCCTTCGCATTGCCAGAGCGTGAGGCAGCGCCAGTAACGGTTTTCATTCGGCGGCAGTGCACTATCAGGAAACCGCACGCGAAAGGCCACGTCCGAGATGAGGGCAAGGCGCGCGATGCTGCCAGGGTCAAGAATGCTGTCGATGCCGGTCTGACTGAACCGGCTGCGGCCCAATGCGGAGCCGAGATCAAGCAAACCACGCGGAAACACGAAAAACAGCATCACGGCGAGCGGCAGAGCCTGCGCGAACAAGGCGGCGGTGACACGCGCCGGCTCACGCACGCCCGGCGCACTGCGGCGGAAGCGCACCATGCAGGCAGCGATCAGCACCACCACCGCCACCACCCAGATCGAACGCGAGAGATGATTTTCCAACAGGAGGCCGCAGAAGGCGAGAAACCAGCCGATGAGCGCGAGCACCTGAAACTCACGCGGCGTGCGGCTTTCCAGAATCTTTGCGCCCGCCAGCACGAGCAGCAGCGCAATGCCTGGTTCCATGCCATGCAGATC
>JAYVIO010000378.1:0-7729 GCA_043770175.1 Verrucomicrobiales bacterium | reverse complement strand
GATCGACGCTGTAGAACCAGCCGCGCCAGAACCAGTCGAGATCGACCCCGCTGGCGTCCTCCAGCGTGCGGAAAAAATCGCTCGGCGTAGGCCGCTTGAACATCCACCGTTTCGCGTAGGTCTTGAACGCGTGATCGAAGGCTTCGCGGCCCAAGATGTGCTCGCGCAGGATGTTCAGCGCCACCGTCGGCTGGCCATAGGCGTTCGGACCGAGATCGGCGATGGACTCGGAGTTCGTCATCACCGCGACACGGTCCGTGGTGCGCATGTAATCGACCATGCCGCGCTCATTGCGTCGATGCTTCCAGTCGTTCTCCCATTCCTCCTCCGTGAGGTATTCCACAAACGAGTTAAACCCCTCGTCCATCCACGTCCATTGCCGCTCATCGCTGTTCACGATCATCGGGAAGTAGTTGTGCCCCACTTCATGAATCACGACGCCGATGAGCGCATACTTCGTCTTTTCGGGATAGGTGCCGTCTTTTTCAGGGCGTGGGCCGTTGAAACAGATCATCGGGTATTCCATGCCGCCCACCGGCCCGTTCACCGACCACGCGACAGGATACGGATACGCGAAGGTGTAGCGCGAGTACGTCTGGATCGTGTGTGCGATGGCATGCGTGGAATACTTGTCCCACAGCGGCATGCCCTCCTTCGGATAAAGCGACATCGCCATCACCGGCTTGCCATTCACACTCGCGCCTTCCACCGCCATGGCGTCCCAGGCGAATTTGCGTGACGAGGCGAAGGCGAAGTCACGCACCTTGTCCGCCTGAAACACCCAGGTCTTCTTTCCCTTCGGCTTGCCCTTCTCCGCCGCCTTCGCCTCCTCGGGCGTGACGATGAACATCGGTTTCTTCGTCTCGCTCTGTGCCTTTTTCAGTCGCTCGCGCTGTGTTTCGGTCAAAACGGCCTCCGTATTCTGCAAAGCGCCCGTCGCCGCCACGAGATGATCGTCCGGCACGGTCAGTCGCACGGTGTAGTTGCCGAACTCGAGCGTGAACTCGCCCGTGCCGAGGAACTGCTTGTTGATCCAGCCTGCATAGTCGGTGTAGGCCGCCATGCGCGGGAACCACTGCGCGATGGTGTAGATGCAGTTGCCGTCCTCTTTGAAGAATTCGTAGCCCGTGCGAGCGTTGATGTGCTTGCAGTCATTGATCGGATAACTCCACGCGATCTTGAACACAAAACTGCCGCCCGCTGCGAGAGGCTCCGCCAGATCAAGCCGCAGCATCGTCTTCACGACCGCATGCGGCAGCGCCGCACCCTTCGCGTCCGTCAGCTTGCTGATTTTCATCTCGCCATCGTAAGTCTCATAGGTCAGCAGCCGGTCGAGTGCCGAATAGGTGATCTTGTTCGGATCAATCCCGCGCTTCGTGTTCGGCGCGGCGCGCGAGTCGGCATTGTGGGAAAGATAATTCTGATCGAGCTGCACCCACAGATACTCCAGCGCATCTGGCGACGCGTTGTGATACGTCACGGTCGCTTCCGCCGTGATCGTGCGCTTTACGTCATCCAACTCGACGTTGATGTCATAGTCCGCCCGATTCTGCCAGTAAGCCGCTCCTGGAGCGCCGGAGGCAATGCGCTGCGCCGAGGGTGTCGGCATGGTTTGGTCCAACTGCTGAAACTTGCCGACTGGCGCACCGGACTCGGCGGCGGCGATGGATAGCAGGGCGAAAAACGCGGGCAGAAGAGCTTTCATGGCCCGTGATTCTCCCAATCCAGACGCAGAAGGCAAGCGCAGCATCACAGAACCCGCTTGCCAGCCATCGCGCGTTCTGATTGCATCGGAAATATGAATCCTCCGCCTGACTTCCTTTCCCGCCGTGATGCCCTTAAAGCCACCATCGCTTCCGTAGGCCTCAGCGCGCTCGCCTTTGAGCCTGCCAAAGCGGCTCCCGCCGCCACACCCGATGTGCGACGTGGTTCGACAAAGAAATACGACATGCTCAAGTCGATCAATCTCTGGGCCTTCCCATATCCCGAGCGCATGACGCTGCGTGAGTGCCTGCAGCTCGCGAAAGATGCTGGATTCGACGGCATTGAGCTGAACTATGACCTCGATAACGACCTCTCGCCGAAACACGGCACGCAGGATTACGTCAAGATCCGCAAGATGGCCGACGAGATCGGCATTCAGATCAGCGGGCTGTGCTCCTTTCTGTTCTGGCCGTATCCGCTGACGAGCAACGATCCCGCAAAGCGTGCGCAAGGCATGGAACTCGCCAGCAAGATCGCGCAATGTGCGCATGACCTCGGCGTTGAGAACGTGCTCGTCGTGCCTGGAGCCGTTCACATCCCCTGGCGCACCGATCACGAACCGGTGGCGAATGACGTGTGCGATCAGCGTGCGCGTGAAGCCGTGGGCCAGCTCGAAAAACAGGCCGCCAAACTCAAAGTCTGCCTCAACATCGAGAACATCTTTTTCAACGGCTACCTCATGACGCCGATGGAGATGAACGCCTTCGTGGACGGCATCGGCAGCGAGCATGTGCGCGTGCATTTCGACACGGGGAACATCAGCATGTTCCAGTTCCCCGAGCATTGGGCCAAGGTGCTCGGCCAGCGCACCAAGAACGTCCACCTGAAGGAGTTCACCAAAAAAGGCACCGACTTCAGCCTCGAAACCTTCCGCCCACTCCTCGACGGCACCACGAACTGGCCCGCCGTCACCGATGCACTCGCGGAAACCGGCTACAAAGGCTTCCTGACCTTCGAATACTTCCATCCGTATGCGCATTACCCGGAAGCGTTGATCTGGCAGACGTCGGATTCGCTGGATCGCATTCTCGGCCGCAAATCATGAGCTGGGAGGTCATCACATTATTGTTCCTCGCCGGCCTCAGCGCCGGATTCATTGACGCCATTGCCGGTGGCGGTGGTTTGATCTCGGTGCCGGCGCTCTTGTGGGCGGGATTGCCGCCGCAGATGGCGCTGGGGACGAACAAGATGCAGTCCACCTGGGGCACACTGATGGCGGTGCGGAAGTATGCGAAGGCGGGGCTGGTGAAATGGGTCGATGTGCGACTCACGGTGATCATCACGTTCGTGTTCGCATGTCTGGGCGCATGGGTGGTCACGCTGGTGAGCAATGCGGTGTTGAAGCTGATCGTGCCGTGGATGCTGCTCGGCATCGCGGTGTATGTGCTGCTGAGTCCACGCCTCGGCAGAACTGCGGCGAAGGCCAGATTGAGTCTGGTGGCCTTTGCATGCATCGCGGGAAGCGTGCTCGGTTTTTACGATGGCTTCTTTGGGCCGGGAACGGGCACGTTTTGGGCGATGGCCTGCATTTCACTGCTCGGTTTCGAACTGACGCGCGCCACAGCCTTCACGAAGGTCGTCAATCTGACGAGCAACATGGCCTCGCTCATCGTCTTCGTGATTTCCGATCGCGTGCATTACCCCATCGCGTTCGCCATGATCGCCGGACAGCTCATCGGCGGCCGTCTCGGTGCTCACCTAGCCATTAAACACGGTGCGAGCTTCATTCGCATCATTTTCATCAGCGTGGTCTTCGCCATGGTGGCGAAACTGTTGTGGGATCAATTTGGTGTGAGGTGACGATTTGTGGCGTCCGGCATGAATGTGCAGGCCGTAATTGCCTCACACTCTCAAATGCCTATGATCGCCGCTCCCATGCCAACCATTCAGTCCTCGGCCAAAGGCCGCCAGTTTCCGAAGTTCGATCTCGCGCGCCTGCTCGGCACCGTCTTCAAGCCGACCTTCGGGCGTAAAATTTGCATCCTCATCGACCTGCCAGACCTCGCTGAGGCCAAGGACCTCGCCTTCTTGAAAAATCCCGCGCGTGCCGTGCAACGCCAGGCCTACGAGAACTTTCACCTCGGCCTGCAAAACGGTGTCGCTGATGAACTGGTGCTCAAAGGTGGCGAAATCTACGCCTATACCCAGACCACCGGCAGCAATCTCGATCTGCCCGATCTCTGCGTCGATATGAGCGGCAAAGAGCTAAGCCTCGAACGCGATGTTTATCCAAACTACGACATCATCCTCTGCATCTCCACCTTCAGCGCCACCGCGCCGCTGACGGCCTTTGCAAAGCAGTATGGCTTCCGTGGTGCCACGCTTCATGGCGTGAATGATGTGATCCTCAATTCCGGTCTCGCGGTCGATTACGAAGAAGTCAGCATCGACGCCGAAAAACTCCGCCTCGCCATGACGCGGGCCGATTGGGTGGAGATCGACTTCACGGTCGAAAACGGCCCCGATATGACCGTGCGTCTCGAATTGAATCGCCAGGAAGCGCAGAAGAGCCACGGCCTCTGCCAGGGCGACACGCCCGACATCGCGAATCTGCCTGCGGGAGAGGTCTATTTCGTTCCCACCGGCGCGGAAGGCACCTTCCCGCTCAAATACGAAGACGGCACGCTCGGAAAACTCACCGTCACCGGCGGACGCATCATCAAAGCCGAACTCATCGAAGGCAAACAGAGCACCATCGACGAACACAACGCCAAACTCACCGACGACCCGATGACTGGTGTGCTGGGCGAACTCGGCTTCGGCACGCAGGTGCTTCCCGTCTCCGGCGCTGACATCCAGGACGAAAAAGTCCTCGGCACCTGCCATCTCGCCACCGGACGCGACGATCATCTCGGTGGTCACATCACGCCTGCAAAGTTCAAGCGCCACCAAAACGCCACACACGACGATATCCTCTTCGCGCCGCACAAGACGCCAAACTTCGACATCAAACAGACGCGTATGTTCCGCGACGGCAAGATCACCGTTCTCAACGAGCACTTCCAGCCGTCGAAGTACTTGCTGGATGCACTGGCGGCGGAATAAGAAGCCTGTCTGATGAACATCTACGAGACCCGTCGCCTGCTCGACGAATACCTGCTCTTTCACTACGGCACACCTGCTGAAGTACTGCCATGGGAAAACGGGCCGCGTGAGGCGCTGGGGTTTCCGGTGCGGACGGTGATGGAGTTGATCGATCTGCCGCGCACGCCATGTGAAGCGGTAGCTCTCGATCTCGGCTGCGCCGTGGGTCGGTCGAGTTTTGAGCTGGCGAATTTTGGCGTGAGCGTGCTGGGCATCGACTTCTCGCAGAGTTTTGTCGATGCGGCGGCGGCGCTGGCGCGTGATGGGAGCATGGAATACGAACGCGTTGATGAAGGCAGCGCGAAGACGATGCTGGTGGCACGCGTGCCGGATAATCTGCACCGGGATCGCGTGCGCTTCGAGCAAGGCGATGCGATGAACCTGCGCAGCGACCTCGGTGACTTCGACATCGTGCATGCGGCGAACTTGCTGTGCCGATTGACCGATCCGCTGAAGCTAATCGAGCGCCTGCCGAGCCTCGTGAGGCCGGGAGGGCAGCTTTTGCTGACGACGCCATGCACGTGGCTGGAAGAATTCACGCCGCGTGACAACTGGCCGCAGGGTTCGACGCGTGAATGGCTCACGGCGTTGCTGGAGCCGCATTTTGATCTCTCGAAGACCTGCGACATGCCGTTTCTGATCCGCGAGCATGCGCGGAAGTATCAGTGGAGCGTGGCGCTGGGCATGCGGTGGCGGCGAAAAGTTGATGCGGTGTGATTTTGCAAGCTTGCAACGGCGTGCAGTGTCCGGGTAGTCTCATGGCATGAAACATCTCATTGCGATCTGCCTTCTGGTGGTGGCCGGAGTGGCCGCTGCCACCGAGAAAGCGCCGGTCACGCCTACCATCAAGAAGACCCAGGCAGCGGTGGCTGGATTGAGCCAGAAACTGGATCTGAGTTTTCGCATTCCTTTTCCTGCGGAGCTGGACATTGATCCCTATCTCACGCGGCCCATCGCCCGCATGATGACGACGCAAGGAGAGTTGTTTTGCACGGAACCCGTGGTGAATCCCTTTGATGGTGAAGGCACCATCGAGTGGCATCTGGGGCCGCCGGACACGAAGCAATTTAGCCGCGAGCATGTCTATTGCTTCTTCGGCTTCGATGATCGCGGCAAGATCATGCATGTGGGCATTTTATCGGACGATGGCTGGTTCCATGACGGAAATGAAGGGACGCATCAGATGATTCGCGATGATGACGAAAGCCCTGATGCGTTTCTGCGCCGGGCACTTCAGGAATACCAGCGCCGCGCCGTCGCTTGCAGCAATCCTCAAAAGGCGATGCTCTATCTCAACGGTGTGGAGCGGATCACGCAGGCGGTGTGCGAATTGAGAAGGACTCAAGAAGTGCCGTTGTATCCAGCGACCGCAAGGCCGTGATCCCGCGCCGCGTTTTACCCGCCTCATTTCTCCTCCCTTATGAAACTCCCATCCCTACTTACGTTTCTGGCCGCCACCGCCGGCTTGCAGGCACAGACACCGAATTTCAAAGCGCAGGAGATCGACAACGCGGTCGGCATTGGCTATGGACTGGCGGTGGCAGATGTAAATGGCGACCGCCGCACGGACATCCTGCTGGCGGACAGCAATGTGATCGTCTGGTATGAAAATCCGACGTGGAAGAAGCACATCATCGCGGAAAAGCTGACGGAGAAGGACCATGTGTGCATCGCGGCGCGTGACATCGATGGCGACGGCAAGTGTGAGATAGCCGTGGGCGCGGAGTGGAATCCGGGCGACACAACGGGCAGCGGCGCGGTGTTTTATTTGATCCCGCCGGCGGATCGTACGCAGAAGTGGGAGCCGGTGAAGCTCACGCATGAGCCGACGACGCACCGCATGAAATGGGTGCGCAATCGTGCGGGACGTTACGATCTCGTGGTGGTGCCGCTGCATGGTCGTGGCAATGATAAGAACGCCGAAGGTGCGGGTGTGCGCGTGCTGGCCTATCACATGCCGGAAGATCCGCGCAAGGAATGGAACACGACGCTGGTGCAGGGCACGATGCACAAGACCCACAACCTCGACATCATCCCGTCGCAGCCGAATGAGGCCGAAGGCTTGCTGCTGTGTGGTCGCGAAGGTGTGGTGCGGCTCAATCAAACCGACAACGGCTGGAAGGAGCAATGGATCGCGCAGCATCCGAAGGACTCGACCGAACTGCTAGGCGCGGGCGAAGTGCGTTATGGGGCCTTTGCGGGTGGTCAGCCGTATGTGACGACGATCGAGCCGATGCATGGCGACAAACTCGTGCTCTACACCCCGCCACCAGATGGACCGAAGGACGGCCCATGGCAGCGCCGTGTGTTGAGCGATCAACTCGTGGATGGCCACGCCATCGCCACGCATGATCTGCTTGGCTTGAATAACCGTCAGATCGTTGTCGGCTGGCGTGCGCAGCAGAAGATCGGCAAGGTGGCGGTAAAGCTGTTCTGGACGACGAAGGAGGATGGCACAGGCTGGCAGGAGGCGTTTTTGGACGACGGCGGCATGGCCTGCGAGGATGCCGTGTGTGCCGATTTGGATGGAGATCGCGACCTTGAGGTGATTGGCGCGGGGCGACGTAGTAAGAATATCAAGATTTACTGGAATCAGCGAAACCAGTGAAACGTAATTTTTTTGACTGGCTCTAGTGACTTGTTGCGTCGGCGCACCCTGTGCTCCTAAAATTGCATCCGCCATGAAAGTCATACGCCTCGCCACACTCGCCATCGGTGTGCTCTGCTTGAGCCAGTGTTCACTGCCGGAGTTTCCGCTGTTTTCATCGCGCACTGAGGTAGTTCGTCGTCCGCTCATGATCATGCCGCCGTTTGCCTCGCAGCCGACACTCTATGTCTGGCACGGCAGCGGCCAGCCAGGACCGTTGAGCGTGAACATCGA
>JAYVIO010000377.1:0-7757 GCA_043770175.1 Verrucomicrobiales bacterium | reverse complement strand
TACATCGTGGGCGATGGCAGCGTGACGCCGGGGCAGCGTGCGAGCTTCATCGGCAAAGAGCATGACCCCTTCATTGTGCTGCGAGATCCAAACGCGCCGGGCTTTGCGCTGCCGGAGCTGAGTCTTCCCAGTGGCGTGACTTTTGAGCGACTCAATGCGCGGCGTGAGTTGCAGAAGCTCGTCGATTCGCAGACGCGTCTGCTCGATTACTCCGCCGAGGCACGCGGCATCGAATCTTATTACGACAAGGCGCTGTCGATGCTGCACAGCGAGAAGCTGCGCGCGGCCTTCGATCTGACGAAAGAGTCGGACAAGGTGCGCGATGGCTATGGTCGCTCGCCATATGGACAAAGTTTGCTGCTCGCACGTCGGCTGGTCGAGGCGGGTGTAAAGTTTGTGACGGTGAACTTCGCGCAGGGCATCGGTGGTCAAAGCACGACCGAGGGCGGCTGGGACACACATGGCTTCAATGACACGCGCATGTTCCCGATCATCGAGAAGTATCATCTGCCGATCACCGAGCAGACGCTGCCGACGTTTTTGACGGATCTCGACGAGCGTGGCCTGCTGGATGAAACGCTGGTCGTGTGGGTCGGCGAGTTTGGCCGCACGCCGAAGATTAACAAGAGCATAAGCCGCGACCACTGGCCGCAGTGCTATACGGCGCTGCTGGCGGGTGGTGGTGTGAAGCGCGGCTATGTTCACGGCGCATCCGACAAGAATGGTGAGCATCCCGCCGAGAAAGCGGTGAAGCCAGATGATCTCGCCGCGACGATGTATCACCTGCTGGGCATCCGCCACGATACTGAAGTGCGCGATGTGGCGAACCGGCCGGTGCCGATCAGTTACGGCAACGTCATTCACGACATCATCGCATGAAACGCTTACTCGCCGCATTCATTCTGATGACAACGCCTGCCCTGGCGGATTTGTCCACCCATGCGTTCTTCAAGCACTTCATCGGCAAGTGGCAGGCTGAAGGCGAACTTCACGGCGAGAACAACAACACGGTCACCATCAAGGAAGAATGGACGGGCAAGGCGGATGGCGACAACGGCTTTCTCATCGAAGGCACGCGCACCCTGAACGGTGACACGCAGCCGTTTAAGTGGATGATCACCCACAACGCGGGCGCGGACAATTTCGAGGCGGTGCTCAGCGGGGCCGATGCCGCGCAGACGCTCCGTTTTGAAGGCAATGTCTCCATCGTCAACCTCACTCTCGAACTCAAGGCGGTAACGGGCAGCGGTCAGAGCAGCATCACCGTGCTCGATCGCTTCAAGGGCGATGCCAACGACGAGATCGAAAGCAAGGTCACCTTCACCGGCGACGTCGGCCAGATCACGCTGGAAGGTGTGATCAAGCATCACAAGGAGAAACAGCCATAGTGAACATCACCGACTGGGATCAAAGTTATCGCGATGGTTTCACGCCCTGGGACAAGGGCACGCCTTCACCGCCGCTGGTGGAGTGGCTGCAGCGGAACAAACTCGCCGGCCGGGTTTTGGTGCCGGGGTGCGGTGTGGGGCATGATGTGGCGCATCTTATTTCGCACGGGATCGACGCGATCGGTCTCGACATCTCGGCAACGGCAATCCAACGGGCAAAAGAGCGTTATCCAGAACTGGCGGAACGCTTTGTTTGCGCGGATTTGTTTCAATATCGCGGTCAGTTTGACGCCGTCATTGAGCATACCTGCCTGTGCGCGCTGCATCCGGAGTGGCGCGGACGTTATCGAGACGCGGTGATTTCAGTACTGAAGCCGGGCGGGCTGCTCATCGGCGTGTTTTTCATCAACCCGGAGATGGACCCTGGCGAAACAGGGCCGCCGTTTGGCATATCAATGGATGAATTAACCGCATTGTTTAAGCCGCGCTTCGAGATCATCGAAAGCCATGTGCCGGAGGCGGCTTTTCCAGGTCGTGAAGGCCGCGAATGCGTCCGCGTGCTGCGACTTACTTCCGCTTGACGTCTTCGGCCAGGGGCGGCGGTGGATTTTGCATGCGGCGAAGGACGAACTCCTCCGGCACCAACTGCTTTACCGCAGCAGTAATCATGTTCTCGATGCCGGAGGCGAAGCGTGTGGGGCGGCCAAAAAAAATCATGGCACCGGAGCCTTCGAGGCCGCCCTCCTCCCAGACACGCTGTGAAGGAATGTAGCAGGGCAGGTCATTGGTGTAGGCGTTGACCCAGGTGCGTGCCGGATCGAATTCCTTTTTGAAGCGCAGGCTGTAGTCCACCACGACCTCACCGGGCAGGTTGATGGTGAGCAGATCGTCATCGTAATGCCAGACCTGCACGACGTAAGGCAGCGCCGAGGGAATTTTTTCACCGTGTTCGAGCATGGCGAGATGTTTGGCCGCATGATACGCGACGACTTTGTTTTTGTCGGCGGCTTTGGCCTGCCATTCCGCTGTGGTGGGCAGTTGGTCAAAGGGCAGGAGAATCTCTTTGGTCGAGCAACGAAGCGGACCCTCGACCGGCAGCATGGGGCTGTTGATGAGGTGTACGATTTCCTTGGCAACAGCGGTGCCGTGCTGAACAGCAAACCGAGTTTCACGTCGCGGATAGGGGTTCTGGTCACCACCACAGCCGATGGCGATCAAACAGACGGAGCCGGGGAAGCGCAGTTCCATCTCATCATGCGCCAGACCCGCCCAGTCACCATGCACCTCGTTGCTTTCGAGGGTGGAACATTGGCAGGCATAGCTGGCATGGGTGGCGATGAGTTTTTTGCCGTCGGCGCTTTTGACGCGCAGCACTGGGAAGGCGCGGTCCACCGCGCCGCTGAAGTTTTGGGTGTTCACGATGCCTGCCTCCGTCTTGAGGCGGCGGTTCATACCGAAGTAGAGCTTGCCAGTGCTCCAGCTGAGCGTGGCGGGCTCCATTTTCTCCAGTGCAGCGCTGATGATTTCCACGACGCTGGCGGTGAGAGTTTCGGTGTAGCGCTCCACCTGCTGCTGCTGGTCGGCGGGCAGATCCTCGCCGAAGAGAAACGGCAGCACGCCGTTGAGCATCGGTCCGCAATGGGTGTGGCTGGAGTGCAGGGCAAAGCGCTCATCGGCCACTTTCTTGCCGGCAGTGGCGAGGCGTTTAAGCGCCTCAGCACGCACCGAGGCCGGCACGCCGCAGTTGTCAACGGTAACGATGACCGCCGGCGCATCGTCCTTCCACTGCAAAGCCAGGGCGTTCGCGTGGAGCCGCTGGCCCACTTTTTCGTGCTCCTTCGTGCGGTTGTGGTAACCGCTGAGACGGACGGGATGGTCCGGTGTGATGTCAATGTCAGCCGCGCCGGCTTTCCAGCCGACGGCCTGCTGCGCCATCAATGGCGACAGCGCAAACAGGAGGATCGGGAGGATTATCGTACGCATTTGCCCGAGTATGGACAAATGCACCAGGTTCTTGCAAGACCAGAGTTGTCAGTCTTTTCCGCCGCCGGGTTAGGCGTTCGCATTCGCCCAGTCGATGGCGGCACGGCAGATTTCCCAGAAGCTGCCGGGTTCCATGCTGGCTCCGCCGACGAGGGCGCCATCAATGTCAGGCTGGCTGATGAGCTCGGCCATGTTGTTGGGCTTCACACTGCCGCCGTATTGGATGCGGATTTTCACAGCGGTGTCTGCGCCAAAGAGATCGCCGAGCACCTTGCGGGTGAAGGCGTGGGCTTCCTGCGCTTGTTCCGGGCTGGCGGTGCGGCCGGTGCCGATGGCCCACACGGGTTCGTAGGCGATGACGCAGTCGAGGACGCGGCGCGGGCCGACTTCGGCCAGGGACTCGCGGAGCTGGCTTTCCAGCACCTGCTCAAGCTGGCCGCCATCGCGTTCGGCGAGCGTTTCGCCGATGCAGAGGATCGGATGCAGGCGAGCTTCGAGCGCGGCGAGAACTTTGGCGTTCACGATGGCATTCGTCTCGCCATAAAGGCTGCGGCGTTCGCTGTGACCGAGGATGACGTGTTTGCAGCCGCATTCCTTGATCATGCGGGCGCTGATCTCACCGGTGAAGGCGCCAGCGGTGTGCTGACTCATGTTCTGCGCGGCGAGCTCGACATTCTGCTCGCGGGCCATGGTCAACGAATCCTGCGCCTTGGCCAGGCTGACGAATGGCGGAGAGACGACAATCTGCACCGGGCATTTTTCCGGCACCAGACGGGCGAAGGCACGGAGGAAATCATCCGTTTCCTGCGGCGTCATGTGCATTTTCCAGTTGGCGGCGATGATGGGTTTACGGAAGTGGGCGATGGGCATGGGATGGGGGAGTTTACAGTGGTTTACGATGGTTGACGGTTGTTTACAGTGGTTTGGGCAAGCAATCGTCAACCACGGTCAACGACTGTAAACCACCGTAAACGGCTCGGGTCATTTGTCCTTCAGGCAGGCGACTCCAGGCAGGACTTTGCCTTCGAGGAGTTCGAGGCTCGCACCGCCGCCGGTGGAGATGAAGGTCATCTTGTCGCCGAGTTTGGCTTTCTTGACAGCTTTCACGCTGTCGCCGCCGCCGATGATGTTTTTGGCGCTGGCATTAGCCGCCATGGCTTCGGCGATGTCGAAGGTGCCTTTGGAAGCTTCTTTGATTTCGAACACACCCATCGGGCCGTTCCAGATGACGGTCTTCGCTTTGGAAATTTCTTCGCTGAAGAGTTTCACGGATTCAGGGCCGATATCGACGCCTTCCCAGCCGTCCGGGATGCTTTCGTTCACGCCGGTGAACTTGATGTTGCCGAACTTCTTCGCGTCGAAGTCGAAGGCGTCGGTGATCATGGCATCCACGGGGATGAGAATCTTCACGCCACGCTCCTTGGCTTTGTCCAGAGCCGCTTGCGCGATCGGCTCCCACTCGGGTTTGTAGAGGCTTTTGCCGATGCTGATGCCCTGCACGAGCTTGCGGAAGGTGTAGGCCATGCCGCCGCCGATGATGATGGTGTCGGCCTTTTCGAGCAGGCGATTGATGACGCCGATTTTGTCGCTCACCTTCGCGCCGCCGAGGATGACGACGAAGGGACGCGCAGGATTTTCGAGTTCGTCGTGCAGCCAGGTCAGTTCCTTCTCCATGAGCAGGCCGGAAACGGCGGGCAGGTAGTCGGCGATGCCAGCGGTCGAGCTGTGCGCACGATGTGCGGAACCGAAAGCGTCGTTCACGAAGATCTCGGCGAGATCCGCCATGCCCTTGGCGAGTGTGGCGTCGTTCTTTTCTTCACCGGCATGGAAACGGGTGTTTTCGAGCAACAGCACATCGCCATTGCCGAGCGCGAGCGCCTTGGCCTTCGCCTCTTCGCCGACACAATCGCTGGCGAAATCGACTGGCTTGCCGATGAGGGCGCTGAGAGCAGGCGCGACGGGGGCGAGACTCTGTTTTGGGTCACGCTGGCCTTTCGGGCGGCCCAGATGGCTGGCGAGGATGATTTTGGCACCCTTCTCGATCAGGAACCTGATCGTGGGTAAGGTTTCTTGAATGCGGGTGGCGTCGGTGATGACCATCTGGCCGTCTTTTTCATCGAGTGGCACATTGAAATCGACGCGCACAAAGACGCGTTTTCCGGCGAGGTCGATGTCACGAATGGTCTGCTTGGGCATGGTGTTTTTGGGGTAAAAGGGGCGCTATCCATCGCGACTTTCGCGGGATTGGCAAGAGCGCAATCTTCGTGCCTGAAAGAGGCCTACTTCACCCCCAGGCAGGTCATTTCGCCTGCCGCATTGCGTGCGTAAATGTGGCCATTTGCCAGCACGGGAGCGCTCCAGCAGCGGCCGGAAAGCACCGGGGTGCGGGAAATGGGCTCAAACTTGGCCGCATTGGCCTTGGCGATGATGAGTTCGCCTTTGGCGGTCATGATGATGAGCTTGCCGTCGGCAGCCATCAGCGAGCAGAAGCCCGTGCTGACCTCGCTCCATTTCTCGGTGCCCGTGGCGAAGTCGATGCACTTGAGTGAGGCGGTTTTGCCCTCATCGCCATCGCTGCCATAGAGATGGCCGTCGATGAGCACCGAGGAGTTGAATTGGTTCTTCATCACCCGACTGCGCCACACTTCCGTGGGCGTGGCGGAGGCGAGATCGAGCAAAGCGCAGCCTTTGTTGTAGCCGGAGGAGATGAAGAGTTTCGTACCGCTGAGGATCGGGTCCGCTGCATTCACGCCATAGCTGGTGGACCAGGTGTGCTCCCACAACATCGTGCCATTCGCGGGATCGACGCCCTTGTAGGCACGTCCCGAACTCAACACGACCTGCGCCTTGCCATTCACCGTGATCGGATACGCCGTGCAGTAGCCCGCGTTGGCCGTGTCCGATTTCCAAACCAGCTTGCCGCTGGCTTTTTCGACCGCCGTGCCCGCTTTGCCGACGTTCAGGATGAGCAGTTTCTCATAAACCAGCGGCGAACCGGCAAAACCCCAGTCGGGAATGTCCGCTCCGGTCTCCTTCTGGATGTTCTTCTGCCATACAACCTTGCCCGAGGCTGCATCGAAGCAAAACAGATCGCCCCAGCGGCTCAAGTGATACGCCTTGCCGTCTTCAATCGTCGGCGTGGCCGAAGTGCCGCCCTCGTAGTATTTATCGCCGAGATCAGCGGCATACTCGTGCTTCCACACCTGCTTGCCACTCGCCGCGTCAAAGCAGAACACGGTGTCCTTGCCATCCGCATGCCCTGTCGTGTAAACGCGGCCATCGGCGGCTGTGAACGACGCGAAGCCGATGCCGATCTGTGCGTTCCAGAGTTTCTTCACTTCTGTTCCGGCCAGCTTTTCGGTCGAGATGCCGTCATGATTCGGTCCGCGCCAGATCGGCCAGTCAGCGGCTTGAACGATGGAGGAGAAGGCGAGGAAGAGAAGCGCGGTTTTCATTCGAGGTCATTTGCTCATTGGGTTCAAGCGCCCGCTTGGGCGGAAACTCGAAGCCGCTGGGTACTTCAATGATTTCTGCCTGTTTGCCACGGAAAACGCCAGGCGATTAGCGAACGAACCGAGACCTGTCAGAAACAAACACCGCCCCGACACTCTCCTGTCTTGAAGTCCTGAATGCTGCCATTCTGTCAAGAATTTGCACCCTTCTCTGAAGAAGGTGCGTCAAGCGGAAAGTGGCTGCTGGAGTTGGTGAAGTCGAAGCACTGAGTCTTTGGAGTGCGGCTGCGCAACCCTGAAAGGGTAAAGCCGCCGCTTTCGAGGGTCTCGTGGCCCTCGCCAACAAACCGGTCTGCGGAAAGCGGTAGCTGCGTTCGTTCCTCACTTCGCGACCGCAGTCCAAAGACGCTTACGGCTTCGCGCTGAGCACGGCTGCGACGGTTTGAAGGATCGTTTCGACCTCCGCCAGTCGTCCGATGTCTTCATACCCAAAAAAGAAAAAGATGCCAGGCTTTATGTGAACATCTGCAAACGATCAGCCACTGGTTTCCAATGTTTCTGAGTCCGCCGAGGCGATGCGGCATTTGGTGCGTGACCGGCGTCAAATCGCGGAGAACCCAAGCCGCTTGGATCGTCATTGCCATTGACCGCACGACCTGAATCCGTGCGCAGCGGAATGCAGGCTGCTATTTTCGAAAACCAAGGAGCGCTGTTTTCACGATGAGGGATCGATGAGTTTCATTAAAACACCCGGCAGCGGCAGCTCAAACACCATTTCTTCATCGGTGGCGGGATGCTCGAAGCGCAGTTCGCTGGCGTGGAGGGCGAGGCGGCGGGCGGGGTCGGTTTTGGCGCCGTAGGGGGCGTCGCCGACGATGGGGTGGCCCATGTCGGAGAGGTGGACGCGGAGTTGATGGCGGCGGCCGGTTTCGAG
>JAYVIO010000376.1:0-23068 GCA_043770175.1 Verrucomicrobiales bacterium | reverse complement strand
CAGCTCACCGCCGTGCGCGTCGTGTATCCCATCGTCCGTCTGCTGTTCCGCGTGCCCGACACCACGCCCGTTCATCTCTGCTACGGCAACCGCCGCGCCACCCACACCCGCTACGATCTCCAACTCGTGCGCCGCGAATTCGAAACCGCCACCAAAGTCGCAGCGACGCTCGGTGACGAAGAAAAACTCCCCGGCTAC
Source organism: Verrucomicrobiales bacterium (assembly GCA_043770175.1). Lineage (GTDB taxonomy): Bacteria > Verrucomicrobiota > Verrucomicrobiia > Verrucomicrobiales > Verrucomicrobiaceae > Prosthecobacter. The sequence continues at coordinate 22,870 of JAYVIO010000376.1, read as the reverse complement.
CAGGCCGATCCCACTTTCAGCGGCAAAGGTTCACCCTGGCTCTGGGCCGCGCTGGCCTTGGTCGTTGGTGCGCTGCTGTGGATCGTGGCGAAGATGCTGCCGAAGCAAGTAGTGTGATACATCCAAAGCCAAATCTTGCGTTTTTTACATCGGTACTCTTTGAACTTTGGGATCACTGTATAAATTATCCGCCATAGATCATTTGGACTTTTCTGATGAACTGCTGAATTTACATGCCGCCCGGCCCCTTATCACAAACCGTCCATCCGCCCGCCGAAAACAGCGGGTTATTTCCGGACACCATGTGGTCGATGATTCAGGCGGCCAAGGAGGAAACCGAAGCTCTGACAGGCTTGGAGCGGCTGGCACAAGCGTATTGGCGGCCGTTGTATGTTTTTGCCCGGCAACGGGGAGCGTCTCATGACGTGGCTTCGGACGAGGTGCAGGGGTTCTTTGAGCACCTGCTGTCCAGGGACATGCTCAAAAATGTCCAGCGCGGTGAGGTGCGCTTCCGCAGCTTCCTGCTGCGGTGTTTCACCAATTGGCTCATCAATGAGCATCACCGAAACGGCGCGGCAAAACGGGGTGGAGGTGCCGCTTTCCTGAGCATTGATGAGATGGATTCCCAAGTGGATGAGCCTGCTTTGATCGAGGGCAAATCGCCCGACACGGCCTATGACCACGGCTGGGCGCGTGCTTTGGTGGATCAAGCAATGAAACGGCTGGAGAAGGAGCTCGAGCAGCGCGAGAACAGGGAGTTTTTGTTGGAGTTACGGCGGCGTAACTTTACCACCAGCCGGGCTGGCCCAGACTGGGAGGAGATGGCGCTGCGCCATGGCATGACCCACGGTGCGGTGCGCAAGGCCGCCACGGATCAGCGGCGGCGTTTCGGCGTTCTCTTGCGCACGGAAGTAAGAAACATTGTATCGAAGGATGAGGAAGTGGACGATGAACTGCGCTATCTCATTAGCCTGCTGTCCATCGCTGCATGAGCCCCCTCTGTCCGCCAAACACCTGCCCTGTGTGCTCTAGCAAGCTAGATCGGGATGGTGCTTGTCTGGTCTGCTTGTTGCGGGAGGGACTCGATGCGGATCACATCACCGGGGAGGCTGATTTGGCTACTGCTGTGCCCACGCGGGCTTTGACTTTGCCTTGTGAATTTGCCGGCTACCGCCTGCTGCGGGAGATCGCCAGCGGTGGGATGGGCATCGTCTATGAGGCGGAGGATTTAAAGCTGCGCCGCGTGGTGGCGATGAAGGTGGTGCGCCATGCGCAATTCACCTCCCGCGAGGAGAGAGCGCGCTTCCAGGCGGAGACGCAGGCGGTGGCGCTGCTGGACCACCCGGACATTGTGCCAATTTACGAAAGTGGCGAGCATGATGGCATGCCCTACTACACGATGCGCCTGGCGGAGGGCGGATCACTCGCCGAACGATTGAAAAAGCGTGGCGCGATGCCGGACCGCGAGGCGGCGGCCTTCATGAGCACCATCGCGCGTGCCGTGCAACATGCCCATGATCACGGCGTGCTGCATCGTGACCTGAAACCGGCAAACATCCTGCTGGATGGGAGCGGGAGACCGATGCTGTCGGACTTTGGGCTGGCGAAGCTGCTGGATACGGATTTGCAGATGACGCACAGCCAGTCGCACCTGGGCACGCCGCAGTACATGAGCCCGGAACAGGCAGCGGGGAACGTGAAGCAGATCACCACGGTGAGTGATGTGTGGGCGCTGGGTGTGATGCTGCATCAGATCCTGACGGACAAGCTCCCTTTCCAAGGCAGCAGCGCAGTGGAGGTGATGCGGCGCATCACTCAGGAGGAGCCGAAGCTCAGTTCTTTCGGAAAGTTGTCGGTGCGTTCTGGAAAGAAATTGAGTGAAATGAAGTCTGCCAATGTATCGGCAAATTCGCTTCGGCGTATCCAGCCAGACCTAGCCACATTGATTCTACGCTGCCTGGAAAAGCAGCCTGCCCGTCGGCTGGCCAGCGCGGGATTCCTAGCGGACGAGTTGGATCGGTTTTTGAGCGGGGAACCGATTCAATCCAGAGCAGTAGGTTCGCTTGAAAGATTATGGAAGCTGGCCTTGCGAAACAAGGCGGCCACTCTGGGTATTCTGGCTACTGCGGCGGCGCTGATCGCGGGCACCGGCATCTCGCTCTGGCAAGCTGTGAAGGCCCAGAGGGCGGAACAACAGGCCCTCCAACAAAAGGCTGATTCGGATGAGTTCGCAGGTATCGTGCTGGCGGCTGTGCGCTCCACAAATAAGCGTTTGGCTGGCACAAAAGTGGATTCAGATCAAATACGCATTGATTTGTTGCAGAAGGTAAAGGCGTTTCAGGGAGCCCCTGTGCGGAAGGCGGAGCTGCTGGTGGATTTGTCCGATATGCTGAGAAAACCGGCAGACATAGAGGTCTTCCGTCAGGTTTTAGCGCAGTTGGAGTCCGGCCTGAAGGCGGATGATCCGCTGCTGTGGGATCTGCGTTATCGTGTGGCGCTCAAGACGATGCATGCTGCTGACGCTGCAAGTGACGAGTCCCGTGCGGCTCGTGACGAATTACGCCGCATTCTCGCATGGCAGGTGGCGCATTTGGACGTGGGAGAAACGCCGATTTACAACACCAAGTATGCTCTCGCAGTCGAATTGCTCGAAGAGGTCGGCACACCCGCTGCGTTGCAGGAGGCGGAGGAGCTGCTGCGGACATGCGTGGCGCATTACGAGCATCGAAACAACTATTCCGATCTCACCATCTGCCGAATCGAATGGATGACGGCCATCTTTGATCAAGGTAGGCACGAGGAGGCGCTGAAGCTGGGGCGTGATACCTGCGAGCAGGCGGTGAAGGAGCTCGGTGATCGTGATGTGGCCACCGGCCGGGCCTATGGGCGCCTGGCAAAGCATTGCCGCGAGGCCGGCTTCATCGAGGAGGCCATCACCCATAGTCGCCACGCCATGGACATCTACTGGCACACCGTCGGCCCTGGTTATGTCAAAGCGGACTCCACCTTGGACGGGCTGGTTGCAATGCTGAGAAAAAAAGGTGATCTCGAGGGCGTGCTGCAGCTCCGCCGTGCCTCCTTGAGCGCGTATGACCAGCAGGAGGGCACGATGTCCCCTGACACCCAGTGGGAGGCTGGTAAGGTGGTCGCTGCGCTGCGGGATTTGCACCGTCTGGAGGAGGCGCACGCCCTGGCGGAAATGTGGCTGAACCGCGTGCGCGTGGATGGCCGCCTCCCAGCCGGTGCCGCCTCACTGCTAGTCTATGATTTTCTGACCTTGCAGGATTTGAGCAGGCTTGAGCAGGCAGAAACGCTCCTGCGACAACTGCCCAATCTCCTCCAGGCGCAGGACTGGAGCGAATCCGCCTATTATGTGCTCAGGCGCTGGAAAACGGTCGCCCTGAGGCTGAACAACGCCGCAAGGCCCTCTGAGTGCGTCATGATTGTCAAACACCTCATTCAGGCGCTCGACAAGGGAGACATCAGTGGACGCAAAGCACTAGGACTGCGGCGGGAGTTTGAGGCGCTGCTGGAGGAGGGTCTGAAAAAGCAAAAGGTGGACGCCAGCAGCACCACGACAGATCGCCAGCTCAAGAAGACGCCCTGAACGCTGCTGTTGAGCCGTTTCTGTTCCGCCTTCAGTGCGCTGCGAAGCTGGAGCAAGCGGTCGGGCAAGTCCGCTGGGAGTTAAATCTGTATTTTTGGTAACAGAGCGGCCAAAAAGCTGTGTCTTGCGAAAGTATCTCCTTTTTTGCATACACAGCATGGTTGGCGCTAATAAAGTCTGGGAAAGTTCCCGCCGGCAGCATAGACATAGCAGATAAATATGAAACATCGCCATATCATCCACCCTTGGCTACAGAAGAGCATCCTGCCAGTGCTTATAGTGTTGTCCGCCCCAGCACGGGCTCTTGAATCAGCCGCAGAAGAGCGTCTGAGCCTGCGTGCGGTGATTCTGAAGGCGCTGGAAAACAACAATGACATCATGATTCAGGACCTTGGGCGTCTGGTCGAGTTGGAGAAAATCAAGGTGGCCAACCAAACACTTAACCCGCGGCTTGAAGGCAGCTATGTTTATCAATCCATCCGCACACCGCAAAACACTCAGGACTTTATTGCGACCGGTGGCGGCATCAATCCTGGGGCCACGCCGATCCTGACCACACCGAATGTCTTCATGCAGCGCAATCATGTGAGCAAGCTGACCTTGGTGGACAAGCTCGCCACGGGGGCCACCATTGAACTGGGCACCACCATGCGGGTGCTGAACAACAGCCTCAACCGCCGTATTCCGCCGGCGATTTTCAATCCTGAGTGGGAGACCTTCACCGGTCTGACCGTCACCCAGCCGTTGCTGCGAGGTTATGGGAAAGACGCTAATTTGGCCGAAATCCGCATCGCCAAGGCCAATGCGAAGATTGCGGACTACGAATGGCAGTCGCGCACGTCAGCGGTGGTCGCCGAGGTGATGAAGCGCTACTACGACGTGATCTTCACCCGCGAGAACATTGCCGTGCAAAAGGAAGGGATTGACCTGGCGGAAAAACTGCTGGGAGACACCCGCAAGCGCAGCAAGGAGGGTGTGGCGGCAAACAACGACGTGGTGGTGGCCGAGGCAGGCGTTTATCAGCGCAAAGAAGAAGTGCTGGCGGCCGAATTGCAATATATCGAGCGCCAGAACGCGCTGCAGCTTTTGTTCAAGCGTTCCAATGATGTGTATAGCAAGAGCGTTCGCATTGTGCCGGTCGATGGCTTGAGTGATTACTTGCCCCCCACCAACCGTACCGAATTGATGGGGCTGGCGGTCAACAACCGCTATGAAGTCAAGCAGGCGGAGGAATTCATCAATGCGCGCCATGCCCAGTCACAACTGGCGCATAATCAATCCCTCTCGCGGCTGGATTTTGTGGCCAGCGGCGGCATGCATGGCCTGGATGGCAACATAGGTCAGACCTATTCCAACGCGTTTCAGAGTCAGGGTCCCGAATGGACGGCGGGCGTGCAGTTCTCGGTGCCGCTGAATCGTGACAATCAAAAAGCCACCGAGCGGCTGGCTTACCACCAGCAGGAACAGGCGGTGCGGCAGGCGGAGAAGCTGCGTTTGCAGGTGCTGCTGGAAGTGGACACGGTTTATAACCGGGTGCAAATCGATCAGGAGCGACTAGCCGCCACGCGCAAGAGCCGCGAGGCCGCACGTCAATCCGCTGAAGCGGAATTGAAGCGTCTTCAGCAGGGTGTTTCGACCAGCTATCAGGTCCTGCAATTGCAGCGCAACTACTCACAGGCTCAAAGCCGTGAACTGGCAGCCTTGGCGGATTTTAACAAGAGCCTTGCGGATCTTTATCTCACCACCGCAACTCTGCTGCAGAAGCAGCGCATCAACATTACTGAACCTGCACCGCCGCCTGCTGTCACGCCGGTGAATCTGCTGCCCCAGCCCGTCAAATCCGCCGTGGTGCCACCGAAAACCGTGGAAGCCACGAAAAAAGCCACCGTTACGCCCAAGAAAACCACTTTGGGCGACCGCATCAGCAAGTTCTTTGGTCGCAGCAACCGTGCTGGAGAATGAACCGGGCGACGGTGATCAGCTAACTCCGTCGATTGTTCTCTCCCTGCCATGCGTGTCTGCTATCTGCCTGTTTTTGCGATTGTCTGCCTGTCCATACTCTCGGCAGGCATGGCGCAGAATTCCGCTCCAGAATGGCGTGAAGGAGTCGCCAAGCCGTTCCGTGCCGTGATCCTGAGCGCGTCCTTGCGCGAGGTCATCACCAGCATCTCCGTGGCGGAAGGTGATCGCATCAAGGAGGGGCAGGTCATCGTCCATTTGGAGTCGGCGAAGGAAAAAGTGGCCGTGGAGCGCCTGCAGCTCATGCTGGAGAAGGCGCAGTTTGATGCCAATGCCGCAAAGCGCCTCTTCGAGCAGAATGTCTCCAGTAAGGACGAGGCGCTGGCGAAGGAACTGGAGGTGAAACGCATCAAGGCCGATCTCAAGATCGCCGAAGCCGAGGTGGCCGAACGTGAGATTCACGCTCCGCTTACCGGTGTGGTGGTGCATCGCTTGCATGAAGTCGGAGAGGCCGTGAATGAGGCGGAGGCGATCATGCAGGTGATGGAGGTGGACCGCCTGCTCCTGTTGTTTCATCTGGAGGCAACGATGCTGTCAGTGCTGAAGCTGGGGCAGGAGATCGAGATCAATTTCCCTGAGCTGTCACCGCCCTTGCAAGGCCGGGCGAAGGTACATTTCATCGACCCTGAGGTGGATGCACGCAGCGGTTTGTTTCGCGTGCGCCTGCTGCTCGAAAACCAGGACGGCCAGGCGCGGCCGGGCATGAAAGTGCGCGCCAAGTTTCCCCTGCAATGAGTGCCAGGATTCAGCCTTTGAGCGACTTTGACTTCCTGGCTTCCTTCGCCGGGGAACCTGGAGTCTTCTGGCCGCGCTGGTGTGCTCTGGCCCGGGCGCGTTTTGAGGCGGATGGCACCTGCCTGTTGTTGCAGGCAGGGCAGGGGGTGGATTCTGTGCGGGTGGTGGCCCAGGATCGACCGTCCTCAGCGCAGCGGGTGGTGCAGAGCGGTGTCGTGCCGTCCTTGGGAAAATTCGTGGCAGCCGGTCTGCATATCTGGACTCCCAAAGTCATGGTGCTCAGCATGCCCGGCAGTGGTGCGGTGAGTCCGCAGCTCTGGCTGGTGCTGCTGGAGGCCAAGTGCGAGGACACCGATGCCACCGCCCGCGAACTGCGCCTGCTGGCGGAAACGTATCAAGCGCGGCGTCGTGAGGGCCGCCAAAGCGAGCAACTGCTCACGTTGCGCGAGGTGTTGGACCTTGGACTCGACATGGGAGGTTGCAAAACCATGCTTGAAGCAGGTTTGCGGCTCTGCCATCGCGTGGCGGCCATTTTGGGTGGCAGTCGAGTGACGCTCGGTTGGCGTGAAGGAGTGAATTTCAAGCTCATCGCCACCAGTCATGGCGGCCGGGTGGCGCAGAATCTTCAGGAGGCCGAGGCGATCGTGCACACGATGGAGGAATGCGCTGATCAGAACAATGAAGTGGCTTTTCCGGCCATTGCAGAGAGTCGGGCGGTTACTCGCGAGCATCAGGCCTTCAGCCGCAGTCATGAGGATCAGGCGTTGCTTTCGGCACCGTTGCGCGATGGCGAAGGGGCTGCCGCAGGTGTTTTGCTCGTGGAACGTGAAGCCGTGACCGGACGTTGGGCGGAGGCCGATCTGGAGCGCCTGCGACTGGCCTGTGATCTGGTGGCGAGCAGGCTGTACAACTTGCATCAGCGGTCTGGATGGTGGGGTCGGCGGGCTTGGCGTGCGTTGCGTGCTAAAGCTGCTCGATTGGTGGGCGTGGAGCACACGGGGCCGAAACTGGCCGTGCTGGCGCTATTGGTGACGGTGATTTGTCTGGCTGTCATCCCAGTGGATCACAAAGTGAGTGCGCCTTTCCTGCTCAAGACCGATTCGGCGCTGCTGAGCACCGCACCCTTTTCCGGCTACATCGACGAGGTGCGCTATCATCTCGGCGATGTGGTGAAAAAAGGCACTGTATTGCTCACTTTGGATCGGCGTGAACTGCTGCTGGAAGAAGCCAATGGCATGGCCACGCGTGACAGCAGCGAGCGTGAAGCCCGCAGCTACGAGGCCGAAAACAAACTGGCCGAAGCCCTGATGGCGCAAGCTCGTGTGCGGCAGGAAGACGCGAAACTGGCCATCGTACGGCATCGTTTGGCCAAAACCGAGGTGCGCGCCCCATTCGACGGTGTCGTGGTGGAAGGTGATCTGCGCGAGCGGCTTTCTGCTCCCGTGCAATTGGGCGAACCGCTGTTGAAAATGGTGCAGTTGCGCGACCTGACCGGCCTGCTGCAGGTGGATGAGCGTGACATCGGTTTCCTGGCGCAAGGTTTAAAGGGCGAAGTCGTTTTTGCCAGCCGCCCGGGTGAAGCTTTCAAGGTCTTGGTCGATCGTTTTGAGCCGGTGGCTGAAGTACGCTCTGAGGGGAATGTATTCCTGCTGCGTGTGCAGATCACCGATCCGTCGCAGGACTGGTGGCGGCCGGGCATGAGCGGTGTGTGCAAAATCGTGGCCGGACGGCGCAGTCTGCTGTGGGTGCTGGCGCATCGCACCGTGGAAACACTGCGGCTGTGGCTGTGGTGGTAACAACCAACGACGATGAGTGCACCCCTGCCAACTTTTGACGAATCGTGGCACCAAGTGACGCCACGCCGGGTGCGGTTGCGGCCCGGGGTCGAAATTCATGCGCAGAGCTTCCGTGGGCAGCGTTGGTATGTCCTGCGCGATCACTTGAGCGGCAAATTCTTCCGCGTGCGGCCTGCCGCCTACACGTTCATCACGGAATTGGAGCGTTCCGACACTGTTGGGGAAGCCTGGGAACGCTGCATGACGGCAGAACCTGATCATGCTCCCGGTCAAGGTGAGGTGGTGCATCTGCTCAGCCAGCTGCACCGTGCCGGTCTGCTGCGCAGTGACAGTGAAGGGGATGTAGATGGTCTGGCCGAGGTCTTTGCCACCGAAAAACGGCGGGAAGCCGTGCAACGCTGGTCGAGTCTGCTGTTCTTCCGCGTGCCCTTGTGGTGCCCGGATTCGTTTCTGCGTGCCACGGCGTGGGTGGGTAACGTGGTGTTTTCACGCTGGGGTTTGCTTATCTGGCTGGGCCTGGTCGGCTGGGGAAGTGCTGAAGTGGTGTCGAACTGGGCCGCTTTTGTTGACGACAGCTCGGGTCTGTTGGGTGCGGCCAATCTGGTGTGGATGTACGCTGTGATGGTATTCATCAAGGTGCTGCATGAGTTTGGTCATGGCTACGCCTGCCGCCGACTGGGAGGTGAGGTGCCGGAAATGGGCGTGATGCTGCTGCTGTTCAACCCGCTGCCGTATGTGGACGCATCTGCCAGCACGGCGTTTCCCAACAAATGGCACCGCATCCTTGTCGGTGCGGCCGGCATGCTGGTGGAAATGGGATTTGCCGGCATCGCTGCCATTGTCTGGGCGCACGCTGGCACGGGTGCGCTGCACAATCTGGCCTTCAATGCCGTCATCGCTGCCTCGGTGGTCACACTCGCCTTCAACGCCAACCCGTTGCTGCGCTACGACGGCTACCACATGCTCTCCGACTGGCTGGAGCTGCCGAACCTGCAAGGCCGTGCTTCGCAGATGATGGGTTTCCTGATGGATCGGTACCTTTTCGGCCTCAAGTCCTCGCGCAGTCCGGCAGGAACGACGCATGAAGGCGTCTGGTTGGCGATTTATTGGGTCAGTTCGTGGGCTTATCGGCTCATGATCACCTTTGGCATCCTGTTGATCGTGTCCTTGCACTACTTGGGTTTCGGCGTGCTCATGGCGTTGGTGTTTGGGTTCATGTGGGTGGTGCTGCCGATTTTCAAATCCATCCAATACCTCTTATACAGTCCAAAACTGGAGCGCTGCCGTTTCCGGGCCTGCGGGGTGAGCGGGGGGCTCGTTGCGCTAATCCTGGCATTCTTGGTTCTGGTTCCCATGCCGTACTATTTCCGTGCGGAAGGCGTTGTGCGGGCCGAGCCTTTTGCCCGCGTCTATGTGGGAGTCGATGGCCGTTTGCTGAAGCTGCTGGTGCCATCCGGGACCCAGGTGAAACAGGGCACGCCGTTGGTGGAATTGGACAATGCAGAACTAAGCCATGAGCGGGATCTTTTAAACGGCCAGTTGGCGCTAGCAGCAGCCCATCAGCGGCTGGCTTTGGATACCGACCCTGCCCGTTATGCGAGCATGAAAACCTACTTTCATGCCCTCGACCTGCGCCGCGCTCGGCTGGATGAGGATGCTCAAGCCCTAACGGTAAGTGCCCCCTGTGACGGACTTTGGCTGGCACCGGATGCCTTCCAATTTCAGGGCAGCATGCTGCCGCGTGGGCTGGAGTTGGGCGCAGTGCAAAGCACGCAGGCTTTCGCGGTTTCCGCCGTGGTGCGGCAGGACGATGTCTCACGTTTGTTCTCTCCCGAACAAGTGCGTGGCACCGAAGTGCGTGTGCGCGGGCAGGAGGGCAGCACGCTTGGCGTGGCCAGTTTCACCGCCATTCCGGCCGAGCGCCAGGATCTGCCCTCTGCTGCTTTGGGGATTCTCGGTGGCGGCAAAGTCACCGTTGAAAATCAAGCCGGGCAGGGCCGCCGACAGACTGGTTCCGGTGCGGTGCAGTCCGAAGCTGAAGGCACACGTGTTACGGAGCCGATTTTCGAGATTCGAGCGCAGCTCCAGCCGGATACCCATGTCAAACTGCTCCACGGCCAGCGTGTGGTGGTCCGCATGACTTTGGAATCCACTCCCTTGGCTGCTCAGTGGTGGCGCAGCCTCCGGCAGACCTTCCAGCGGACTTACAAGCTCTGACCGATGTCCCCCACCGAACATCAACGCTGTTTCACGGAGCGTGCTCCGACGCAGCCTCGACGTGGCCTCGATGTGTGGGCGCATGGGCTCGTCGGCAGGTACCAACGCGGTCCCTGGCAGCGCAAGCGTCTTGCTACACAAGCGCGTGCCATTGCTGTGCTACGTGAGGAACTCGAACAGCTCACGGATGCAACTTTGAACGAACGGTTTCATGCCTTGCAACGTGAACGGCGGAAACGACCGCAGCATTGGCAGCCCTTGTGCCGTGAGGGGCTGGCGATTCTTGCGGTGATGGCTCACCGAGAACTAGGCTTGCGTGCCTATGAGGTGCAATTGATGGCCGCCATCGCTTTGGTGGAAGGTTTTTTTGCCGAAGTGGATACGGGTGAAGGAAAGACTCTGGCAATCGGCCTTGCGGCAGCGTTTCAGGCACTGGGTGGTGTGCCTTGTCATGTGATCACCGCCAACGACTACCTCGCGGAGCGTGATTCCCGGCAGCTGCACCGCTACTACGACCGCGCTGGCTTGTCTGTGGGTGCCGTTCTTTCGGAACATGACGAAACGTCTCGACGGGCGGGATACGCCTGCGGTGTGACCTACACCACGGCCAAGGAAGTGGCGGCAGATTACCTGCGCGACCGGCTCCGCATGGGTATCAGCGGCACGGTCAGGCAGTCTTCCTCACGTCTGTTTAGCGTGCTGACAGACAGGTCTTCGAATTCGGCTCCCGTGCAGCGAGGGCTGCACACCGCCCTCATTGATGAAGCGGACCACGCGTTGATCGATGAGGCCGTCACACCACTGATCATCAGCCGCATCCAGGATGCCGGAGAGATCGCCACCGCAGCCCATGCCGTCTGGGAGTTGGCACGAGCCCTGGACCCAACTCGTCACTACCGAGTGGATGCAGAGTCACGTACCATCGAATTGCTACCTCTCGGCCTCGAACGGGTGAATGAGGAACTATCTCTGCCACGGACCGGCCTTTGGGCCAGTGAGCGTCGGCGCATCGAACTGATGGGCTTGGGCCTGGAGGCACGCGAATTCTTCCTCCGGGACAAGCAGTACGTCATTGATGAGGGCAAAGTGGTCATCGTGGACCCCGCTACTGGTCGTCCCATGCCGATGCGCACCTGGCGCCAGGGACTGCACCAAATCATCGAAGCCAAAGAAGGTCTGGAGATCTCGGGACCCTCCGAAACTCTGGCCCGCACGTCCTTCCAAGCGTTTTTCCGCAAGTACCAACGTCTCGCCGGAGCCTCAGGCACCCTCCGAGAGGCGGCGGCTGAGATTTGGCACACCTACGCCGCTCCTTTCGTTTCCATCCCGCGCCACCTGCCGTGTCAGCGTCATTTTGCCGGAATTCGCTTCTATGCCACTCAGGAAAACCGCGACGCAGCGCTGCTATATGAGATCAAGATTCGTCATGCTCGTGGGCAGCCGTTGCTCATCGGCACTCACACGGTGGAGAGCAGCGAAGTCATTGCGGACCTGCTCCACAATCACGGCCTGCCCGGAGGCCAAGTGCTCAATGCAAGGCGTCATCGCGAGGAAGCCGTAATCGTCTCACAGGCTGGCCAGGAGAAACAAATCATCATTGCCACCGGCATGGCCGGACGCGGCACGGACATCCGTTTGGGGTCGGGCGTGGCAGACTTGGGCGGCTTGCATGTAGTGGCCACGGAGGTCAATGAGAGTCCCCGCGTGGACCGGCAGTTGTTCGGTCGTGCGGCCCGGCAGGGTGATCCGGGCGGGGTGATCGCCTTTTATAGTTCGGAGGACGCAGTGCTGAAGCGTTTTGTGCCGGAATTCATTTTAAAACTCTGGCGGCGCTCATTTTCGATCCCTTGGCTGGCACAAGGTCTCGGGCGCGGGCTGCTACGCTGGTCCCAGTCGATTGCCCGCCGTCAGGCTGTGAGACGCCGCCGTGGCATTATGATTAGCGAAGAGGAAATCCGCCGCTCACTCGGTTTCACCATGGGGCGTGCAGATGGTGCAAAATTTGCGGTAACACAGAGTCCGTAATCTTGTTCTCCAAGATTGGGAGTTTTGTTTTAAAAAAACTCGACATCACATGGATAATTTGCAAAAAGTTTAACATTCTGTCCGGCTATCATGCGCGCACGTCACCCTCAGTCCAAATCTCCCGCCCGCGTCAATCGGCACGCGGTCGATAGCTTTGCGCTGGAAATGATGGAGCCGCGCATCCTGCTTTCTGGCGTGCCCGTTGAGCTGCCTCAGCCGGTGGTGGATATGGCGGTCACACCACCACCTGATGCATCGACCGATCAGGTGGTGTTGATGATTCCAAGCAGCACCTCCCTGAGCCCTGAGATCACGGTCACGCCGAGTGCCACTTTGTTACAGTCCGCTTTTGGTGAAACCGAGGCGCTTCCCGCCGCCACTGAGACCAAAATGGAGCCCCTGGCTCCTGAAAACGCCGACCAGTCGGCTCAAAGCGATACGGTCCAAGTTGCGGCCAAAGCCGATGAAAAAGCCGCCGAAGCGCTGCTTCCTGCCGCGCTTGCAGCGGGTTTAACCGATTCCAAAGCACAGCCTGCCAGCAACACCATGACCGGTGAATTGGTGGAAACGCTGCGAGCCGCCAATGGCCCCCCGGCCGCAGCTAATCTCTCCTCTGACGTAACAAACTTTTCTGATTCAACGATTTATCAAAACAGCGAAACGGGTGCCCCATCCGGCTCGCAGTCCGTGCCTGCGCAACTCATCCTCATTGATGGTGCCGTGAGCGGTTTTAGCCCCCTGATCGAAGGGCTGCAAAGTGACAACAGCAACATCCAGGTGCTCGTTTTGGACACGCAGTCCAACGGCATCCAGCAGATCACCGAGTTGCTCAAAAACTTCCGCAATCTGGATTCGATCCACATTTTGGCGCATGGCGGAGACGGAGCTTTGCGGTTGGGGAATCTGGTCCTGACTGAATCCAAGCTGTCCGAAAACGAGTCCGCCATCGCCTCCTGGGGCTCGGCTTTGAAGTCCGGTGGTGACATTTTGCTGTATGGCTGCGACGTCGCTCAAAGTGACAAAGGGGCGCAGTTCGTTTCGCGGCTCGCACAGGTCACTGGTGCCGACATTGCCGCCTCCACCAATGCCACCGGGGCTGCTAATTTGACCGGCGACTGGGTTTTGGAATATCAAACGGGAGCCATTGAGGCCGGGGTGCCGTTTGTTGCTGAGGCCATGGCGGCCTATGGCAGCCTGCTCGATTCGCTGCCCAGCCTGACTCTCAACAGCGGCGACACCACCACCGTCACGGTCGGCTCCACCGTGACTGTCGGCATCGGTGGCACGAATTATTCTAACCTCACCGTCACCGGCACGGCGGCATTGAATGGCACCCTGGCTGTCAGCATCAGCAATGGCTTCACCCTTTCCGCCGGCCAGACTTTTGATGTTTTGACGGCGGGCAGCGTGACCGGAACTTTCACCAATGCGACCGGCCTCTTTAATAACGGCGGCCTCTATTTCGAGATCGTCCAAACGGCCACCAAGCTCCAGTTGGTGGTGAAGGAGATTCCAGGCAACCCAGCAGGCACGCTCGGCCTGCAAATCTCCGCTGGTCTCCAATCTGCTCGCGACGCATTGGGCAAAGTCTTCAGCGATTACTTCACCAGCCAGCCTGCAATATCTGCCAGCTTGGATCTTTCCATCAGCAGCTTCGCCACCTTGAGCGGTAGCTTCGGGGTGCAAAAGACCGGCGGCCTGATCACTTTCGTCGCGCAAAACGCGAGCGCTTTGCTTTCGGCTGGCAGCGCTTCGGTGGGCATCAGCGCGGCAAACCTCGCTGTGCTGCTCAACCCGAATGGCACCCGAGTGGTCTATGGAACCGGCCAGTTCGCCATCACCGCCGGGTCAAGTTTCGTCAATGCCACCGGCACGGTCACTCTGACCGAAAACACCACCGCCTCAGCCATCACCAGCCAGACGGTCACGGTCAGCGGCGTCTCGGTGAACCTGCCCGCGATCGCCGCCGGAGTGCAATCACTCGCGGGAACCGGCCTGAGCGTCGATGTGAACGGCTTCGTCACCCTCACTGGCGACTTCGGCTTCAAGAAAGGCACGAGCGACCTCGAAATCGCCGCCAACAACGCCAGTGCTCTTTTGATCACCACCGCCACCAGCATCGGGGTGAACAGCGCCACCTTTGGCCTGCTTCTCCCGTCCACTGGCGGCATTGCTCTCAGCGCCTCGGGCACACCGGTGCTGACTCTACCCACGAACTTCGCTTCTGTGGGGGCCACGGGTGTCAGTGTGGATTACAACTCGACCGGCGCAGCCGTCACCCAGACCCTCACGGTCAGCGGAGTCAGCAAAGCGCTCAACCTGACGACGGGGTCCGTCGCTTCTCCTTATAGTACAGTCGCTGTCACGGGCTTCACGGCCAGCATCGCCGACTTCGTCACGCTTTCGGGCAATTTCGGCTTCCAAAAGAGCGGAACCGACCTCCTGGCTGCTGCCACCAACGCCACCGCCCGCCTCGAAGTTGGCAGCACCGTCAAAGCGGGCCTCACCGGAGCCACCGTCGGCTTACTCTTGAAGAATGATGGCACCCTGGCCATCGACGGCAGCGGCGCGGTGGACCTCAACCTCGGCCCGAGCTTCGCCAGCGTCACCGCCACGACCATGACGGTGAAGTACAACAATACCGGCACCGATGTGGCACGCACACTGACCATCGGCTCGATCAGCGCATCGCTCAATGCGCTCAACAATGTCAACGTGGTCTCAGCAGTAGGTTTCAACGCGACGATCAATAACTTCGCGAATGTCACCGGCGACCTTGGCTTCAAGAAGACCAGCGATGGCCTGGTGGTGGTCGGGCAGAATGTGGAAGCGAAGCTCTCGGTCGGCAGCGTTCTGGCGGTTGGCATCACCAACGGCAAGGTCGGCATGATCATCAACTCTTTGAGCCGTGTGGTGCTGCAGGCTGAAGGCGGTCTGGTGCTCAATCTCGGTTCCGGCAGCTTCACGGTCGGCACAGTCACGGCGGACCGGGTGAAGGTCGAGTTTAACAACACCGGCGTGGATGTGAACACCACCGTCACTGTCGGCAGCCTCAGTCAGGCCATCAACGTCAAGAAGAGCACCATCTCGGTCAGCGCCTTCAATTTCCGCGCTCAGATCCTCGACTTCATCGACATCTCCGGCGACCTCAGCTTCAAGAAGCTCACCCTCGGTGATTTCAACATGCCGAACTTCCCCAGCCTGCCGACCTGGGATCCGAGCCTGCCAAACATCAACCTGCCGACGATTCCTGACCTCGGTGGCGTGAGTCTGCCAACCTTGCCCGGCCTGCCAGGTCTCCCAGCTTGGCCCACCGCGAATCTGCCAGACTTCCCCGAGTTCAATCTCGCCGGCCTGCCATCTTTGCCCTCGCTGCCAAGTCTGCCAGCCCTCGGTGACTTCGGTCTCGGTGGCTTCAGCATCGGTGGAATCAACATGGGCATCAACCTGTCGATCCCTGGCTTCAGCATCGGCACGATCAACGCCGACTTCGGCATGCTGATCGACGGCTTCGGCAAGTTCGCGCTCAATATTCATGGCCTACCAGATTTTGGCGTGGGGCTCGCTGATATTGGCAGCATCGGTGCTCAGCAGGTCGAGGTGAAGTTCAACAACACGAGTGTGGATGTGAGTGGCAGCGCCAAGGACATCAATGGCAATGCCAAGGCCGTGCAGGTGGAGAAGGGCCTCGCGGAGCTGAACATCAAGGGCTTCTACGCCATCCTGAACAACGTCGTCCAGTTTAATGGCGACTTCGGCTTCGCGCTCGCAGCGAACCGTTCCGAGATCATCGGTGTCGGCCAGAACGTCAGCGCCAAACTGCTGCCGACCACACCTGCTAGTACCATCAATGTCGGTATCAGCGGCGGCACGATGGCCATGGTCATTAAAAAGGGTGCCACGCTGACCTCCAAGCCGACCATCGCGGTGAGCGCCGCTGGTGCGTTGCAGGCCAGCCTTGGGGGTGACTTTGCCAGCGTCAGCGCCACCAGCGCGGGTATCTCCTTCAACAACACGGGCGCTGATGAGGATCGCACCTTCACCGTTGGCCCCATCACTCAGAGCTTGAAGGCCAAGTCCGGCATCACGGCGGTCACGGCCACCGGTTTTAATGCGACTCTCAACGGCTTCGCCACGCTGAGTGGCAACTTCGCCTTCATCAGAGGCACTGCTGCCGACACGTATGAGATCGCCGCGACGAATGTGTCCGCCGAACTGAAGGCCGGCAGCGTGGTCAAGGTCGGCGTCACTGGCGCGACACTCGCTGCAGTGCTCAATACCGACACCGGCAAGCTTGCGCTGCAAACCACCGGCGGTTTCGCCAGCATCAACCTTGGTAACGGCTTTGCGAGCGCCACTGCGACCGTCGGCTTGGTTTACAACAGCACGGGTGCCGCGGTGACCAAGACCATCTCCGCCACCACCATCGACGGCGCGGTGACCGCCTCGCTCGACAACGTGCAACCTGGCGTGACCGCGGTGACGCTGACCAGCTTCGTGGCCGTGGTGCAGGACTTCGTCACCATCACCGGTGACTTCGGCGCGAAGCTCACCACGGTGGGCAGTGCGAAAGTCATCGACATCGTCGGCGGCAATGTCAGCGCTGAGCTGAAGCTCAGCAGCGCTTTGAAAGTCGGCGTCACAGGCGCGACCATCGGTCTGAGCATCGACGAGAATCAGAAATTCGCGCTGCAAACGACGGGTGGTTCCTTGAGCTTCAGCCTCGGCTCGGGCTTTGTCACCGGTCCTACGGCGACCAGCATCAATGTTTCCTATAACAACACCGGTGCGGCGGTGAACCGCACACTCTCGGTGATCACCGGCGCGACCACCCTCAGCGCCGCGATCAATGTGCTCAACGGCGTCACCAGCGTCAGCGTGATTGGCCTCAATGCCTCCATCGCGAACTTCGTCACGCTGGCCGGTGACTTCGGCCTCCGCCGCAACAGCGCGAATGATGAGATCCAGATCGTTGCCAACGGTGCTAGCGCCAGCTTGAGCGCCGGGGCGCTCAGCGTCGGAGTGACCAATGGCACGCTGGGCATGATCGTCACCTCCACCGGTAAGATCGCTCTGCAAGCCAGCGGCACCACAAGCCTGAACCTGGGGGCCGGCTTCAGCAGCGCGACCGTCGCCAGCCTGGATGTCTCTTATAATAACACCGGCGCTGACGTGAACGCGACGGCGAGCGCCACAGTGGGCGGTGCGGCTCTTAGCAGCACGATCAATGTTCTCAATGGCGTAACTGCGGTCGTAGCGACTGGCCTGAACGCCCAGGTGGCCAACTTCGTCTCGCTCACGGGCAATTTTGCATTCCAGACCTCCGGTGGTGACATCATCGCGGCGGCCACCGGTGCGGGTGCAAGCATGAGCGTCAGCAGCGTGGTGCATGCGGGCCTCAGCAATGCGACGATCGGTCTGCTGCTGAAGAGTAATGGCACCCTGGCCATCGACGGCAGCGGCGCGGTGGACATCAACCTCGGCCCAAGCTTCGGCACCGTCACTGCCACCAACGTGACAGTGAAGTACAACAACACCGGCGCGGATGTGGCGCGCACGCTGACCATCGGCTCCATCAGCGCGCCCCTCAATGCGCTCCACAATGACATCGTCGTCTCGGCTGCCGGCTTCAACGCAACCATCAACAACTTCGTGAATGTCAGGGGCGACCTCGGCTTCAAGAAGACCAGTGATGGCCTGGTCGTGGTTGGTCAGAATGTGGATGCCAAACTCGCGAATGGCGTTCTCGATGTCGGCATCACCAACGGCAAGGTCGGCATCATCATCAACACCTTGAACCGTGTGGTGCTGCAGGCCGAGGGTGGGTTGGTGCTCAATCTCGGCACTGGCAGCTTCACCGTCGGCAGCGTCACGGCGGACCGGGTGAAGGTCGAGTTCAATAACACCGGTGTGGATGTGAATACGACGGTCACCGTCGGCAGCCTCACTCAAGACATCAATGTCAAAAAGAGCACGATCTCGATCAGCGCCTTCAACTTCCACGCTCAGATCCTCGACTTCATCGACATCTTCGGCGACCTCAGCTTCAAGAAGCTCACCCTCGGCGACTTCAACCTGCCGGGCTTCCCCAGCCTGCCGACTTGGGATCCGAACCTGCCGAACGTCAATCTGCCGACGATCCCTGACTTCGGTGGTGTGAACCTGCCATCGCTGCCGGGTCTGCCGGGTCTGCCTGGCTGGCCGACCGTGAATCTGCCGGACTTCCCTGAGTTCAACTTTGCCGGCCTGCCTTCTTTGCCCTCGCTGCCAAGCCTGCCAAATCTCGGTGACTTCGGCCTCGGCGGCTTCAGCATCGCTGGCATCAACCTCGGCATCAATTTGTCGATTCCTGGCTTCAGCATCGGCACGTTCAAAGCCGACTTTGGCATGCTGATCGACGGCTTTGGCAAGTTCGCCCTCGACATCAATGGCCTGCCGAAGTTCGACGTGGGTCTCGCTGACATCGGCAGCATCGGTGCCGAGGAAGTTTCAGTGAAGTTTAACAATACGGGTGTGGATGTGAATGGCACCGCCAAGGACGTGAATGGCAATGCCAAGGCCGTGCAGGTGGAGAAGGGCCTCGCGGAGATGAATATCAAGGGCTTCTACGCCATTCTGAACAACGTCGTGGACTTTAGAGGCGACTTCGGCTTCGCGCTCGCTGCGAATCGTTCCGAGATCATCGGTGTCGGCCAAAATGTCAGCGCGAAGCTTCTGCCGACCACGCCTTCGAGTGCCTTCGATCTCGGCATCAGCAACGGCACGATGGCCATTGTCATCAAGAAAGGCGCAACCCTGACTTCCAAGCCTACCATCGCCGTGAGCGCCGCCGGCGCCCTGCAGGCCAGCCTCGGCGGTGGCTTGGTGGGTGTCAGCGCCACCAGAGCAGGGCTGAACTTCAACAACACCGGAGCCGATCAGGACCGCACCTTCACCATCGGCACCATCACGCAGAGTTTGAAGGCCAGGGCGGGTATCACGGAGGTCACCGCCACCGGCCTGAACGCGACGATCAATCAGTTCGTGACGCTCACCGGTGATTTTGGCTTCCAGCAGAGTCTTAGCGGTGACGTTAACGTAATCGCGAACAACGCCGGTGCCACACTGACAGCCGGCAGCCAGAGCATCGGTGTCACTGGCGCAACGATCGGCATGATCCTCAAGGCGGACGGCAAGATCGCCATGCAGGCTACCGGCACACAGGCCATGAACCTGGGCACCGGCTTCGCGAGTGTCTCCGCCACATCGGTGACCGTGGCTTACAACAACACCGGCGCGGCGGTGAACACCACGTTGACTGCTGGTACGGTATCGGCACCGATCAATGTGGCGAACAATACCACCGCGATCACTGCCACAGGCTTGGTGGCCACGATCAGCGAGTTCGTCACGATCAGCGGCACCTTCGGCTTCAGCAAGACCAGTGGCGGTGACATCGTGGTGGCTGGATCCGGCGCGAGCGCGAAACTGACCGCCGGATCGGCCATCGAAATCGGCGTCAGCAACGCCACCATCGGGTTGCTCATTAATTCGAATGGCAAGATCGCCCTCGATGCCTCGGGTGCATTGGCGATGAACCTGGGCAGCAGCTTCGCCAGCGTGAGCGCCACGAATGTCACCGTTAAATACAACAACACGGGCGCGGACGTGAACACGAGCGTCACCATGGGCGCAGTGACAGCCACGATCATTGCCGCCAACGGTGTCACGGCGATCACCTCGACCGGCTTTAGCGCGACCATTGTGAACTTCGTCACACTGACCGGCGATTTCGGCTTCAAGAAGTCCACCGATGGCGACATCATTGTGGTGGCACAGAATGCGGCGGCGAATTTGGTCGTCGGTGGCCTCTCAGTGGGTGTGTCGGGAGCGACGGTGGGTCTGATCATCAAGCCAGACAGCAAGATCGCCCTGCAAGGCAGCGGCAATTTGAATTTCAACCTCGGCACAGCTTTCGCGAGCGTGTCCGCGACTTCGGCAGCCATCGCCTTCAACAACACTGGCGCAAATGTGAACACCACGGTGACGGTGGGTGCGTTGAGCGCGCCGATTGTCGTGGATGACAACACGATTGCCGTGTCGATGATCGGCTTCCAAGCCTCCATCGCGGATTTCGTCACGCTGAAGGGCGATTTTGGCTTCAAGAAGTCCGGCAGTGACATGGCGGTGGCGGTGAACGGCGCGAGCGCGACGCTGACGGTCGGTGCGTTTGAAGTGGGCGTGACGAGCGCCACGCTCGGACTGCTGGTGACCGCGGCGGGCAAGATCGCCCTGCAAGCGAGCGGCGCACCGCGCCTGGTGCTGCCTGGCAACTTTGACGGCATCAGCGCCACGAGCGTCAGCGTCAGCTACAACAACACCGGCGCGGACGTGAACACGACGGTGGTGATCGGTAGCGTCACGGCACCGATTGTGGTGACGAACAACACGACTTCGATCAGCGTCACCGGCTTTGAGGCCTCGCTGCTCGACTTCGTGACCGTGAAGGGCAACTTCGGCTTCCAGAAGAGTGGCAATGACATGGTCATCGCCGCCTCAGCGGCCAGCGCGACGCTGAAGGTCGGATCCACGGAAGTCGGTGTCAGCAACGCCACCCTGGGCCTCATCATCAAAGATGGCGGCGGCACAATCCTCCAGGCCAGCGGCACACCGCGCCTCGTGCTGCCGGTTGATTTTGCCACGGTGACCGCCTCCAGCGTCAGCGTTGCCTACAACAACACGGCGAACGCGGTGGACACGACGCTTAGCGTCGGCGGCATCACAGCTATGGTGAATGTGGCCGCGAATACGACGGCGGTGACCGTCACCGGCTTGAACGTCACGATCACGAACTTCGTCACGATCAGCGGCAACTTCGGCTTCAAGAAATCCGGCAGCGATATCGTGACCGTCGCCACCAACGCGAGCGCAATCATGTCTGGCGCTGGATTCAGCGTAGGCCTTACCAGTGCTTCGCTGGCCATGCTGCTGAAATCTGACGGCACGTTTGCGTTGCAGGCCAGCGGCACGCCGGTGCTGACGATCCCAGTGGACATGTCCAGCGTGCTCAGCCTCACCATCACGACGCTGTCGGTGGGTTACAACACCACCGGTGCCGCGATCGACACGACGATGACGGTGGGAGCTCTCAGCGCGCCTCTGAAGGTGAGCAGCGGCACGGTGGCCAATCCCCATCTTTCCATCGGTGGCAGTGCCTCGATCACCATCGCGGGCTTCCTCACGCTGACGGGAGACTTTGGGTTCTCCAAGACCACGGACAGCGCCACGGACACCACGAAAATCAAGATTGGCGCGGCCAACGTCACGGGATTGGGAGATGGAGACAAATACGGCCTCACGGCCGGCACGCTCGGCCTGGTGCTGTTCCGCAAGACTTCCAACAGCACCTCGCTCGGCTACGCTTTGGAGGCATCAACCACGGGTTATCTGAAAGTCGGCGGTTCTTTGAGCGCCCAGGCCACCGTGACGCTGCGTCGCAATACGACGACCTTCGCCGTGAACGAGCTGGTGCCGGTGCTCACGCGTGAAGTGCCCGTGGTCTTCAGCGCGACCGAGGTGGCGAAGAATGGCACGCCTTTCAACACGGTCTCTCTCTCCGATGCGGTCATCAAGATCGGCGACATCACGATCAAGGGCAGCTACGCCAGCCAGCCAAATGGTCCGAACGGTGAAAGCATCACCAAGATCACCGATGCCAGCCTTGAGTTCGGCGATCCGCTGATCTTCAAGCTCACCGCGGCTTCGGTGACCTACAAATCATTCTCCACTTCAGTGACGCTCGGCGGTGTGAGCTATGCGGATGGCGCGCAGCAGGTAATCATCACCGGCGGCCAAATTAAGTTGGGCGATGTGGTCACACTGTTTGGCTCGTTCAACATCACCCGCAGCAAGACTACTGGAACGACGCTGACGAACGTAGGCTTCACCGACCTCGGGATAAGCCTCAAGGTGGATGGACGCGTGATGGTCACCGTCGCGGGCGACGGCTTCTTCCACTACGGTGGTCCCGATGGGTTCAAGCTCGACAGCCTTGTTCCCACCACTTTCGACATCCTTCCTGACAGGCAGCCTGGCTACACCCCACCAGCGCCTGCGGCTCCTGGAGCACCAGAAGCCCCGCCGCCAGCCGCATCCACCACACCAAAGAGCCCGCCGAAGTCGATCACCCTCGGCCCACTCACGCTCACCAATCCGGATGTCACCTTCACGGATTTTGGTGTGGACTTCAAAGATGGCAAGATTGTCCTGAAGGTGAAGGTGACCATTGGCGTTGAAACGGCGTCATTGCTCAGTTCGGGCGGCACGGGTGCCAAAATCACCGATGGCACCGACGCTGACAAGTTCGGCATCTCCGGCAGCTTTGACATGGATGTGCTGCTCGATCCGGCGGACGACTTCAAGCCCTCCGGTGTCAACACGGGCAACTTCCAGCTCAAAGTTGATAAATTCGAGCTGAACCTCGGCAGCTTCC
>JAYVIO010000375.1:0-7791 GCA_043770175.1 Verrucomicrobiales bacterium | reverse complement strand
TCGAGAACGCCAACAACGAAGCCAGCGTGCCGCAAGCACTCGCCATGATGAACGGCAGCCTCCTCCCGCAGATCACCAGCAAGTACAGCCAGCTCATGCTCTCGGTGAACAAGGCGCCGTATCCCGACGAGAAGGTCGAGGCCCTCTACATGACGCTCCTCAGCCGCAAACCCACCGTCACGGAGCGCGAAACCTGGCTGCAAGCCCAAACCAACGGCCTCACCGGCATCGAAGACCTCGTCTTCAGCCTCCTGAACACGCAGCAGTTCATCTTTGTGCAGTAGCGCGACCATAGCATGACTCAGCGGTGGATTTTCATCCTGCTCTCACTAGGAAAGCGCTGAACAAATAGGCATTGGGGGCAAAGCGCTGGGTGAACGTGACGGGAAAAGTATTTCGCTGCAAAACCAACCGCTACCACCAACTGGCGAATGGTCTGCGACAAACTTGCGCTGGTCTCTGCAATTCCTCCTTCTCTGCTAAAATAGAGCCGCCGTGGCAGCGGTCCGACATGAAGCGGAATCATGCCCAGTGTCGGGATGATCCTCTGGCAGCTCGCAGACACCGATGGAGTGATCAAACCAACTCCGCCATCGGCAGATGGCCATCGACCAAATACTGCGGTCTGCCGGTGAGATCGGTGAGCGTGGCTTTGGCGACGTCGATGCCGAGCTGTTTATAAAGCGTGGCGAAGACTTCGCCGAAGGCGACGGGGCGGTCCGTGGGCTCACCAGCATGCTTGTCGGTGGCACCGATGACTTGTCCGTGGCGCATGCCGCCGCAAGCGAGCAGCGCGGCGGCGACGCGCGGCCAGTGATCGCGGCCGCCTTTGGGATTGATGGTTGGCGTGCGGCCAAATTCGCCCCAGACGACGACGGACACATCTTTGTCGAGGCCGCGCTCGTGCAGATCGGTAATGAGGGCGGTGAGGCCGCTGTCGAGCAGCGGCAGGTCTTCGCGGAGCTGGCCGAAATTGTTCGAATGATAGTCCCAGCGGCTGAAGGCGAGCGTGACGACACGCGCACCGGCTTCGACGAGACGACGTGCCGCGAGGAAGTGCTCGGGCAGACGTGGACCGCCGTCGTCGCGGTTACGGTTCTCGCCTTTGCCGTAGCGCTCGACGATGCGCGGGTCTTCGCGGCTCAAGTCGAGGGCGTGGATCAACTTGGGACTGGTGAGCACATTGAGCGCCTGCGCATTGAAGACATCCACACCGCCCATGAGGCCGGTGGCGTCGAGATCACGGCGCAGATGATCAAAGCTGGAGAGCAGGGTCTTGCGATCACGCAAACGGTCGAGCGTGATGCCATTGAGCGACATGTCTTCGGTGCCAGCGCCCCGGTTTGCCTGGAAGGGCGCATGCGCGACGCCGAGGAAGCCGGGGTCGCCGTTGCGTGCCCATTCCATGTGGCCCATCTTCGGCGCGAGGCCGACAAAGGCGGGCATGGCGGGATTCGCACTGCCTTGGAGCTTGGAAACAGCCGCACCGAGCGAGGGCCAGCCGCCGGGAGGCTGCTGCTTGAATTTACGACCCGTGAGGCACTGGAAGGCATCATGACCGCTGTCGCAGTCGGCCAGCGAGCGGATGAGCGTGCACTTGTCCATCATCTTGGCAAGACGCGGCAGGTGCTCGCAGATCTGAATGCCGGGAACGTTGGTGGAGATCGGTTTGAATTCACCACGGATCTCGCTGGGCGCGTCCGGCTTCATGTCGAACATGTCCTGATGCGACGGGCCACCCGGCAGGAAGATCATGATCACTGCCTTGTGCGACTTGCCGACTTTCTGCGCCGACTCGGCACGCAGCACGTCATTCAACGAAATGCCGCCCATGGCGAGGCCACCGATCTTGAGGAAGTTGCGACGCGACACGCCGTCGCAATAGCCGCCGCTGGGAGGTGAGTAGATGTTGAGCATGGCTGGTTAGAGTGCTGCAAACCTACGAACCGGACCCGGCCTCTCTTGCCGGAACGGATGAATTGCAATGCGCAGGCCGGGCATGCGTTTGATCAGGCAACATGAGCGGACTGATCGGGCACACGATGTATGGCATCCTCGCGGCGAAAGCGGCGAAGGGACGCGGCTTGCCGATCACGCCGATCATCGAGCACCATCTTCCAAGCTTCCTGTGTGGTGCCTATCTGGGTTGTGACATCCAGGTGATGCCTGAAGCCGTGTGCGTCGATACGGGGCGCGAGGTCGGCTTCGGCACGGTGCCGTTGGAAAAAAGTCCGATCACCGGCGGTGCGGTGAAACCGTGGTCCTTGGAGCACGAGGGGCGGAATTATCGGCCCAAAGAGATTCACGAGCTGTTTTATGGCCGTGCGCATCTCTTCTTTGGCTGGACGAAGGCAGAAGTGAATTTGCGCGTGCCGTGGGATCATCTCGCCGACTACTGTGCGCGGGCGATCCGCGATGACATGACCTCCGAGCGCGGCCTTGCGTATGCTTTGGGCTGGATGGTGCACATTGTTGGCGATTCGCTGATCAAATCGATCCAGCCCGGTATTCGCATGCATTTGCTCGATGGCGTTTACACACCGCGAAACCGCATCGTGCAGGATCAATTCACGTTTCACACCATTGGCGACGAATTGGGCATCGATTGGGTCAAAACCTTCCGAGACATGGCCGCGACGCCCTTGGAGGCCATTCAGCCGCACTACATGCGCATCGGCGAGAAGCGTGGCGATCTCGCGCAACTCTTCGATGACGGCTGGAAGCCCGAATTGCAGCCACTACTGGCCGTAGTGCTCGCTGAGAACCGCCGCTGGCTCCCACATCACACCGAGGACGTGCTGCGTGTCGTGCAGCGCGACAGCGAGGAAGCCAAGCGCGTCAGCGGTGGCCTCGAATTCGACGCGATGATCCAAATGGCCGAGAGCGCCGACATGCGCGGCACTTTAGCGATCATCGCCGAGCAATGCGCCGATTTGATGGAGCAAACCATCGCGCAAGTGCCGCAGTGGCGTGTTTTACCTCGACTCTCCGCACAAGGCTGGAACCAACTCAAACGTCCATGAAACATCTCATCACTCTCTTCCTGCTCATCACCGCATCGCTTCACGCAGCGGATGGCAAACTCATTATCACCTACTTGAACATGCCGGAGCACGGACTCGCCGTGGTGGTGCAAACGCCATCGGGAAAGACCTGGATGATCGACACCGGTCATCAATCCGACAAATACGATGCCGGGCGCGACACCATCGAGCCCTTTCTCAAAGCGCGCGGCATTACACAGCTCGACGGCATCGCCATCAGCCATCCACATGGCGATCATTACGGCGGCGCGATGTGGCTGCTCGATCACATGCCGGTGAAGACCTTCGTGGACACCGGTTATGCCGCACGTGGCTTTTCGCTGGCCTACAACCGCATCCGTCAGCACGCGCAGGAACGCGGCGCGAAGTGCCTCGCCGCCACCGAAGGCGACAAACTCGACTTTGATCCCGCATTGACCGTGGAAGTGCTCTCTCCGCCCAAAGCGATGCACAACACCGACACCGATCCCGCCAAGATCAGCGAGCACGGCCTGCTGAACACCAACTCGCTGTTTCTGCGCATCCAGCATGGCAAGAACGTGATCTTCTTCCCTGGCGACGCTTATGGCACCGGTCAGCGCTATGTTTTGGAGAAAACATCAGCGGAGAGATTGAAGGCGGCGGTCGTCACCGCACCACACCACGGCTTCAACACGCATCCCGAGTTTGCGGAGGCCACGCGGCCAAAGTTCGCTATCGCCTCATGCCTCGACTTCTACGCCGGAAGCGAAGTCCCATCACCCGGTGAGAAACTCACCAAGCAGTTCGAGCCGCTGGGCACACAAGTCTTCGTGACCGCATGGCACGGCAACATCGAGATCAGCTCCGATGGAAAAGATGTGACTGCGAAGACGGAGCGGAAGGGGAAATAGTGGTCCGCACATTCCTCTGTGCGACATCGAAGGCCGAGGGACGCTCGCCGCACAGAGGACTGTGCGGACCACGTCCTACGCCAGCACCTCGCGGATGACGTTGCCATGATCGATCTCTAAGCGCTTGCGCCCCGGCACCTCAAGCGTGCGCAGATCGATGCCGAGCAGGTGACATGTCGTGGCGTGAAGATCGGTGATGTAATGGCCTTCGCCCTGCGCGTGGTAGCCGAGTTCGTCAGTCTCGCCGTGCACGGTGCCGCCTTTTGTGCCGCCGCCGGCGAACCAGATCGTGAAACCGTGCGGATGATGATCGCGGCCGTCCTTGTGCCCGCTGCGCGTCTCCATGCCGGGGGTGCGGCCAAACTCGGTGCAAAACACGACGAGCGTTTCATCGAGCATTCCGCGCTGCTTCAGATCGCGTAGCAGACCGGCCACGGGCTGATCCACGCCCTCGCAAAGGCCCGTGTGGTTCTCCTTCAGCTTCGAGTGCGAGTCCCAAGTGCCCGTATTCGAGGGATACACCTGCACGAATCGAACTCCGCGCTCCACAAGCCGACGCGCGGCCAGGAAGCGCTCGCCAGCGGTCTTGGTCGATGCTTTGTCGATGCCGTAGAGTTTTCTCGTTGCGTCCGATTCGCTTTTCAGATCGAGCGTCTCTGGCACGGCCATCTGCATGCGAAAGGCCAGTTCATAAGCGTGGATGCGGGCACGCAGCGAGGCATCTTCGGGATACTCCACGGCGGTGAACTGGTTCAGCCGGTTGATGAGCTGGTATTCACGCACCTGCTCGTCGGCGGATTGCCTCGGGTCGCGTCTGCCAAACGGCAGCGGATTGTTCGGATCAAGCGTCAGCGGCACAGCCGAATGATCAGGA
Source organism: Verrucomicrobiales bacterium (assembly GCA_043770175.1). Taxonomy (GTDB): domain Bacteria; phylum Verrucomicrobiota; class Verrucomicrobiia; order Verrucomicrobiales; family Verrucomicrobiaceae; genus Prosthecobacter. The sequence goes on along the minus strand of JAYVIO010000375.1, from coordinate 3,001 downwards.
CCGAGATAGAGCGAGTCAACGGAGAGTCGCTTTGTGCTGTCGGTGGGCCCACCGAGCACGACGAATTTCGGCAGGTTCTCATTGAGCGTGCCGAGGCCGTAATGCACCCATGAGCCAATACAGGGTTGCTGTTCATCCAGACGATGCCGCCCCGTGTGCAGTTGGTTTTCGGCAAAATGGTCGTTGTCCGTCGTCCACATGTTCCGCACAAAGGTGATGTCATCGACGCACTTCGAGAGATGCGGCCACCAGTCGGTGATCTCCACGCCGCACTGGCCCTGTCTGCTGAAGCCGACCTGCATCGGATAGATGCTCGGATAGACATCGCGCTTATTCACCTCCTGCGACGTCACGGAGCGGAAGCGTTTCTGATGTTTGTCGGAGTTCAGCGGGTTCGCCAGCGGCGTCTTGTCAAAAGTCATGCCCGCATACTTGGTGAGCGCCGGTTTCGGATCGAAGGTCTCCACATGGCTGTAACCGCCGGAGAGGAAAATCCAGATCACTGACTTCGCTTTTGGAATCAGCGGTGTCAGCGCGGGCGATGCTTTTGCGATGCCATCACTCATCAACGTGCCGCCCAAAGCCAACCCCGTGAACCCCATGCCCGCGTCCGCGAGGAAGCGCCTGCGACTGATCTGGCCGCAGGGGAAGTTGGAGGCGTGAGTTGAGTTATTCATGACTGAAGCAAATCACCGCACAGTGACGAAGTCGTTATGGTTCAATAGCACGCGCACCAGGCTTTCCTTGCTGCCTTCCTTCAAAAAGTCACGGCACGAGGTCAGTTCGATCTCGGTCGGTGTGCGGCTCAAAACATGCTCGAAAGCGGCGGTGATGAAATCGGGCGCATCCATTCCAATCTGCCGCACCAGCGCTGCGCTGTGATCATGCACCAGCTTGCTGTTCGTGAGCACCAGCGCCTGCTGCGGCAGCACGCTGCTGGTGCGGCGATAGCAGTCTGTCGGCTCCGGTGCGTCAAACATCGCAGCCATCGCGCTGCGGCCACCGGTTTCGGGATGGCAACTGAAGTAGAGGCTGCGGCGTGCGCTGGTTTCGGACTCGGTGTTCTCGAGTTCCTGGCCACCGAACTTTGCATCCAGTGCCCCCGCGAGATGCAGCACGCTGTCATGTACGACCTCCGCTTCCATGCGCGAGGGGTTCATGCGCCAGAGGAGGTGGTTGTCGGGGTCGATGCGCTGCGTGTCGGGGAACTGGAGTGATGGAGTATTGGAGTGCTGAATGGTCGCGCTGCCTTTTCCATCACTCCAATTCTCCACCACTCCATCACTCCTCGTCCCCGTTAAAGCATCACTCCGCCGGCGATACGCCGCACTCGTGACGATCAGCCGGTGCAGGTGCTTGGTGCTCCAGCCATTCTCCATCAACTCCGCCGCCAGCCAGTCGAGTAGTGCCGGATGCGTCGGCGGCTTGCCATTGCGGCCAAAATCAAACACGGACGCCACGAGCGGCTCTTGGAAATGGCGCATCCAGAGATGATTCACCGCCACACGTGCTGTCAGCGGATGATCCCGCCGTGTGAGCCACTCGGCGAGCGCCTTGCGCCGTCCGGTGCTCTGATTTGGAAACGTCATCGACATCGACGTGTAGCTTTCGGGCGACTTCGGTTTGTCGCGCTCGGCTTCGGCTTTGGTCAGGGCCGACTTCGCGGCAGTCACGGCCTTCGTCGCTGCTTCGCGGCCCTTTTCGTCGGCGAGAGCGGCCAAATGCTCGGCATTCAGAAGTGCAGACTGCGCGGTGGCCACGGCTGCTTCTCGTTCAGCCGCCGCAGCTTTGAGTGCGAGCTTGGAAGCGTCCGGCGTGCCGCTGGCTTTGGCCTGATCTGCGGCGATGCGCGCGATGGAACTGGCGAGTTCCGCGCGCGCTGCCACCAGGGCCGCACGCGCCTTGGGCGTGCTCATTGCCAGCAGATCCTCCTCCGCCTTCGTCACCGCATGCAGGCGCAGCGAGAGTTCCGTCGCTTGAATCGCAGGCCGCAGGCCGGGCTGCACGGAGTCCTGTGGCAGGCTCACGGGCTGAATCGAAAGCGATCCAAGAAACGCGGGCACACCCGCAGTGAGCGGAGCCTTGCTCTCCACGCGATTGCGCTCATCACCACCGGTGTAGAACCACGTTTTGGCATCAGGCACCTTGTCAAAAACGCGCACGGCACCGAGGCGGTTGGGTTTGCGCAGCTTCACATATTCATACTCTTGAAACGGTCCAGGATCGGCCTCGCCAGCCCAGCGATCCTGTCGAATGCCCAGCGGCTCGAAGAATGCGCGGAAGCGGAAGTAATCCTCATGCGAGATGGGATCATACTTGTGATCGTGGCAGTGCGCGCAGTTGAAGGTGAGGCCGAGGAAGGCCTTCCCTGTATGCTCGATGGTGTCGCGCATCCACTGGTTCGGATTGAGCGCATACCAGTTCCGAATGAGAAAACCCGTCGCCACTGCGGCCTCATCATCCAGCGGCGCGATTTCATCCGCCGCGAGCATTTCTGACAGCATGCGGTCATAGCCCTTGTCCGCATTCAACGACTTCACGATCCAGTCGCGCCAACGCCAGATCTGCGGCGCGCTGTTCCAGACATCGTTCGCGCTGCGGCGGCCATACCAGTCACTGTAGCGCCACACATCCATCCAATGCCGCGCCCAGCGCTCGCCATGACGTGGATCATTCAGCAGACGATCCACCACGCGCTCATACGCATCTGGTGATGGATCGCCGAGAAAAGCATGCAACTCCTCGCGCGTCGGCGGCAGCCCGATCAGATCGATGTAAACCCGCCGCAGCAACACCGAGCGCGGCGCTTCCGGCAGCGGTGTGAGATGATTCGTCGTCAGCGCTTCATTCACGAACACATCGATGGCATTTCCACCTCGCACCTTCGGCAAAGCCGGACGCTGCACACTCTGAAATGCCCAATGCATCTTCGGATCAGCCTCAGGCGTCTCATTTGCGATCCCTGGCGCTCCAGCATCGATCCATGTCCGCAGCAGCGCGA
>JAYVIO010000374.1:0-7807 GCA_043770175.1 Verrucomicrobiales bacterium | reverse complement strand
TGGAAAGCCCGCGACGACAATTCCCGAAGGGGATTACGAAGTGCTTCGGCGTATACGCAAACAAGCGGGAATCAGAGGACACACTGAAAAACTTGGTGCCTTCATCTTGGAAAAGCAGCAGCAAGAAAAAGAGGCGGCCATGAAAAAACTCCCTCCCGGCATGAATGCTAAATCAGCAAGAAAGCCGCCCGCTCGTTTGCGTGAGTGATTGACGCGACGGCTTGAATCTGGTTGCGCTGTAACACTATTGCGGCACACTGACACAGGATGTTGCTCTCGTAACTCCTTGATACACAAGGCAAAGATGGGTTTGGGACATTCTCCCACCCTCTCCGCCAGCGAACGAAGTGAGCCAGGAAGGCATCATCTCATCGCGCAGCCAATTTTGGAAAGCCGAAGGCAATCCCTCCCTCTCCCTCAGCATCAACGAGTCTTCGCCACAAACGGCTCCGGAGTGTCCGCGAAAAACTCGCCCACATCGCCATCGGGCATGCCGTGGCTGCGAATGCCTTCCAGCCTGCGGCGGCTGCCGCGTTCACTGCCAGGACGGTTCGCCGTGCGCTGCACCAGTTCTGTGATGACAGGCGCGGCGATCGCGGCGCTGGCGGCCAGCAAGGTCAGCGCGATCACATTGGACGAACCACGGCGCATGCCACGGCCAAACAAAATGCCCAGCGCACAACCGGCGGCGGCGGGGGCGATGAGCGAGGCGTAGGATTCGTAGTTCGGAGCAGGCGGGTTTTCTTGCATGCGTCATCATAGCCGCACCCGCGAGAATCGCCAAAGAGGAATTTGCCCGCCTCCTGCTTTCCGGCTAATGAAGCCCTGATCACCCCCTGAAGCATGTCTCAAGCCGCCACACCCAAACGCTACGCACTCATCCTTGCTGGAGGCAGCGGCCAGCGCTTCTGGCCCATCAGCCGCGACGCTCAACCCAAGCAGTTGCTAAAACTGTTCGGTGACAAAACTTTGCTCGAACTCACCATCGAGCGCTTGGATGGCTTTGTGCCCAAGGAAAACATCCTCATTCTCACCAACAAGCAGCAGGAGGCCAGTGTGCGGGCCATCATTAAAGACCTGCCCGCTGAAAACATCGTCGCCGAACCGGAAAAACGCGATACGGCCCCCGCCATCGCCCTTGCCGTCGGCTGGGTCGTCGCCCGTGATCCTCTGGCCACCATGATTGTGCTCCCGGCCGATCATCTCATTAAAAACCACGCCGAGTTTCAGCGTGTGCTCTCCAACGCCGCGCTCGCCGCAGAAAACAGCGGCAGTCTCGTCACCATTGGCATCAAGCCCACCTGGCCCTGCCCCAGCTATGGCTACGTCGAGCGCGGCCGTCGCGCCAGCATCGGTGGGCTCGATGACCTGCCCGTGTGGGAAATCGCCCGCTTCCGCGAGAAGCCGAATCCTGATCTCGCCGAGCATTTCATCAGCCAGGGCAACTTCCTCTGGAACGCCGGCATGTTCATCTGGACCATCCCTGCCATTTTCAGCGAACTCAGCCGCCACTGTCCGGTGCTCGCGGATTTCATTTCCGAGCTGCGGGGCTCCAAAGATTTCAGCGCCACCGTGGCGAAGCAGTTCAACAAACTGCCAAAGCTTTCCATCGACTACGCGCTCATGGAACGTTCCTCCCGCGTGCTCAACATCGAGGCCACGTTCGACTGGGATGATGTGGGTAACTGGACGAGCGTGGGTCGCTACCTTGAAGCTGACAGTGATGGCAATCAGCACAACTGCGCCCTCTCCCAGCAGGACGCCGCCAACAACATCGTCTTCACGCAGACCGGCCAGCACGTCGCCCTCATCGGCGTGCAGGATCTCATCGTCGTCGCTGCCAAAGACGGCCTCCTCGTTGCCAGCCGCAGCAAGGCCGAGAACATCAAAAAAATCGTCGATGGTTTGCCGCAGGAACTGCGCTGAACATTTTCCCACCACCCCATGCCGCGCATCCTCGCCATCGATCACGGCACCGTGCGCATCGGCCTCGCCTTGAGTGACGAGACCGAAATCGTGGCGAGTCCTTTCAAAACGATCGACGCGAATCACGAACCCGAGCGCACCATCGCCCGCATCGTCAAGGAGAAGCACATCGGCAAAATCGTCATCGGCATGCCTTACCACATGAGTGGCGACAAAGGCGGCGCAGCCGAACGTGTCGAAAAATTCGCCACCAGCCTTGGCAAAGAGCTGCAGCACACGATTCCGATCGATTTCGTCGATGAACGCCTCTCCTCCGTCGAAGCTGAAGCCGCCATGTCACGCGCTGGCATCACTGGCAAACGCGAGCGCAACGAGATCGTCGATCAACTCGCCGCCGTGGTCATCTTGCAGGAGTATTTGAACCAGCAGCGCGGCCCCGAGGGCTTTCTGCTGCCCGACGCCGCCTACGAACTCCCATGGACCGATGAGCCGAAGCGACGTCGAAAGTAAAGCCGGCGTGCAACGCGGTCCTGGACCGGGCTGCAAGCGCTTGAAGCTCACCATCGCTTACTGCGGCACGCCTTGGCGTGGCTGGCAGAGCCAGGACGGCGGCGGTGGCGTGCAGGATGAAATCAACGCCGCCATCCGCAAAGCCACCAGCATCGAAACCCGCGTGCAAGGCAGCGGTCGCACCGATGCTGGCGTGCATGCGCTCGCGCAAACTGCGCACTGCGACGTACCTGAAACCGTGCGTATGAGTGGTGAATCGTGGGCCAATGCCCTCAATGCCTGCCTGCCGCTCACCATCCGCATTTTGAATGTGGAGGAGTGCGCGCCGAGCTTCCACTCCCGCTTTGATACCACCGGTAAAACCTACCGTTACCGCATCTGGCGCCCGCGCATGCTCTCACCCTTCGAAGCGGATCGCGCCTGGCACGTCTATGGCCCGCTCGACATGGAATCGCTGCACTGGTGCTGCGAAAAGCTCGTCGGCGCGCACAACTTCATCCGCCTCTCCGCCAATCGCGGCGATATGCCCGAAACGGAACGCCGCACGCTGCCAGAAAAAACCACCCGCACCATCCACCGCGTCGATCTCCGTGAAAACGGCGACGTGCTGGAGCTCGAATTCGCAGGCGACGGCTTCCTCTACAAAATGGTGCGCCTCATCGTCGGCAGCCTCATGCATGTCGCTCGTGGTCGTGAGCCGAAAGAATGGTTCGCCAGCCTGCTGACTGATCCCACTGGCATGCAGAGCAATCAAACCGCCCCCGCCTGTGGTTTGTATTTGGTGCGCGTGAATTATCCAACCGCCTGACACCGGAGAAAATCTCCGCAGACATGTAATTTGTCTTTTCTCGGATCTCGCCAGTCTCCTACGCTGTCATGCCTCGGGCATCATCAACCATCACTTCATCATGTCACTCCTCCCACATCCCATCCTCGCGGAATACTCGATCACTCACAGTCTCACTCTCTTTGCCGTCTTCGGCCTAGCGGGCATCCTGATGGCCATCATCGGCTACAAGCTCTTCGACAAGATGACGCCTGGAGATCTCCACGCAGAAATCTTTGAGCACAAAAACATCGCTGCTGCCATTCTGGCGGGCAGCGTCATCATTGGCGTGTCGCTGATTCTGGCGGCTGCCATGAGCAGCTAAAGCACCCACCGCTTATGAAACGAAGCCAAATCGTCATGCTGACCCTAGCCGGGGTGAGCTTGGGGGCCACGGGCTGCCGACGCAGCTCGGAGTCTGAGCCAGCCCATCTCCATGGCTCGGCGATTTTGCGGCCGGAGGCCTTGAATCCGGCCATGCGCGCGAGTTTGCCCGTGTTTCGGCCCGGGACGGACGTGTCGCGCGAAATTCCACCGCACAACGCCTACGATCCGCAGCTTGGCTATTATCATGAGCCGTGTGCCGGATGGTTCCCCTATCCCTACGATCACTATGACTCGCGCTGGGGCTACTATCGTTGCGGCCGGTGGTCGCGTCATCACAGCACCCACATGTATCCAGTCACCTCGCCCTTTTTTCGCGCCGCCACGCATGCTCTGGCCCCAGGACAATCAATCACTGCTCCCGCACCTGTCTCTGTGCCTCCAAACGGTGCCGGAACATCCACCAAGCCACCCTCCTCCACTCCAACCGTGAATGATTACACCCAGCAGCCTGCCGGAGCGCCGGTGCATGCGGGTGTGGCACACAGCCAGGCGACGCGCACTCTTTCCGCCTTCACCAATCGCGGCGGCTTCGGCAGCACCGGCAGATCGACCGGCTTTTTCTCCGGCACGTGAATTTACCATGCAACGCGTGACTGAAAGCCCTCGTGCCGATTGGCAGGCGCAAGTGGAAGCCTTGGGCCTGACCTACCACACCATCGACGGTCAGCTCTACTGGGACGAGTCGGCCCACTACCAGTTCACGAATGCCGAGATCACGAAGCTGGAAAACGCCACGCGCGATCTCCAGCGCATGTGCATCGCCGCCGCGGAACGTGCTATCCGCGACAACTGGCGTGATCGCCTCGCCATCGCCGAACCGGCGTGGCGTGAAATCATTGCCTCGTGGGAACGCGATGACCTCTCACTCTACGGCCGTTTCGACCTGATGTGGGATGGCTCGGGCGATCCGAAGCTGCTCGAATACAACGCCGACACACCGACGGGCTTGTTGGAAGCTTCCGTCATCCAGTGGCAGTGGTTGCAGCAAACTCATCCTCGCTCCGATCAGTTCAACTCCATCCATGAGCAACTGCTGGCCTCCTGGTCGGCCTGGCCGGCGCAGCAGATTCATTTCTGCGCGCAACGCGATGCCGAGGAGGACTGGCGCACTCTGCTCTACCTTATCGACACCTGCCGGCAATCCGGCAAAACCACGATTGATTTCGCGGTGGAAGATCTCGGCTGGCATCAAGGCTGGCACCGCTTTGTGGATCACGAAGACTGCGCCATCGACTGGCTTTTCAAACTCTACCCTTGGGAATGGATGTGGCTGGAGGACTTCGCCTGCCACCTGCCGAACCGCTGCCGCCGTTTCATCGAGCCCGTCTGGAAAATGCTCTGGAGCAACAAAGCCTTCCTCGTTCTGCTCTGGGAGATGTTTGGCGATCACCCCAATCTCCTCCGCGCCTCCTTCAAGCCCGACGGCATGCAGGACCACGTCGAAAAGCCCTTCTTCGGACGCGAAGGCACGAACGTGCGCCTCGTCCAAAACGGCAGCCTCCTGGAGCAAAGCGACGGGCCTTGGAAGTCCCAGCCCAAGGTCTATCAAGCGCTGCATCCCGAAGTAAGCTTCAGCGGCCAGCATCCCGTCATCGGCTCCTGGATCATCGGTGGCGAACCTGCCGGTATCGGCATCCGCGAGGACGAGTCCCGCATCACCGCCAACGGCAGCCGCTTCGTGCCGCATCGGTTTTGAGGTGCGCGTCAAGGCTACGCCGGTCAAGGAGTCAAGATCGTCAAGAAGGTGAACGAATAGATCCTTCGCTCGACTCTTGACCTCCTTGACACCTCTTGACCAACCTTGACCGGCCCTTCCCCTTGGGCCATGACAGCCGCCCCTCATGTCCCACGAAGCCCAAATCGCCCGCCGTCGCTCCTTCGCGATCATTTCGCACCCGGACGCCGGTAAAACGACGCTCACCGAAAAGCTCCTGCTCTACGGCGGTGCTGTCGCGCTCGCAGGCTCCGTGACCGCGCGTAAAAACCAGCGTGCGACGACCTCCGACTGGATGGAGCTGGAAAAGCAGCGCGGCATTTCCGTCAGCTCCACGGTGCTGCAGTTCGAGTACAAAAACTGCGTCGTGAACCTACTCGACACACCCGGTCACAAAGACTTCTCCGAGGACACCTACCGCGTGCTCACCGCCGTCGATGCCGCGATCATGGTCATCGACGCCGGTAAGGGCATCGAAGCCCAAACACGCAAGCTCTTCGAAGTCTGCCGCCGCCGTGGCGTGCCCATCTTCACCTTCATGAACAAGCTCGACCGCCCTGCGCGCGAGCCCATGACGCTGCTCGATGATCTCGAAACAGTGCTCGGCATCGGAGCCTGCGCCATCAACTGGCCCCTCGGCCTCGGCCAGCAGTTCCGTGGCGTCTATGATCGCCGCAAAAAGGAAGTCCATCTCTTCGAACGCACCGTCCACGGCGCTTACCGCGCTCCAGAAAAAGTCGGCGGCCTTGACGATGACTTTGTCGCGACGCACACCGTCCCTGAAGCGCTCGAGCAGGCCAAAATGGAACTCGAAATGCTCGACGGCGCCGGTCACGACTATGATCGCGCCAAGATCGATCGCGGCGAACTCACGCCCGTCTTTTTCGGCAGCGCCAGCAACAACTTCGGCGTCCAGCTCCTGCTCGACGGCTTCCTCGAACTCGCCCCGCCACCCGAAGCACGCATGGCCGACGACGGCCGCATCATCGAGCCCACCAACGAAGGCTTTTCCGGCTTCGTCTTCAAAATCCAGGCCAACATGGACCCGCGTCACCGCGACCGCATGAGCTTCGTGCGCATCGTCAGCGGCAAGTTCGAGCGCGACATGCAGGTCACACACACCCGCACCGGCAAAATCGTCCGCCTCGCCAACTCGCAGAAACTTTTCGCCCAGGATCGCGAGACCGTGAATGAAGCCTACGCGGGTGATGTCGTCGGCATTGTCGGCAATCACGGCTTCGGCATCGGCGACACCCTCGCCACCGACCCCAAGCTCAAGTTCGACGAAATCCCGCGCTTCGCCCCCGAAGTCTTCGCCTACCTGCACAACCCCAGCACCGCGCACTACAAACGCTTCCGTGACGGCTTGGAGCAACTCCTCAGCGAAGGCGTCGTGCAGCAGTTCACCCAGCCACACGCCGGTCAGCGCGTTCCTTTGCTTGGTGCCGTCGGCCCGCTGCAATTTGAAGTCGTGCAATTCCGCCTGGAGAGCGAATACAACGCCCAAAGCCGCATCGAAAACGCCCCCTACACCGTCCTCCGCTGGGTTCGCACCAAAGACGGCGGCTCCATCGAAGACTTCGACATCCCCAGCGGCGTCGCCACCGCGCAAGATGCCGAAGAACGCTGGGTCGTCTTCTTCAGCGACCAATGGGCCATCAACTACTTCGAGCGCCGCAATCCGAATGCAGAGCTGTCGGAGATTCCGTGGGATGAGGTGGCGAAGGCAACATGATCCCCCTCGAACTCAATCACCCAGTTTTCGGATCTCTGAAACGTAAGACTTATGCGTCAGGCGTCTCAGACAACTGGCGACGAAGCCTCCAAGGTTTGCACGCCGCCTCAGGCTGGAGAATGACGCGGCTGCATCTTTATGACGGAGAATTCGCGAGTTTGCCCGCTGGATATGTTTTAGACAGTGACCTTGTCATTGAAGACACACAGGGGATGGGACCAAGCGTGGCCCAAGAGAGAGCCTGGACAGTTTTTCTCGAAAACCAGGACTCGATCATCGCGGAAGTCAGGCTTGGCCTTGAAACTTTGATCAAGAACGCCGTAGGCCTGGAAAGAGAGTCATTGCTCGAGGTTACGGTGAGTGAATTTGATCACCGAATCAATTCATCCGGCATTTTTGGCACAGGCATGATCGAGCAGCATTCACAGTTAGCGGAGTTCTTCCTGAGTGAGAAGTCCAAGGACGGCATTGCCTACCTTGAATTGCACTTCTTGTGGAGTTGGAGCGAGGAGCACAGGGCTGTGGTGGTGCTTAACGGAACCAAACGAATCACTGAATATGTCGCTCAAGGCGTTTTTCTTGAGGACTTTGTTTGAGGCGCTGGTCTGAGCGACCGAGCCAAGTACTTATCCCCAACTGTTTTTCATTGTTATCTCGGGTTTCTTTCAGCAACTCAGGCTTCTGGAACTCAACATCAAAACTGTTGAGA
>JAYVIO010000373.1:0-2873 GCA_043770175.1 Verrucomicrobiales bacterium | reverse complement strand
GCGCGTGCCGCGTGAGCAGGTCGTCGGTGTAGCCTTCATCCTGCGGGCGAAACTCGCGGTTATGCCACCACGACACCGGCCCCACGCCATTGACCGTCCGACGCGTGAACTGGTCACCGCCACCACCATAATAAACCCACGCCTCGTCGAACCCGTGCGCGTTGGCGCCATGACCGAACGAGGGTTTCTTGTTCGGCATGTGCTTGAAGGCTTCGGCAAAAGCGACGCGGTATTCCGGCGAGTCGGGTTCGCTTCCATTATGCCACTTGCCAAAGACCCCCGTGCGATAGCCGCTGGCCTTGAATGCCTCGGCGATGGTCGTCTCGGCCGGGTCGAGTTCCCCGCCGACTTCAGGGGCGGTGCCCACGCGGATCGGATGACGGCCCGTGAGAAGCATCGCGCGCGTGGGTGAGCAAACGCACCAACCCATGAATGCCGTCAGTTCCACGCCACGGGAAAAGAGCCGGTCAATGTTCGGCGTGGGCACGCCGCCGCCGTGTGCGCTGAGGTCGCCCCACCCGAGGTCGTCGGCCATGATATAGACGACATTGGGTTTGGCGGCGTCGGCCGCATGCAGACCGATACATGGCGCGAGGAGAGACGTGAGGATGAGCGTGAGGAAGCGTTGCATTACTTCGAGGCGAGCGGTGGCAGTTTTTGAATCCGAGCAGCGAGTTCGGCGATGACATCGGCGTGTTGCGCGGAGACATCGTGCAGCTCCTCGGGATCCTTGTCGTGATCGTAGAGTTCGGTCCGGCCATCGCTCCAGCGCGTGAGGCGCCAGCGGGCGGTGCGCATGCTTTGGCCATGGAGTTTGGAACCTCGCGTGACGAGCGTGAAAGCGGCGTCCTTCACGCGGGCGTCCGGCTTCTCAAGAACAGGCCGCAAACGGGTCCCGGCGGCGACGTGGGGCATCTTCAGGCTGCAGAAGTCGGCGACCGTCGGATAAAGATCCACAAACTCGACGAGCGAGCGCGTCGTCTGGCCGCCCTTCATGCCCGGCGCGGCGATGATGAACGGCGCACGGCAACTACGCTCGAAAAGCGTGTTCTTGTTCCACCACTGCCGCTCGCCGGTGTGGTAGCCGTGGTCGCCGACGAAGATGACGACCGTCTTGTCCCAGAGCCGATGTTTGTCGAGCGCATCGAGCACCCGACCGAGCTGCGCATCCATGAAGCTCGTGCCAGCGCAGTAGGCGCGGAACAGCTCACTCCATTCCTGGTCCGTGAACTTGGCGAAAGCTTCCGCATAAGCCCCGAAGCCCACGGCGTCTTTCCGGACTGCTGTCATGTCGGCGGGATCGCGCCAGGGTTTCAGCGACTCGGGTGGATAGAGGTCAAAATACTTCTTCGGTGCGATGAAAGGATCATGCGGCTTCATGAAGCCACAACCAATGAACCAAGGGGCATCACCGAGCTTCGCGATCATCGCCACCGTGGCTGCGGCGATCTGGCCATCGGGCTGGTCATCGTCCGTGCCATCGGCGGCTCCCCAGGCGCACCAGCCCAGAGCGCCAGCGGTGACGTTGCGTCCTGCGAGCATCTTCTTGCCAGTCTTGGTGGCTTCGAAGGCCCGGGCCGTGTGCCAGGATTTTCCGGCATCCATCCACCGCTGTCTGGCTTCCACATCTCTTCCGCCGCCGAGGTGGTAGAGCTTCCCGAATGCGTGCGACTGCCATCCGGCTTCTTTGCAAAGTTGCGGCATCGTGACGATGTCCGGCAGTTTCTGTCGCAGAGGAATGTCATTCCCGACGATGCCGGTTTGCTCCGCACGCAGTCCCGCCATCATGCTGCTGCGGCTCGGATTGCAGACGGGATACTGCACATAAGCCCGCTCAAAGGTGGTGCCGCGGGCGCGGAGCCGGTCGAGGTGCGGCGTCTTGACGACCTCCTTCGTGAATGCGCCGCCGAAGTCGCGAAAATCATCCGCCATGATGAGCAGGACGTTGGGCTTGGCCGCCGACGCGGATGCGGCGGCGGCGTGCAGCGTGGCTAGAGGGGCGAGCAGCAGGGCGGTGAGGAAAGTGAGCGTGTGTTTCACAATTTTAGAGAGAAAGCACGGCGGCGGCCGCCGGCGGCCTCGTGCGGGGTCAGCGTTGAGCGCGGCGAAGAGTTCCTTCGTTCTGTCCGGCTCTTGGCGGCCGGTAGCCGGCGAAAGCTTCATCACGCAGGCAATGGCTCCAGCCTGACCGTCAGCGACTCGAAGCCGTTCGGGCGCTGGTAACGCGCCTCGTTTTCGATGTGGTCCTTCGCTTCGATTACAGTGATGCGAGCAACGCGTGCGGTGAGGGCTTGCAGCAGGCAACGCACGATCAATCGCGCGTGCGGTGCGCCGAGGCAGAGGTGGGTTCCGAAGCCGAAGGAGATGTGGGGATTCGGCTTTCGGTCCAAACGGATCTCGTCCGGAGCTTCGAACACGGTTTCGTCGAAGTTCGCAGACGCCCAGCCCAGCGACACGCGGCCATCGGCCGGGACGGTGACTCCGAGGACTTCCGTCTGCACCGGGCAGACCCGCCCGATGTGCGTGAGCGGCATGAACACGCGGAAGAATTCCTCGCTGGCGTGGACGATGCGTTTCGGGTCCGCGCGCAGGTATTCGAGCGCGTCGGGGTTCCGGCCGAGATAGGCGATGATCGACGAGATGCTGTGGATGATCGTGTCGCGACCGCCTGCGAAAGTGAGGTTTCCGAAGCCCATCATCTCCTCGCGCGTCAACGGCCGTCCGCGATACGTGGCTTTGGTCAAAGCGCTGAAGAAATCCTCGCCGGGATTCGTTTCGGCGCGGTCGAACTGCGCGTGCAGGTAATCCTCGAGCGACGTTCCTTTCTTGAACTCGCCGCCCGTGACCTTGAAGACGTGCATGCCCCAGCCGAT
>JAYVIO010000372.1:0-7846 GCA_043770175.1 Verrucomicrobiales bacterium | reverse complement strand
AGATGGAGTTCTGAGAGTCGGATTCTGGATGTGCTAACCTATTTTACCAAAGCCACTTGCGAGATAGGTATCTTGCATGGGATGATGTCTTCATCAAGGAGTTTCCATGCCGATCAAATCCAGTTCTCTCGTCGTGTGGTGGCTGTGATGCGCCGACTTCCTACTGTTCTTCCATCGCAGCAACTTTCCCGCGAACAGTTCCAGCGACTGGACGCAGTCCCCGATCTCTTCGAGTGGCTGGCCAACATCAGCAACCGCAACACGCGCCGCGCCTATCAGCATGATCTGGCCGACTTCATGCGCTTTGTCGGGCTCCAACAGCCGGATGAGATCGCGTCGGTCTCACGACCGCACGTCATCGCCTGGCGCAAGGATCTGGAACGGCGTTCGCTCAAACCCGCCACCATTCGCAGAAAGCTCGCGGCCGTGTCCGAGCTGTTTGATTTCCTGTGCGAGAAGAACGCCATCGACCGCAACCCGGTCAACGGCGTGCAACGTCCGCGTGAAGGCGCCAACGAAGGCAAAACACCGGCTCTATCCGATGCCCAAGCACGAAGACTTTTGGATGCGCCTTGTCCCTCGACTCTGAAGGGCAAACGCGACCGGGCCATCCTCGCGACGCTGCTCTACCATGCGTTGCGGCGTTCCGAGCTGTGCCTGCTGACCGTGGGCGACTACCAGATGCGGCGCGGCGTGGCCACGCTCGTGGTCGAGGGCAAAGGCGGCAAGATCCGCTACCTGCCGGTCCATCCGCAGGCGGCGCAGCGCATCGAGGACTACCTCGACCATGCGGGACATCGCGGCGACGAGATGGGTGCGTTGTTCCGGCCCGTGCGCAACAGCGCCGGTGGTTTGGACAAGTCGATCCATCCGGCGTCCATCTACAAGGATGTGCTCAAACGTTACGCGCACGAGGCACGCATTCCCGAAGGCATGTTGCGGCCTCATGTGCTGAGAGCGACGGCCGCGACCAACGCCCTCGAAAATGGAGCCGACATCACCAAGGTGCAGGAGTGGCTCGGACACGCGTCCATCGTCACGACGCGGCTCTACGACAAGCGCCGGACCAAGCCCGAGGAGTCCCCTTCCTTCAAGGTCACCTACTGAAACCCATATCGAAGAAAATGACCGATAAGACCTCGCCCGCTTGAAGTGTTTGCCGCACCTCACAGGGAAACTGCGACGGCATCTGGAGACGCAAAACGTGGGTAGTCGCTGCCCTCTCCGGGAACGACCGGAGAACGGGACTGCTTATCGGTCAATTTTTTCGGGCACCGAAAAACCGAGTCCGCCAAACAGCAGTGGCTTTTACTCCGCCTTCGGCAGCCGCCCTTTTGACAGGTCCGTCTTCGCTCCGTTTTTCTCCTGTGGACTGATGATCCAGGAGTGGGCCAAGTCGGCTACTTTCGCGAGCGTGAGCAGATCATCTCGGCCGAACGACGTCGTGGTCTTCCACTCCTCGCCGTCCTTGTAGCTGCGCTCGAAGGTCACATTGTGGCGCACGGTGTCCTCCACGGTGTTGGCCCAGATGGCGCCTTTGATCAGGCCGATCCGGACTTCGTGCACGGGCCGGGCATGTTTGGGTTCGGTTGTTTGTTTTGACATAAAAGTTCCTCCTAAAACGGCAGTATGGATCGGAACGGAGAGTTTCCGAAAGGGCCTATCTTTTGATCGCGGTTTCGTGCTATGGAAGAGGCTGGAGGAATGGAGATGGGACCAGAACAGACGGGACGAACGGTGGAGACGGTGAGCTTTCCCCTGGGGCGACTATTGATCACACCGGCGGCGCAGGCCGTGCTGACACAGGACGAGTTGCTGACGGCGCTGAATCGGCATTCGCGGGGAGACTGGGGCACTGTCGGTGAAGACGACCGGAAGGAGAACGATCTCTCGGTGAAACAAGGGTTCCGCATCCTCTCGGCCTACAAGACGGACAAGGGCGAGCCGTTCTGGATCATCACAGAGGCCGGACGGCAGGCAACCACCGTCCTACTACCCTCCGACTACTAGGGTGCAACATGTTGTCGATGTCCGGTCCAATAGTGCAGATGAACAGCCTTCAACGCCTCGGTCAGATTCTCCGTGACAACCCCGACACCGGCACCGGCGTGCAGATACGCGCCTTGCTATGGTCGCTCCTCAACCAGCACCACGTCGTCAACCTCTGGACGATGTGCAGCCGCTTGAACGACGAACCGGCGCGGCTCGCCGCCGATGTCCTCTCCGCTGCGCTCCTCGGAAAACTCACCGACTCGCAGGTGAAGCAGACCCTGATCGACTGCGGCGAGATGGAACGCTGGGACCGAGCGGTCTTTCCTTCAGCGATTGAGGACGTGAAACAGACCATCGTGCGGACCCTGCGCACCACGCCTCCCAGCGACGGCCACTATAGACTCTCCCGAGTCCTTGCCCTGCTCGACACGGAATGAACCTACTTCGGTTCGAACCGTTTGATGTCCTTGAACCGGTCGAAATCCCGGTCGAACGACGCCACCGGCACCGAGTCGATGGACGCCGCCGCCGCGAGGTAAGCATCCGCAAACCCGACGTTGAATGTCTTGAGGCGCCGGAGCGCGTCGAAGACCCGCTCTGATTCCTGCACCTTGACCCCTTTCCTCGAAACGAGCGCGGACAGCCTCCCGGCGACTTCTTCCCGGTCCACCTTGTAGAACGATTCGAGCGTGTAGAACACCTCGGCCACGATGACCGGTGACACCTCCAGCACCACGTCGCCAGCTGCGGCGGAATGGAACAGGTTCCTCGCCGCCTCGGCCTGGGCCTTGGGTTCCCCGGTCAGGAACCGGAGGATGACATTGGTGTCGAGCAGAAGACGCTGGCTCATTCCCGCCCCTTCTTCGCGGCATCCCGGCCCATACCGGCACGCACGGCCTTCTTCTCCTCCGCCGGAACGACGGGACGCTTCGGCCGCAGGCTGCCGAACAGGCTGTCGAGGTCGGGCTCGGGCCGCAGGATGGCGGAACCGTCCCCGCGCACCTCGTAGGAGACACGCTGCCGGGGCTTGAGCCCGAGCGCCTCGCGCACCTCCAACGGGATGGTCGTCTGGAACTTGTCGGTGATGGTGGATTGCGTCATGGAGCTATCCTACCACGGAACCATGCCTTGTGGCAATAGACCGACAATGCGATGCAGGAACGCCTTACTGATCGCCTCCGACCAACGCCCTCCGCGCGGCGCTGCGGGCGCTCGTCTCCGGCTTGGCAATCGAACCGGCTCCCGAGATGCCGTGATCCGGCACCTCCCGAGCTTCGACCCAACCGCGCACGGACTGCGGCCAAAATATCGCTGCGTGCCTCGGTCTATCCGGGTGATAGTGCCGCCAGGGGCGTTGGTCTGGACCGAGCGCCTTGCCAGCCAAAACGAGTCATGCACAACCGATCCAAATCGACGGGTGTCTTCTATGCTTTGGGAGCCGCCGCGCTTTTTGGCGCGAGCACGCCCTTCGCGAAGCGACTTCTGCCGGAGGTCGGTCCGTGGTTGCTGGCGGGTCTGCTCTACCTCGGGTCGGGGCTTGGATTGGCGCTGTATCGACTGCTGGATTCACGTCGCAGCAACAAAACGGGCAAAGAAGCGCCATTGAGCCGCAAGGATGCGCCGTGGCTTGCGGGCGCAATCCTGTGCGGCGGCGTCGTCGCACCTTTGCTGCTCATGGTCGGGCTGCGCCTGACTCCGGCTTCATCGGCCTCGCTCCTCCTGAACCTGGAAGGTGTGTTCACCGCGTTGCTGGCGTGGTTCGTCTTCAAGGAGAACTTCGACGCCCGCATCGCATGGGGCATGGCCCTGATTTCATTGGGAGCCGCCATCGTGTCGTGGGCGGGGAACCCGGTCTCCGGTATCCCGTGGGGTTCGTTGGCTGTCGTCGGTGCGTGCCTTGCATGGGGGTTGGACAACAATCTGACCCGGAAGGTCTCCGCCGCCGACCCGGTGCAGATTGCCATGCTCAAGGGGCTTTGCGCCGGAAGTGTGAACGTCGTGTTGGGCCTATTGCTGGGAGCCAAGATTCCCGCCGCCGGAACGCTGCTGGCCTCCGCCGTCATCGGCCTGTTGGGCTACGGCGTCAGCCTGACGTTGTTCGTCCTCGCACTCCGCCATCTCGGCACCGCGAGGACAGGGGCTTACTTCTCGCTCGCGCCCTTCGTCGGCGCGTTGGTGTCCATCGCCCTGCTCGGCGAGTCATTCAGCACGGGCCTGATCGCGGCTGCTGGCCTGATGGGCTGGGGTGTCTGGCTGCATCTCACCGAGAAGCACGAGCATGAACACACCCACGAACCGATGGAGCATGACCATCTGCACACGCACGACGAACATCACCAGCACCCGCACTCGGGAAACGAACCGCCGGGCGAGCCCCACAGCCATCCCCATCGCCACGAACCGTTGGCCCATTCGCATCCGCACTTCCCCGACCTCCATCACCGGCATGACCATTGAACCTTTATTCTCAACACTTCCTGAGAATATGGCCCCCCATCAGGATCTGTGCTGCATAAACTCAATGGCAATGGTGCAGCAAAAGGAACTCTCGGTGCGACCATCCTATTTGAGTGTCTGGCGGTTCTCCGGACCTCAAGGTGTTGCTCGATCTTGCGCTGCGCCATAACCCTCCTCGCCCCACGGCTGGGGATAACGACAGGAGTTTGAGGTGTTTGGTCACCGGCCCGACGGGCAGTGTTTGATTGAGCCCGTGCCTCAAAAACGTAGATTAAGACATCGCAGCTCGAAGCTTGAGGGAAACCCTAGGCAAGGCTCACTTTGCGCAATCTTAGAGCGTTGGTGATTACCGACACCGAACTCAAGCTCATGGCTGCGCCCGCGATGATGGGACTAAGGAGCAAGCCGAAGAATGGATAGAGCACTCCTGCCGCCACGGGGATTCCCAGCGCGTTGTAGAGAAAAGCGAAGACAAGGTTCTGCCGGATATTGCTCATGGTGGCGCGACTGAGGCGAATGGCTTGGGCGATACCTCGAAGATCACCTTTCACGAGAGTGATGCCTGCACTTTGCATGGCCACGTCTGTGCCGGTGCCCATGGCTATGCCGACTTCGGCTTCGCTGAGGGCGGGGGCGTCGTTGATGCCGTCGCCGGCCATCGCTACATGTTTGCCCTCGGTGCGTAACTTTTTAACATGGGCAACTTTTCCGGCGGGTTCGATTTCCGCTTCCACCGCATCAAGGCCGAGTTGCTTCGCCACTGCGTCAGCAGTGCGACGGTTGTCACCGGTGAGCATGACGAGTTGCAAACCGAGCGCGTGAAGTTCTTTGATAGCTTCGGCGGTGGTGGATTTTATCGGGTCGGCGACGGCGAGAATACCGGCAGGCTTTCCATCCACGGCGACAAACATCGCGGTCTTGCCTTCTTCCTGGAGTTTTACCGCTGAGGCTTCGAACGACTCCAGACCAGCAATCTTTTCGTTCCGCAGGAAATCCGGTTTGCCGACCATCACCGCTCGACCCGCGACGGCGCCGACAACTCCGCCTGCCGTCACCGAACGAAAATCCTTCACGGCCTCCAGGTTGAGACTCTGTTCTTTCGCTCCCTGCACAATGGCGGCGGCAAGGGGATGTTCGCTGTTCTGCTCCAATGAGGCGGCGAGACGCAGAAATTCTTTCGCATCGAAACCGTCAGCGGGAAGGACATCCACGAGCTTGGGTTTGCCCTCGGTGAGCGTGCCGGTTTTGTCCACGACGAGCGTGGTGACTTTCTCCAACCGTTCGAGTGCCTCGGCATTTTTTACGAGGACACCTGCCTGCGCTCCACGTCCAACGCCGACCATGATGGACATGGGCGTGGCCAAACCAAGCGCGCACGGGCAAGCGATGATAAGGACCGCCACGGCGTTGACGATGGCATGCGCGAGCTTTGGTTCTGGCCCAAGCCACATCCAGGCGACGAAGGTGATCAACGAAACCGCCAGCACCGCCGGAACAAAAATGGCGGCGACCTTGTCGGCGAGACCTTGGATGGGCGCGCGGCTGCGCTGGGCTTCGGCGACCATGTTCACGATCTGCCCGAGCAATGTGTCGCTGCCAACCCGTTCGGCACGCATGACGAAACTGCCGGTGCCGTTGACGGTGCCGCCTGTCACCTTGTCGGCGACGGATTTTTCCACCGGGAGCGGTTCGCCGGTGATCATGGATTCCTCCACGCTGGAGTGGCCTTCGACCACCGCGCCGTCCACGGGCACCTTGTCGCCGGGAACCACGCGCAACCAGTCGCCGACTTTCACCTGGTCGAGCGGGACGACGTTGTCGCCGCCCGGGGCCACCTGCCGCGCGGTGGGCGGCGCGAGGTTGAGCAGCGCTTTGATCGCGCTGCCCGTGCGGCTGCGCGCGCGGAGTTCGAGGACCTGACCGAGGAGCACCAGCACCACGATTACCGCCGCGGCCTCGAAGTAGATCGCCACCTTGCCATCGTGGCGCATCGTGTGGGGAAACAGCCCAGGCATGAGCATCGCGACCGCGCTAAAAATAAAGGCCGCGCCCACGCCGATGGCGATCAACGTAAACATGTTCAAGTGCCGGGTCACAACGGAACGCCAACCGCGCTTGAAGAATGGCCAGGCGGCCCACCCCACCACAGGTGTGGTAAGCGCGAATTGAATCCAGCGTGAGGCATGGCTGTCGGCCCAGGATTGGTGCGCGAGGACCGGAACCAGGTGCGCCATGGCGAGGACAAACACCGGCAGAGTCAGCGCGGCGCCGATCCAGAATCGCCGCGTCATGTCGCTCAACTCGGCGTTTTCGCCGTCATCCGTGCCCGTCGTCGCCGTCTTAAGTTCGAGCGCCATGCCGCACTTGGGACAATCGCCGGGATGATCCTGTTGCACTTCCGGGTGCATTGGACAGGTGTAGATGGCTTTGCCCTGCGGCTTCTGCTCCTTCTTCTCCTCGTGCTTAGCGGTGGCGGGTGCTGACAGAAACGTTTTCCGGCAGTGCTCGCTGCAAAAGTAGAACGTTTGTCCGTCGCGTTCAGCGTGGAGCGCCGTCGCTAGCTCCACCGTCATTCCGCAGATGGGGTCTTTGGTCATGGCTCAGTCTTTTTCATCCGGGTCACGGACTTCCAAAAAGCCGTCAGGCCGGGAATGGACCATCGATAGCCCATCGCGCCCATCTCACGGGCGGCAGCAGATTCACTCCAGCCTTCGACCCACATCCGGTAGCAGCCGACGACCAGCCCCGTGCGGTCGCGGCCCCGTTGGCAATGGACATAAGTGCCTCCGTGCTTCATCGCCTGCACGGCCCGCGAAACTTCGTTGCTATCTGGTTTTTGGAACACTTCCCAGATCGTCGCCGGGGGCAGCGGAATGCAATAGACGTTCATTCCTTCGGCTGGCGTGTCCGCCGCTTCGCGGTTCAACTTCACGACGTTGGTCACGCCAAGCGAACGCAGGAACTGCCAGCCCTGTTCATTCGGTTGGCCACCCCGGTAGATGCCCGCCTCCACTTTGGCAAAGTTCGGAACGCCGTTCACGGAGGGACGAGTCGCGCATCCGGCAAAGAAAATACTGCCGGCGAGTGCCGCCGCGCGGACCAATTTCGTGAACTTTTTTGGCCTGTTTGGCATTTTACCTACTGCTGGTTTTCTTCGATCGCCTGTCCGACAACTCGGTCGAAGGTGGACAAAAACTTCTTCCGGTGGCTCTCGCTGCAAAAGAATTACGTCTGTCCGTCGCGTTCAGCGTGGAGGGCCGTCGCTTCGTCCACGGTCATTCCGCAGATCGGGTCTTTCGTCATAAAGTGTCAGAACTGCCAGCGCAGGCCGCCGCCCCAACCAAACTGGGAATGCCATTGGCCGATCAGGGAAAAGTGCTTGGTCAGCAAATAGCTT
>JAYVIO010000371.1:0-23212 GCA_043770175.1 Verrucomicrobiales bacterium | reverse complement strand
AGGGTCACGGGCTTGCGGTTGTAATTGCGTTCATTGACGCCGCAGAGGGTGACGGTGCTGTTGTCGATGATGAAGGCGGGCAGTCCTTCACGCCACCCGGCATTGGAATAGACGAAGATGCCAGACGCGTCGGTGATGCCGCCGTTCACGGTCTCGATTATGGTTCCGATCTTTTCGGTCTTCATGCCGAGAATCCACAGCCTGCCGCCGTTGTTGCGGCACATGGTGCCGTTGTGCTCAGTGTTGAGCTGCCGACACCACGCGCTTTGGCCGGGCTGGTTGAGGTTCAGGCGGCCGCAAATGTCGTCGATGAAGATGTCGCCGCTGCCGTGACCTTCGACATCAAAGCCGATCACGCTGCTGACGATGAGCGTGCGCTTGGATTCGTGACGAATCTCGATGCCATGACCGCCGCTGCGATTGCTCATGCGCTCGATGATGACCACGGGGGCCGAGTTGTCGCCGTCCACGAGCCGCCACACAGCTTTGCCTTCGGTGTAGAAGCGACCTTCGAGGCCGATGATGCGTCGCACGGGACCACGGATGATGACTTCACTGTCAAAGAAAAACTCCTTGCCTGCGGGCAGGTAAATCGTGTCCGCGCGGGAGTCGATGGCACGCTGCAATGCGGCGCTGGAGTCAGCTTTGCCGGACGGATCAGCGCCAAAGGCCTCGATACTCATCCATTTTCCATCCCACGGCACTTCAGGCGTCTCTTTGACGGGCAGATGCGTGAACTTACCGGCCTCCGCGATGGTCTTTTCACCCTCAAAACGGAATGGTGACACCACATTCGTGTGTGAGGTGTCCTCCGCGATGCGCCCCACTTCCTTCACATCGCCTTTGTCGCGGCCTTTGTCGGCGTGATCAATGGCGATGGAATGACCAGTGATCTCCACATCACGAAGATACATCTGGCGCTGGTTGTGAATGCCGGGAGCCTCAATGCCGCTGCCGGTGATTTTGGAATCCACCAGCGTCACAGTGCCCCAGGAGTCCTTCTCGTTGTAGAGCGTCGTCACAGCGTTCTCGCTCGTGAGGTCGCGCACGAAGACCATCTGGTGATAGTTGTGCCAGCCGAGCTTTCGCTGACCTCGCAGCATGATGTGCTCGAAGGTATTCGAGTTCACCGGCCACTTGGTGACTATACCGGTTTCAAAGCCTTCCACCGTGAGGTTTCGCACCAGCAGCGGCCCGATCTCATCGGTAAATCCCATGTCGAGGCCGATGTGGCCACTGTCCTTTGCGGCACGGATCGTCACATTGCGAATGCAGCCTTGATTGCTCGCATTGAACTGCATGCCGATGGCCTGCGGATTGCCTGCGCCGATCTCGAGCGTCAAATCCCGCACTGCATTGCGAAATCTCTGTGCAGGCTTCACGCCGGTCCACAGCAAGGCTTTCGGCTTGTCAGCAAAACCGGGCGTGGAGGCTGGCAGGACGATCTTCGTCAACGCCATGCCCGCGCCCTGCAAAATCGTCCGCTTCTCGCCATTCCCGCCCTCACCCTTCGGCCAGCGCAAGGTGTCACTGACGATCCAAGTACCTGCTGGCAGATAAACGATGCGATTCCCATTCGGAAACGCATCCAGCGCCTTTTGAATGGCAAAGGTGTCATCCACAGCATCATCAGCCACGGCCCCAAAGTCACGCACATCAATCATCCCGCCGTCTTTCGGGAAGTTGATGGGTGTTTGTGCCAATGCACCAGTGGCAAGGATGAGAATGAGAAAAGGTTTCATGGCTGATGAAACGGACCGATATCCTCAGTGGCGATGACGATTTCAGCAAACCACAAGCGGTTCAGCTTCGGGAAATACGCGATGTTGTTTTGGCGGCAGGCGTTTTCGGTCATGTGGAGGCTGAGTATGAATTAGCTCGCAGACCGCTGATGATGGGCGTGAAAAGAATGGAATGGCGAATGTAAGCGTGGGGCAAGTGATGCTGATGCGTTTAGACAAGCGTGATTGGCCGAGCAAACATGCTGACTTGTTCCGCCAGCATGATTATGTACGGTTTCGGATTTCTAGTTTCAACAATTGGCTAAGAGCGCGTATCGCTTCACACAGACCGCCACTCACCGCCACCGGCTCGCCTTTGGATCACGCGGCCTTCCTCCTCGATGGCGAAGAGGTGGAGCCAGCCGTTTTCGACGAGCTGACGCACGCTTTCGTGATTGGCGATGACGGCGTCGATGTCGGTGCGCGAGGCTTCGATGAAGACGCTAAGTCGCAGGGGTTCGTGCATCCAGGTTTCGCCGTTGTGCAGGCTTTGCAGCGGCAGGCCGGCTTGCAGATCGCCGCCATTGCCCTGCTGGATGCCGAAGGTGCCGACGACGTTGTGCGTGACTTTGTTGCCGCTGCCCCAGAGGCGGTTGTTCACGGTGCTGGCGTAGTATTGCAGGTTGATCCAGTTCGTTACGATCATGGGCGCGGTCATGATGAGTTCGAGCGTGCTCTTGGTGGTGTCGGCGCGGTGATTGTAGTTATGTAAAAAAACGCGGCCTTGCAGATTCAGGCTCTGGGTGCGCTCGCGCGGAGCGACGATGAAAGCGGCATTGCCAGCGAGGCCCCACTCGGGCCGCACCTGCGCCCAGTCGCGGCTGCGTTGGTGGATGAGCTTTTCGATCTCGGCTTCCCCCGCGCTGCCGAGGCCGAGACTGCTGGCGCGTTGCAGGCGGTTGTGCTGCGCGGCTTTAGTCAGCCAGAGTTGTAGCTGGAGCAGATCAATCTCGTGTGAGGGCGGCACGGAGTCGGTGTCAAAGAGGCTGATCTCGTCCGTGGTGGTGTCATGCAGCGCGGCGATGAAGCGGGTGTCCTGCGGGATGAAGATGCCGTGTTGCTCCAGTTGGGCACGGACGGCGGCTTGATTGAGGATGGCGGCGGCGACGCGGGCATTGGAATCGCCCGCGTGACCTCCGCAGGCACCGCAATCGAGTCCGGCGGCATACGGATTGTTCGTGGTGTTGCTGCCGTGGCCGCAGAGCATGACGAGGCGGGCGAAGTTCGAGGTGAGGCCCATGTTTTTCAGCGCGCCGAGCGCGAGCTGCACTTGGTCTTCCGGCGGAATGCCCGCCTCGGGCTGCGTGTCGAGCGGATCATGCGCGAGGCGTTTATGCTGATGCAAATTCGGCGCGACACAGGTGTGGCAGTTGTGCGCCTTCTTCTTTGATCCGAGTTGGAAGCTGTCCCTGACGAGATTCCACGCGAAGCCGACGCCTGCGGCCTCGACAAAGCTGAAGCAGCTCACGGCGGAGGTCTTGAAGGCATTCCATGAGTGCGAGACGCGGCGTCCGAGCTGGAGCTGCCGCCGTGCGTGCTTGTCCTGCTCCGGCGTGGCATGCGGCAGGTGCTCGCGCACGCGATATTTTGGCGAGAAGAACACCGGAAGCTGCGAGGTGCCCTGCCGTTGACCGAAGGGCACGTACTCGATCGGCATGCCGAAGAAGCCTGCGAAGCCGAGGGTCTCAACCCCGGCCGAAACGCTCTCCAAGGAGCGGCGCATGACCTCCGAGCGCACGTCGATGCAAAACACGGCCTGCACAGCTGGTCGTGCCTGTTTGCTGTCCGAGCTGTTTTGCACGGCACGGGTGATTTTGGCGCAAAGCTCACGCTGGAAGCCGATTTCGAGTGCGCTGTGCCAGAGGAGCTTTTTTTGTGTGCTGCCGCTGAGGCCGGATGTTTTGCCGACGAGGCTGTCGATCCAGTGTTCGCGGATGCCGACGGATGCGAACTGGTTCAGCAGGGCGACTTCAAACACGAGCCGCACGGCGAGGAGGTCGATCAGCGATTCGTCGTGCCTGCCGTGCGTGGCTTTTTCCCGCACATGATGCTGCACATAGCTGCTCCAGCCGGGCAGCGTCATAAGCAGGCGGTGGAGATAGTCCTCGGCGCTGGCGGGGATGATGCCTAGTATGTCGAGCAGCACGGGGATGGCCTCGGTGGCGCTTTCTGGCAGCTCGGCGATCAGCTTGCGGAAGCCTTTGAAGCCGAGCATCTCGGGTGTGGCGTCGATGGCGGAGGCTTGCTTCCATGCAGCGAAGAGCGGCAGCTTCTTCCACGGCATGCGCCAGGCGGACTGGCCTTCATCAAAGTAAGCGGCGCACCATTTGGAAATCTCTTCAGCGACGAGGCCGCTCCAGTTCCGCTGAAACTTCGATGTGGCGACATCGGCGAGGCTTTGCATGCCGGTGGCAGGGTCAGGCTCGGGTTTCTTCAGCCAATTAAGCAACTGCGAGGTCGTGAGGTCAGAGTTTGAGCGCGTTACCGCTTCAGCGAGGTCTTGGGAGGTGATGCGACCTCTGGCGAACTGCTGGCGGAAGTATTCGACGCTCATGAGCATGCTGTCGCTCGTGACGCGCTGCATGAGGTCGCAGACTTCTGCGAAAGGCTTGCCGACGAGGCCGACAAAGGGATTCACGGCCACAAAACTTTGCAGCGGCCACAGCGGCGGGATGCGCAGGCAAGCATGGCGGGCGAGCTTGAGCCAGTTTGGTTGTTCCTGCGTGGGGACGACGGGTTTGACGACGGTGATTTCCTTGGGCGCGGTGAGGGTAGTGGTCATGATGGTGTGTGAGTTGGCAGGATGATGGATCAAGCGGAGAGTTTTTGTGTGAGGCGGCTGAAGAGCGTGCCGAGATAGAAGCCGTTACTGGCATGCACATAGAAGCGTGCGAAGGCCGGGCGTGAAGCCCAGGCGGGCAATTGGGACTGGAAGATGAGCACCGCGAGGAAGAGCAGTGCCACGACGATCATCACGCCATATTCCACGCCACTGCGAGCCGGTGCATAAGCAGGCAAGGCGCTGGCGAGCAGATGCTCAAACACACTGTGCAGCGCGAAGCAGGCCACCGAGGCCGCCACCGTGATGGCGAGGCCGCGCAGGATAAGTCTTTGCCGCATGCTGCTGCTCCATAGCGTCCACAGCATATGCGCCATGGCCATGATGAAGACAGTGACGAGCAGCACCTGACCAGGGTCCGTTTGCAACCGCAGCCCAAAGGCCGCCGCGATGCTGACGCCGCCCACAATGGCCACCGCGAGCGAGCCAAGCACCACCAGCGGGTGCGCTGCGGGCCTGCCGACGGGCGTCCACGCGGATTTCGTGAGGTTCACGACGCTGCCGCCGCTGAGAAAGGCGTGCGCCTTATAGAGCGAGTGCGCGACGATGTGCATCATCGCCAGCGCGAAGGCACCGAGGCCACATTGCAGCATCATGAAGCCCATCTGTGCGACCGTGGACCAGGCGAGCGATTTTTTGATGCTCGTCTGCGTCATCATGATGACCGAGGCGAAGAGTGCCGTGAAGGCTCCGAGCAGCGCGAGGGTGTTCAACGCCACTGGGGATTGTGTGATGAGCGGGCTGAGCCGCACGATTAGAAAACCACCCGCATTGATGATGCCAGCGTGCATGAGCGCGGACACCGGCGTGGGGGTCTCCAGCGTATCTGGCAACCAGGAGTGGAAGGGGAACTGCGCGGACTTCAGCATTGCCGCTGCCACCAGCAGTCCGGCCACGAGGCCCGTGTGCGGTCCAGTGGGATTCGCGAAAAGCTGATGAAACTCCCAGGTGCCATGCCCGTGCCAGACAAGCGCCAGCGCCGTAATCATGCACGCATCCGCGAGCCGGCTGATGATGAATTTTTTCCGCGCAGCGATCACCGCTGCAGGCCTTTCACGGTAGAAGGTGAGCAGTTGGTGCAAGCTCAGGCTCGTGGCGATCCACGCGGCCGTGAACATGAGCAGATTACTCGCGGCCACGAGCACCAGCACGCTGCTGAGGGTGATGACGAGCCAGCGGGAAAACCGCGCCTGTCCAGGATCACCATCGAGGTAATTGATGGAGTAACGAGTGACGATGAGGCCGAGAAAACTGACCAGCGTGAGCATCAGCGCCGAGAGTGGATCGATCAACAGCGCGAGTTTGACCGGCCCCCAGGCCGCGAGCTCGATCCGCATCGACCCGGCCAGCATCACCGCTCCTGCGAGGAAGACGGCGGCGGCAAAGAACAACCGCGCAGCCCAGGCCGCGCCTTCCGCTGCCAACTTTCCCTCTTGCAGCAACATGCAGGCTACGACCGTGATGAGGAAGAGCATCGGGGTGATCCATTCGGGGGCTGAGAGCAGTTGCGGGGCAATGTGGAAAAACTGATTCATAGGAGTGTGGGGTGGGTGACGCGGCAGGCTATCGTCAAAAGTTTCCATTCTTTCCAATTCATGTTTTGTCACTTATCGTTCGTTCTGCTAAATGTGAGTTCATGGCCTTTTTGAACTACCATCACCTCCGCTACTTCCGCGCCATCGCCACTGAGGGCAGCCTAACGCGAGCGGCGCAGCATCTGAAACTCTCCCAGTCGGCACTCAGCGTGCAGCTCCGCAGTTTGGAGGAAAGCCTGGGGCAGCCGTTGTTTGAGCGGAAGCACAAGGCACTCGTGCTGACCGAGGCGGGCCGCATCGCGCTGGAGTATGCGGACTCCATTTTCCGCAGCGGCGAGGAACTCACCGACTTGATGCAGAATCGTGCGGGACGCAGCCGCGGCTTTCTGCGCGTTGGCGCAGCATCCAATCTGTCGCGTAATTTCCAGCTCGGCTTCCTGCGCCCTTTGATCACTCGTGACGACGTGGAACTCATCATTCACTCCGGCACATTGCGGGAGCTGCTGGCCCAGCTCCAGACCCATACGCTCGACGTGGTGCTCTCCAACACGCCCGTTCGCCGTGATGCCGAGACGGGCTGGCACAGCCATCTGCTCGACGAGCAGTCAGTGAGCCTTGTCGGGCACAAGACACGCGGCATGAAGCCCTTTCGCTTCCCCGAGGACCTGCGCACGACGCCCGTCGTGCTGCCCAGCCTCGAAAACAGCATCCGCGCGGCCTTTGACGTGCTGATGGATCAGGCCGGCATCCGCCCGAACATCGCCGCCGAGATCGATGACATGGCCATGCTTCGTCTCATGGCCCGAGAAACCAACGGCGTGACCCTCGTGCCGCCCGTCGTGGTCAAAGACGAGCTGGCAAACGGCACGCTGGTGGAGCGGCACAAGTTCCCACAGATCAAAGAAAGCTTTTATGCCATCACACCGAGCCGACGTTTTCCGAATCCGATATTACGAGAGCTGATGAAGAAGAAATGACAACGATCACCTTGTGAGCTGAGTCGGCGCATCCGCGGCGATGGCGGCGCGGTAGTTGGCTTGGGAGCGGAAGTATTCGGCCTGGGCTTCGACTTCGAGGACTTGGGCATCGAAGGTGGCTTGTTCACGGATTTGGAGCGCTAACAAGTCGGTGGCGCCTTGTTTGAGGCGCTCGTTTTCGGCTTTTTCGAGCTGGCGGGCGAGTTCGACGTTTTTGCGCGTCATCTTCAGCGTGTCCTGCGCGGCGATGAGAGCGCTGTAGCTGTCGCGCACATCGGCGACGATGCGGTCACGGGCGAAGCGCTTGTCGTTGTGGAGGCGCTCGATGAGCGCGTCGGCGACATCGACGCGGCCTTTGGCCTCGCGGCGTTGCAGGGGCAGTTTTAACTCGATCTTGGCTTCGATTTCGTTTTGCTCGATGTCTCGTGGGCGGTTGTTGCCGGCGGATTGACCGGCTTCGATACCGATGTCGATGTTCGGCAGCAGATTATTTTTGGCGAGTTTGCGGTCAATCTCGCTTTTTTCGACGAGGAGTTCGATACGGCGGATTTCAGGACGGAAGATGGCGGCTTTGGCGATGTCGGTGGTGAGCTGGCTTTCATCGAGCCGGGGATGCGGCGGGAAGGCTGGGGGCACACGGTCCCGTTTGGTGATGATGGGCTCGGCTTTATCGTGAGTGCGGTAAAAGAGTGAAAGCTCGATGGCGGCGGCCTGAAAGCGGCGCAGGGCCAGCACAGTGGCGATTTCACGGCTGACGACGAGACGCTGGTTGTCCACCTGCACGATGGGGGCGCTGGCTCCGCGCTTCACTTGCTCGGCGATGGCGCTGTCGCGGTCTTTGGCGATACGCAGCAGTTCTTCGGTGATGGTGAGACGCTGACCGGTGGCGAGCCAGTTGTAGTAGCTGATGGCGGCGGAGCGGATGAAGTCGAGGTACTGCCGCAGGATGATGGGATCGGCGAGTTCCTGATCAATCTGCGCCTGCCAAAGTGAGGCGCGGCGGCGGTCGATGGTGCCGTCCCGCAGCAGCGGTAGGCGAAAGCCGAGCACGCCCTCGCCATCGACGCCGGTGCGGTCTTTGTTGTAGTTTGGCAGGAAGCCACTGCTGAGCCGGTAGCCGCCATACACGCTGCCGCCCCAGAATGGCAGCGGCTGCTCGACCATGGCGTAACCCGTTTGCCCATCATAGTAGCCCGCGAGGTTCATCGCACCTCCCGCATTGAGATTGAGGTCAAAGGAACCCATCGCCTGCCGCACACGGCCATTGGCGATGTCTTGTTCGATCAATGCGGCGAGGTAAGGCGGGTATTGAGTTTGGACGCTGGCGAGGACTTCGGTGAGGAGGAGGGCTTTGGGCTTTTCGGCGGCCTCAAGGATTGAAAATTGAGAACTGAAAACTGAAAATTGGAAAATGATCAGCCAAGCCGCGAAGCGACTGAGCACTGAGGACTGAGCACTAAGCACTTGGTTTCTCATTTCTTCGTGGGGTCGAGTGTTCCGTCATCATTCGAGACGACCGGTGGGAAGCCGTTGATCTGACGCCAGAGTTCAAACCAGAGTGGGACTTCGTTGAGCATGACCCAGGCATTGGCGCGGGCTCCTTGGCGTAGCCAGCGGTCTTTGTCGGGCCAGGGGACGGTGACGGGGCCTTTGCCATCGCCGCGATCGACGACGTCGTCCGCTGGGCCGACAACGACGCGGAATTTGCCTTTGCCATCGTCGGTGGCGTCCACAAAGACGACTTCGCCGCCGAAGGTGCCGATGGCGAGCTGTGGCCAGCCGATCATCTGCACGGCGGGCCAGCCTTCAAAGGCGAGCCGCACGGGACTGCCGGACTTGCCGTCTTTGCGCGAATGGATGAGCGGCATGTCGTTGCCATCGACCATGATCTCGACAAAGCGGCTGTCGGTCTCAGGAATGATGACGCAGATGAGTGATCCGGGCCGCAAATAGGTGCCATCCGTGGCGGCGACATTGAGGACGATGCCATCACGCGGTGACTCGATAATCTGTCGCTCGGTTTGATTGATCTGCACGTCGATGACGGAAAGATCACGCTCAGCGGTGGCAACCTCGCTGAGGGCGGTGCCTTTCGACGCGTGCGTGGAGGCGATGCTGGCGTCCATGTCGTTGCTGGTGCGTTTCAAAGCGGCGGCGGAGGACTTTAACTCGGCGCTGGTAGAGTCGCGGGAGAGTGTGGCGAGTTCGAGATTGCGCTGGGATTCGAGCTGCTTGGCGTGCAGGTCTTGAGTGCGAGTAAAATTCAGCAGCGCGGTTTCAGCGGCGATTTTGGCGCCAGCGACGCGCTGCTCCGCGCCGTCGATGGCCTGCGCTTTGGCGAGCTCCTGCTGAGTGATTTGAGCGATGAGTGACTCGACGCGGCCCTGCGCGAAGTCGCGACGACTTTCGATGGCTTCACGCTGCGCTTTGAGGTTGTTGAGGAGGTTTGGGTCGTTGTCCTGGATCTCGATGATGAGTTCGCCTTTCTTCACGCGCTGGCCTTCGGTGACGTGCAGGTGCTTCACACGGCCAGAGACTTGCGCCTCGATATTGATGCGGCGGTCGAGTGGATTGAAAGCGATGACGCGGCCTGATCCAGAGACGAACTGACGCCACGGCAGGAAACACAGCGCGATGATGAGCAGTACGAAACCAACGAGCAGCAGGCGACTGAAGAGACGTGTGAACTTGGCCGATCCAGCGAGCGACAAAGCGGGTAGTGGGGGTGAGGTGGAATGAGCGGTCATTTCAGTGTGGGGTCAGTGCCATCGCTCAAGTGGCAGGGCGCGAGTTCGATGAGCTGGTCGCACTTTTTCGTGACATCGTGATCACGCGTGGTGAGGACGACGGTCCAGGACTGGGACTTGTCGAGGATGGCCGCGGAAAGCTGCCGGAAAGAGGCGCTGTCGAGGCCGTCGAGGAGTTCGTCGATGAGGAGCAGCCGCGGACGCTGAACCAAAGCGCGGGCGAGAAGGAGGCGCGTGCGTTGATTGCCGCTGAGCGGTGCGCCGCCGATTTTGAGCCGCAGATTCAGACCCTCGGGGCGGTGCAGCAGATCATCGAGCAAACCGACGCGGGCCAGCGCGGCGCGGATTTCATCCATGCCGATGTCGTTGCGGCCAAGGCGGAGGTTTTCGACGATGGTGGCATCGACGATCTCGTCGCGGCGCAGGAGCATGACACTTTCGCGCAACGCTTCGAGATACCAACTGCGCAGATCAAGGCCGTCGATGGCGACAAAGCCGCCCGTGGGCTGGCGCAGGCCAAAGAGGATGTCGAGCAACGAGCTGGCACCGGCGCCATGCGGGCCGACGATGGCAGCGCGGCTGCCGGACTGGATGGTGAAATGGCGGTCCTCGAAGAGCGGTGCGCCTTCGTAGCCGAAGGTGAGAGCGCTGGCGTTGATGAGAGCACCGCCCTCGCGTTTCGCAGGCTGCTCGCCGTCTTCGCGCTCGATTTCGAGATCGAAGATGTGGCCGAGTTTGTCCATGGCAGCCATGGCGTCATACCATGCCTCGAGTTTTTTTCCCAGCTTCGCCAGTGCGGCCACGATGCTGCCCATGATCAGCTCACTGGCGACGAGCTGGCCCAGCGTGATCTGCTGACTGATGACGAGCCAGCCGCCCACAGCGAGCAAAGCGGCTGCGGCGAAGACTTGCAGCGTCAGCAGGCCCGCGATCTGCCGCATGAGCACGCGGAAGTGCTTTGCGCGTGCGGTGACGTAGTCGGTGGCGAGCTGGTTCGCACGCTCGTAGGCCAGGCCGTAGCCGCCGGGGCCTTTGAAGAGGAAGGGAAAGTGCGCGATCTCCTCATACCAGTTCACGAGGTCGTATTTCATCATCGACTCATCAATGCTCGTCTTCACCGCGCCGCGTCCGAGCAGCCAGAGAATCAAAACGATCAGCACGAGCATCACGCCGACGAACAGCAGCAACAGGGGATGATACAGCGCCAGCAGCAGCATGCCGATGAGCGTGCTGAAGACCAGATTCACGCCGTCGAGCAGCAGCAGCGACGTGCTCTTCTGCACGGTGACGACATCGAGAAAGCGGTTCACCAACTCAGGCGCATGCACATCATCCAGCGCCTCCGCCTTCACCCGTGGCAGCCTGTAAGCAAGGTCAGAGGCCGTGCGGACAAAGATGCGGCGCTGGATGATGTCGGAAATATAGTACTGAAACCCGGTGACGACCGCCTGGAGCGCCAGACACGCGAAAAGTGCCAGCGAAACCACGATCAGCGCCTGCACAAACGGCTGCGACTGCCCACCGAATGCCAGATTACTCACCACCGCATCCACCGCGAGCGGTGCGGCGAGGTAGAGAATGCCGGCAAAGATGGAGAAGATCAGCAGTGTGCGGATGTCCTGCCTCTCGGCCTTCAGCAGGCCAAAGAAGCGTTTGGCAGGGCTGATGTGCTGGTGGTGCGTGGCGTGGGCGCTCATGCCATGCGCCGGACGCTCTGGATGCACGATGCCGGCCTCGGCGACTTCATTAACACTGGTCAAGCCGAGCATGCGGACGAGTTGCGTGCGTGAGACCGTGACGCGGTGCGTCAAGTGGTCGCCATCCGCCAAGCGCAGCCCAAACCAACCGGCAAATGTAATCACCACCCAGCGCGCTTCCATCTTGCTCCACACAACCACCGGCGTGTCATGATGCGCCTGCCAGATCGCCTCCGAAAGCGGCAGACGTACTGGCGACACATGCATATAAACCTCCGCCGCAGCCGAAACGAGCCGGCTCAGCGGGTCAGCCACCGCCTGAGCCGCGTTTTGAACGGCAACACGGGCGCGCTCATGGTCAAACTCGCTTCCTGTGATGGCGGCGAGCTGTGCGAGAAGGCTGGTGGATGGGACTGAATTTGAGGCAGGCATCGGTTGCGGAGCGCGTGAGTTTCTGTCGAAATATCAGTTTGACTATTCCGATGTTTCAAATTTTTTCTTCGATTTAATCTAATAGTCCGCCATGACGCTGCCACACCTCAACTATCATCACCTGCGCCTCTTTTGGGAAGTGGCCCGAAGCGGCAGTCTGCGCAGTGCGGCGGCGCGGCTGCATTTGTCGCAGCCGACGATCAGCGCGCAGATCAAATCACTGGAGAGGTCACTGGATGAGAAATTGTTCGAGCGCTCGGGCCGTGGCATGAAACTGACGGCGTCAGGGAAGCTGGTGATGGAGTGTGCGGGGGAGATTTTCTCCTTGGGCACGGAAATGATGCGCTCACTGCAAGGTCTGGGCAGTGCGCGGACACTGCGGCTGAATGTGGGCATCACCGACTCGTTGCCGAAGCTGGTGGCGTGGCGGTTGATTCGTCCTGCGGTGCAGGCGTTTCCGAATTTGCAGCTTTCTTGCGTGGAAGGCCATGCGCAGGAACTTTTGGGACAACTGGCCGCAGGGAGGCTGGACATGGTGTTGTCCGATGAAGCAGCTCCATCCTCGCTGCCAGTGAAGGCGTTCAGTCATCTGCTCGGTGAATCGCCGGTGGTGTTCTGCGCGGTGCCAGCGCTGGCCAAGAAGCTGAGCAGGAATTTTCCCGCCTCTTTAAAGGATGTGCCAACACTGCTGCCGGCCAGCCGCACGGCATGGCGGCATGAACTGGACCGCTGGTTTGACTCGCACAACATCCGCCCACGCATCATCGCGGAGTTTGATGATGCGGCGCTTATGAAAACGGCGGCGGCGGATGGTCTGGGCGTGGTGCCGGTCGCATCAGCAGTGCTTGGCGAGGCGGTGGAGCGCTATGGCTTGAAACCCATCGGCAGACCGGTGCATTGCGGTTTTTCATGCTTTCTCATCACGCTGGAACGCGCGATGCGGCATCCGGCGCTGGCAGTGATCGCGGGTGAGTCGAAGGATGTGTTCAAATCAGTTCCGGCGCGGGCGCGGCGAAAGTAGCAAGGCTTGATGATCAGTGCTTTCCATACGCGGCGTTTGGGGCAACCATCGGCACGTCCAGCGTGGTCACGCTCGACTCCGCAGTCTGGAAGAAGCTGACTTCGCCCGTTCTAACGTCATACAGACCACCGATGATGGCGATCTTACCTTCCTCGACGAGCTTGTTCAGTGTGGCACTGCGCTGGCGGATCGTGTGGATGGTGCGGATAACGTTGAGGCGGGAAATTTCGTTCGTGTAGGCGGCTTTTTCGCCATCGGCCCATTGATCAGGCTTTTTCAAGGTGGCGGGATTGATCGCCTGCTGGATCTCCATGACGAGGCCGTCGAGATTAGCGCAAGGCGTGGCTTCGCTGGCTTTTTTGGCGGCGACAAGTAGATCGACTGCTGCATTAACGGCCCCACAGCTCGTGTGGCCGAGCACGGCGACGAGCTTGGCGCCGACCACGGCGCAGGCGTATTCCAAACTGCCGAGCAACTCGGTCGTGGCGATGTTTCCGGCCACACGGGCGCTGAAGATGTCACCGAGACCGAGGTCAAAGACGACCTCTGCCGGAGCGCGTGAGTCGATGCAACCAAGCACGGCGGCCATCGGGAACTGCCCCGAGGCGGTGGCATCGATTTGGCGGCTGTAATCGCGCTTGATACGCTCGCCGTTGCGGAAACGCTGGTTTCCTGCCTTGAATATCTCCAGCACAGACTGCGGGGTGAGGCTGCTCTGCACCTCGCGGTTGGAGTGGTCGATGTATTGGATGCGATCCTTGAGCCGGAAGCTCTCTTTGAAGCCTGTGAGGCTGAGTTTCACGCCGTGAGCATTGGCGGTGGTTTTATCGAAGTCATCGATGAGGTCGAGGATGTCCGGATCAATGTAGTCGGTGCTGCGCGCATCCAGCAGGACATGACCGCCGCGCGGAACTTCCTGCAGTGTTTTTTCAAGACTGGCCCGGTTGAGGAAGCTCACCTGGTTGGCCAGCTTGATGCGCAACACGTCGCTGCCGCTGTGTTGCTCCATGACCTTGTGCAGCGGGCGTCGCAGATTGCTCCTCAGGATGAAGCCGATGGCGGCACCAAGGCCGATGAGGATACCAACCAGCAAATCAGTGAAAATGATGGCGGCGACGGTGATGATGAAGGGCAGGAATTGCGTTTTGCCTTCATTCCACATCTGGTGGAGAATTTGCGGGCTGGCCAGCTTCAAACCGGTCATGATCAAAATGGCCGCCAGTGAGGCGAGAGGGATCTCATTGAGCCAGGTCGGCACGAGCAGCACACAGAGCAGCAGCAAAACGCCGTGCATGATGGCGCTGAGCTTGGTTTTGCCACCGGAATTAATGTTGACCGACGAACGAATGATCACGCTGGTCATGGGCAGTCCACCAACCAGGCCGGAAACGACATTGCCAACGCCCTGAGCGATCAGTTCGCGATTCGGCGGCGAGCGGCGCTGGTCGGGGTCGAGTTTATCAACCGCCTCCAGATT
This sequence comes from Verrucomicrobiales bacterium, assembly GCA_043770175.1. Taxonomy (GTDB): domain Bacteria; phylum Verrucomicrobiota; class Verrucomicrobiia; order Verrucomicrobiales; family Verrucomicrobiaceae; genus Prosthecobacter. Next base: position 8,706 of record JAYVIO010000371.1, on the reverse strand, counting down.
GAGCAGCGTCTCCAGCGTGGCAACGATGGCGATGGTGATGGCGGCGGCATAGACGGCTGGGTTGGCGAGTTGCGCAAAGTTCGGGAACTGCAAAAAGCCGATGAACGCGCCGAGATCCTTCGGCACCGGCACTTGCACGAGATGCGTGTCGGCAATAGCCCACGCACTGCCGCTTTGGCGCAGGATGAGATTGATGACGACGCCCATGACCACCACGATGAGCGCGGCAGGTATGGGGCTCTTTTTCAGCAGTTGAATGCGATTCCAGAATACCAGCAGCAAGATGCCAAGAATGCCCACCAGTGCCGCGCCGGGTTGGATGTCAAAGATGGTGTCGAGCAGCTCCGTGAAGGTGTTGCGGTTGTCAGGTTGGAAAAAGCTCATCTCGCCTTCTGCATCGGCATCATGGCCGAAGACGTGCGGGATCTGTTTCAGGATCAAGATCACGCCGATGGCTGCCAGCAGCCCTTTGATGACACTTCCAGGGAAAAACGCCGCAATGAAGCCGAACCGCGCGATCCCCATGATGATCTGGATCACGCCAGCGAGCACCACCGCGAGCAGAAACGTCTCAAAAGCCCCCAATTGCCCGATTTGCGCTGCCACAATGGCCGTGAGCCCCGCAGCAGGGCCGCTGACACTTTTGTGTGAGCCACTGAGCCACCCGACCAGAATGCCACCAATGATTCCCGACAGCACCCCCGAGAAGAGAGGCGCATTCGAAGCCAGCGCCACCCCCAAACACAATGGTAATGCCACCAAAAAGACGACGAGGCTGGCCGTGAGGTCCTTGGGCAAGGTGGCAGTGATGGACGCTTTATTGTGTGGCATGCAATTTCGAACGGTTAGGCCTCAATTCTGCAACCCAATGCCAGTTTGGCTATTTCAATGATTCGAATCAATGATTCGATAAAACCTAACTGTGATCCATGACGGACTTAAGCCCGTTGGATGACCACTGCGCTCCTTCGTCTTGTTTTAACTCTTCACAATTCGGGTTCCGGCCTTCGCGGTGATCACCGGCGAATTGATGAAGGTCAAACGCGGCTCCTGGAAGTAAGCGGAATTAATGCGTGTTATGTTCTTTGTCATCCAAGCCGAGCCCAGTTTCGAGTTCGTGCGCGGCGTCTTCACGCCAGTGGATGATCCTGCCTGGAAAGATGCCGCCGAAGACGAGAAAGACGGCGCAGGCGGCGAGGGGCCAGCGTTCGCGTGGGAGGGCGTCGGGGATGTCGATGACATGCTTGGGCAGGACACCGAGGAAGAGAATGTTGAAGAGGCGCAGGAGATTGATGGCGTTGAAGGCGGTGGCGATGGGCAGCGCAATGCCAATCCATGGATGATTTTCCAAGGCACCATGGAAGATGAGATCCTCGGCGCAGTAGCCGAGCGTGCCGGGCAGGCCGATGAGCGCGAGGCCGCAGACGAGGAAGAAAGTCGCCAAACGCGGTGCTTTGGTAGCAAGGCCGAGGTGCGCGGTGGGATCCGCGCTGCCGGAGACGCGGACTTCGAGCACGCGGACGATGGCGATGAGGCCGGTGGAGGCGGCGCTGACGACGAGCCAGTGGACCAGGGCTCCGGTGATGCCTTCGGCGGACGCAGTGGCGATGCCGGCAAGGATGAAGCTGGCCTGTGAGAGGCAAAGGAGGCCGAGCATGCGGCGGGGTTTCTTTTCGGCGAAGCCACGGAGGCTGGTGATGAGCGCGGTGACGAGCGCGGCGATGCTGAGGATGTCGAGGATGTGCCGTTCAGGGAGTGTGAGCGCGGCGGTCTCACTGCGGGCGATGAGGAGGGCGCCGAGGTGGCCGTTGAAGAGCAGGGCGAGGGGTAACAGTGGTCCGTGCTCAAAGGCGTGAATCATCCAGCCGTGCAGGGGAAAGAGGCCTTTGCGCAGAGCGACGGCGAGGATGATGAGGCCAAAGGCTAGCCGACTGGCGTGGGAGATTTCGTCGATCTCGATGTGGTGCAGCACGGCGATGGCCACAGTGAGGGCGATGCTGCTGGCGATGAGGAAGGCCTGGGCGAGCTTTTGACTGCGGTCCTCGCCAAACATGCACAGGACGAAGGGAAGGCTGGTGAGCCACCAACCGGTGGCGAGCACGGCGAGGTTGGCGGCGGCGTAGGTGGTCTGCGTGGCGGCGGCGAGGAGCAGGATGCCGGCGAGGGCTTTGCCGCCAGAGTCGCGCTTCGGCGCGAGGGTGATGACGACGAGCGTGAGCGCGGCAAAGAAGGCCATGGGCACTGCATCGAGCGCATCGGCCTCGAAAAAGCTTAACCACGGGTCAAAAAGCCGCGTGTGGCCAGCTTGGGCGACTTCGAGCGCGGCGAGCAAAAAGCTGCCGAATGAGGCTACAGAGGCAAAAAGGACCGCAAAGCGCGGATTGGCCGATTTGAAGGCCCAAATGGCACCGACGAGCAAAAAGCCGAGCCCGATGCTGATATAAGGAATGGACAAAAAAGACATGGAAAATGGGGGAATCAGGATTTGCCGCCGCGAAACTCAAACAGGCCGAGGAATCGCGCCAAGGCGACGACGGGGGCGATGATGAAGCGGTCCACGACCGGATCGTAGAAGCCACGGCCCAAGGCGATGCGGTAGAGCCAGAGCTGGATTTTTTTCGGCAGAAAGGACTCGTAGTGCTCACCGGTGGGATCGAGGTGGCCGCCAGCGGCGGCATGCACGCGGTGGTAGTCATGCAGCATGCTGGGAGCACGCAGGAACTGCAGCGTGCGCACGAGGGCGTGTCCCACCACATGCAGGATGGCGAGGGTGGTCCAGCCCATGCCGATTTCTGCAAAGATGAGGCCGAGCTGCGTCTGTGAGGCATAAGCGAGCGAGGTTTTCGCATCGGCGCAGGTGCGGTGGACGAGGGTCCCAAGAACAGCGGTGGTGAGGCCGATGAAGATGACGAGGCCGGTGGCGATGGCGGAGGAATGCAGCAGCGGCTCGATGCGCAGCAGCAAGTAGGCACCGGCATGGACGGAGATAGCTCCGTAAAAGATGGCGCTGGAGGGCGTGGGGCCTTCCATGGCACGCGGCAGCCAGCCGCAGAAAGGGCCTTGGGAGGATTTGCCACTGGCGGCGAAGACGAGCATGACGGCGACGACGGTGGCGGCGCTGCCGTTGAGGTTGTTGACGTGGCCGGGCCATTCACCACTGAACATGCCGTTCCAAGATGCCGTTTTGAACCAATGATGAGCGAGGAAGACGCCCATGAGCATGAAGAGATCAGCCACGCGATAGGTGCCGAAGACTCGCAGCGCATTGCGCACGGGATCAGGCCGGTATTGAAAGAAGCCGATGAGCAGCACGCTGGTGATGCCGACAATCTCCCAACCGGCGAGCAGCACATCGAGCGAGTCCGCCATGAAGACGAGCAGCGCACCGAAGGTGAAGAGGTGCAGCAGCAAGAAGAAACGGAAGAAGCCGGGATCGCGATGAAGGTAGCGCACGCTGAAGCTGCCGACGATGCCGGCGAGGATCACGGTGACGGTCACGATTGGCAGCGAGAGGCGGTCCATGAGCAAGGCGAGCGGGAACTGATAATGACCGACCTGAAACCAACTGCCGAGATCGATACGGATCGACGGCGTGCCCGCCTGCCACATTCGCCAAGCTAGCATGCCGACGAGCAAGGTGAGAATGGCATAGATGCCCTTGGTGAGCCGCGACATGACCCGTTCTGGGATGCGAAAGCCGAGAAGCCATGTGAGGCTGAGGAGCAGGAAGAGCGCACCCGGGGTGGCGAGGATGATGAGTGGGATTTTTTCGGCAGGCATGAGGTGGGGTGATTTTTCGTCCTCGTTCTCGTGCTCCTACTCGTCCTCGATCAAATCGGGTGGAGAGCTGGAGGGATGATCGAGTGGTAAAAAGGGAGCTTTGGTGTGGTTCGGTAGCGTGAGGCGTGAAAGGGAGCGGTAGAATCGAGGACGAACCCGCTGGCGGGTGCTTGAGGTGTTTCGGTGATTTAAGCGGCCATATTCAGCCTCGGATCTATCCGCGCGACTGGCAGATGCTCGATCTTGCCGGAGTAGTAGGCGATGGAGCTGGAGGCGACGGGCAGCGGCTCCTCATCACCGGAGAGAGGCTCCCATTGGCCTTTGCCACGGTAGATTTCGATGTGGCTGTCGTCGGGGTCGATGGTGGCGAGCCGGATCCAGCGGTTCTCCAAAAACTCGGTGAGCAGCGGATTGGCGTGGATGACGCTCAGCACACGCTGCGGCGTGGTTTCGACAACGAAGAGGATGCGCACGGGTTCGTGGATTTCGACCATCTGCAGCGGTAAACCGGTGCGCAGGTCGCCCTGGAAACCATTCATGACGCCGACAAGGCCGGTGACGTTGTGCGGGAGCTTGGTACCGCAGCCGTAGCCTTCGTTATCGACAAACGAGAAGTAGTACTCGAGGCTGATGCCGCCGCAGACGGGGATGACGGCGCCGAGCACGGCGGCGAGGGCTTTGTTTTCCGCGTCTTTCGGAGCGTCGTAGCTGACGAGGAAGGCGCGGCGGTCAAAGAACAGGCCGCGCGTGGTTTCTCGCCTGCCGACGATGGCGACGGAGTTCGTGCAGTGGCCGTACTCGGGGCGTGGCTCGCCGAGTTGCTCGGCACGCTCCTGAACGTGGCGCAGGCCGGTGGCGGCGTTGCGGTTCGGCAGCGCGGCCTCGAAGCGCCGGGCGCGTTCGTGTGCGGAAAGCGCCCGCGCTTTGTCCAAAGACAGCCGCACACGAGCGAGGTCGCTGCGGTGTGTCTCTGGCACGGCCTCGAGGTCGTAGAGGTCGATGTTGTCGTTGCAGGTGTCGTGGTAACCGCCGACGAACCAGGTGTCTTCGGGAATGATGATGCCTTTGCTGACACGCAGGCCGTCACGCACGGCGGGACGATTTGCCATGGCGGCAAAGAGGCGTGCATTGGGGCCGCCGCGTCGTCCGCCGCACGCGCCGCAGTCATGCGCGGATTCGTGTGGATTGTTTAAAGAGGTGCTGCCGTGACCGAGGACGACGACGATGCGGGCGTGGCCTTTGTGCAGACCGGCAGGGCCGAGCACGCTGGCGACGCGATCGACTTTTTCCTGCGTGCCAAAGCCGGCGAGCAGGCCGGTGGTGGCATCCTTGGAGGCTTCGCCCTCCTGTGTAAAGAGAAGCTCAGTGCGCGGCTCGGGGAGGAAGAGTGTGTTGAGCTTTTCCATCAAACGGGCGAACTCGAGCGGACGCAGCACGCGAAGCACGAGCGGGAAGAGAGAGAGGAAACCGAGGCACGCGGTGCTCACCCAGCCGCGAACCAGCGAGCGGCTGGAGACATAGCTGCCGCGCATGACGGAAGCCCAGGCGCGGCGCAGCGACTGACGCTTTTCGTCGATGTGCGAGTGATCGGCCACGGGCTGCTCACGCACGGCATGCGCCGGTTTGACGACGACAGGGCAAAGCGACACGCCATGCGCATCATCAATGCCAGCGTAGTCGATGGCGCAGCCGAAAAAGCCTGCCGCGCCGTAAGTTTCAATGGCGGGATCGACTTCTTCGAGCGCACGGCGGATGGACTCCTCACGTTCATCAATGCAAAAGATGGCCTGCGCGGCGAGGCGGTCATTTTTGGGCTCCTGTGGCGGCATGGCGCGGAATTTCGACAGTGGGATGAGAATCTGCCGCTCGTGGCGGCGCTCGTAGGCGATGTGAAGGAGGCGGCGACGCTCCAGTTCGTTGCAGGCGTGAAGTTCGTCGCTGAGGCGTGTGAAGTCGGCCTCGGGCAATGCTTTGAGCACATCACTAGATATGCCGGTGAGCTGTGCGGCGTCGAAAAGCCGTGCGGCAGGCGTCAGTGGGTCTGTGCGCGGCACTGGCAGACGAAAGCCACGCCAGGTGGTGGTGTCGCCCGTGATGTCCTGCAGCGCGGCAATGGTGTAGGTGAGGCGCAACGCGAGGAACTCCATGAGCGAGCAGCGTACGCGATCATGCGGTGCGAGTGTGGGATCGACCTCGAGCTGCCGCACGAGTCCGGCCCAGCCGGGCAACGCGACGAGTTCGGCGATGAGGTACTCCTCCCAGTCGCCGGGGAAAACAGAGAGCTTTTCCAGCGCATCGAGCACCACAGCCTCGGCATCCATGTTTTTCGCCTCCTGCTCACGGAAGACCGCCGCCACACCGCCGAGCCGCGCGGGGAAGATGGCGAGCGGTTGCGGCATGATCTTCCGCGCAGCACGCAGCAGCCCTTCTTCACGCAACGGCATGGGCCAGTAGGCGATCCCTTGGTCCACGAACGCACCGACAAGGCGGATGAGCGGCGGATGAATGATCAAATCCATGTCGATGCCATGCTCCGCGAGCACCGCGTCACGCGGACGGATGGGCTTTGCGACGGGAGCGACGGCCTCAGGCCGCACGCGGGCCGCGCAGGCCTCCCACAGTGCCCGTGGCGTATCACCCGCGAGCGCACGGGCTGCAGTGGCGTCGATCTCTGTACGGAAAGCTGTAAGCCAGTCGCCTTCTTCGAGCTGCCAGGAAATATTGATGCCGTTCACACGGCGCACGCCGGGAATGAGCAGCGCACGGCGGAGCTGGCGGCGAGTGAGCTTGCCGGGGAGGATTTCCGCATCCGGCTCGCGTGCCAGTGTGTCGTCGATGTCCTGGTCGAGGATGCGCCCACGAGCACGGTCCTTCTGGTAAGCCTCTTCAGACATGTACGGCTCTGTTTTGAAGAGCTGCGCGGCATCCACGACGGCTTTTTCAAACGGATCATGCTGAAAGGCATGCAGCGTGTTGTGATGGATGAACACACCGATCGGACCCTGCGCTGGCAGATAGTGCGCGGCATGGTCGAGCACATGACGGAGGCGCTCACGGCGATCAGTGGGGATGGGGGAATGGGAGGTCACAGGTTGCGGACAATGAACCTGAATCCATGCGCTGCCACCATCCCTTTGAGAGGGGGTATTGCTCCACTATTGATGGGGATACCCCCAACCGGGGATGAGAATACCCTGCCAAGGGGATGTTTTGGCGGCGGCGCGGGTGCGATGAATAGCAGCGTCCCAAAATATCTCTCCACTCCACTATGTCCGCCCCTGCACCCATCACCACTGTCACCGGCCCGAAGCCCGTCGGCAACTTCGCCGGATTCAAAGCCCACATGGGCAAAGACATGATCTCCGGATTCCTCGTCTTCCTCATCGCGCTACCGCTGTGCCTCGGCATCTCCATCGCGTCTGGTGTGCCGCCGATTGCGGGCATCTTTACAGCGGTGATCGGCGGTATGCTGACGCCTTTTTTGAGCAACTCGGAGCTGACCATCAAAGGCCCGGCGGCTGGCATGATCGTCATCATCCTCGGCGCCGTGCAGGAGTTGGGCTATGAAAAGGCCCTCGCCATCGGCATCGTCGCGGGGGCGATCCAGATGCTCTTTGGTGCGTTTAAAATGGGCACGCTCGGTGAGTTCTTCCCGGTCGCCGCCGTGCACGGCATGTTGGCCGCTATCGGCGTCATCATCATTTCCAAACAAGCGCACGTCGCACTCGGCGTCGCTGCACATGCCAAGGAACCGCTGGAACTGCTCGCGGAGATCCCGCACAGCATCATGAACATGAACCCGGAGATCGCCCTCATCGGTGCCATCTCGCTGCTGCTGCTGTTTGGTCGCCTGTTCATCAAAAACAAGCTCGTGCAGTCCATTCCAGGCCCCATGATCGTGCTACTCGTGGCCACGCCGCTGGCCTTCTACTTCGACATCCAGCACGAGCACATGTACCAGTTCCACGGCCACGAGTACGTCGTTAGCCCGAAAAACCTCGTCGCTTTGCCGATGAACATGCTCAATGGCCTGGCCTTCCCGGATTTCTCCGCCATCACCAGCATGGCCAGCGTCAAGTGGATCGTGATGTTTGCCCTCGTCGGCACGCTAGAGTCCCTGCTGAGCGCCAAGGCCGTCGATCTGCTCGACCCATGGCAGCGCCGCACCAATCTGAATCGCGACCTGCTCGCCGTCGGTGCCGCCAACACCCTCGTCTCCTGCATCGGCGGCATCCCGATGATTTCCGAAATCGTGCGCTCCAGCGCCAACCGTAACAACGGTGCCCGCACCCGCTGGGCCAACTTCTGGCACGGCACCTTCCTCCTCGTGCTCGTCGCCAGCGTGCCGTGGCTGCTCAATAACATCCCGCTCGCCGCCCTGGCTGCCATGCTCGTCTTTACGGGCTACAATCTAGCCTCGCCGAAGGAATTTCATCACATGTGGGCCGTTGGCAAAGGTCAGCTCTTCGTCTTCATCGTCACCATGATCGTCACGCTCGCCACCGATCTGCTCATCGGCATCGCTGCCGGTATTTTGGCTAAACTTGTGCTTCATGTCATTAGTGGCACCTCCATTGGTAATCTCTTCAAACCTGCGGCTGAATTGGCACACTGTGAAGTCGCCGGTCATCCCGTCATGCGCGTGGAAAAATCCGTCATCTTCAGTAACTGGCTACCGCTGCGCAAACAGCTGCTCGCCATCAAGGAAACCAAAGTCACCATCGATCTCTCCCGCACCCGCCTCGTCGATCATTCCGTGCTCAAGAAGCTCGAAGAAATGGCCCAGGACTGGAAGCTCGAAAACCGCGAGCTCATCATCGAAGGTCGTGATCTGCATCGTCCTGTGTCCGCACACCCGCTCGCTGCACGCGTTCTTCGTCCCACCGCCTGATCAGCTCTCATTTCATTCATCACTTCCAGTTGGTG
>JAYVIO010000370.1:0-7882 GCA_043770175.1 Verrucomicrobiales bacterium | reverse complement strand
ATGAGCTGGCTGTACTTGCTGGTGATCTGCGGGAGGAGGCTGCCGTTCATCATGGCGAGTGCTTGCGGCACGCTGGCTTCGTTGTTGGCGTTCTCGATGGTTTCGCGATCACTTTGACCAAACTCACGCAAGTAGTGGCCGCGTGGTGCCGGGCTTGGCAATTCGGCTGCGCGGAGCCAGTTGCGCTGGATGTCGTCGCGGCTGCGGTAGTAACTCGAGCGCTCTTTTTCCGGGATGCCAAAATAGTCGGCCTCGATGGCGTAAGCCGCGTGGCGTTTGGCCTCGGCGGCCTTTTTCTCCTCGGGAGTGAGCACGACGAGATCGTAGCCTGGAATGCGGATGGTCTCGGCGTTGCCAGACATCATCATCATGCTTTCACCGCCAGCGGATGTGGTTGTTAAAGAGGCGGTGGCGAGTGGTTTGCCAGTGACTTTGGCATACAGGCGTTGTTGCGACGGAATCATCACATCACGTGCGACGACGGCACGGGCATCACGAGTGACGGTGCGGTATTCCTGGCGGATTTTTTGGAGTTCCTCACGCGCAGCGACGGCGGCGGCCTTGGCGGGTTCGATTTCGGCGCCGACGGCTTTTTTGGCCACGGCTTCAGCCTGCTGGGATTTCTTCGTGGCCTCGCCAATTTTGGTCTGCAGCTTGGTGATGGCATCTTTTTGGCCTTTGTAGATGTCAGCGGCTTTTTGCACGCCAGCGAGGACTTCCTCGGGCTTCATGGTGTTGATGGCATCGACGGATTTTTTTGCCTGGAGCACCTGCTGCAGCGCATTTTCACGTGCGGCAGTGTTTGGCATGTCGGGATCGGGATTGATGAGGGTGATGAAGCTGTCCCACATCTGCTCGGCGGTCATGCGGCGCAGCATGGGACCCGTGAAGTGGTACACATTGCCCGGCGCATGCTCCTGCCGCGTGACCTGACGCTGATAGGTCTGCGTATTGTAAAGCACGGTGAGAAAGGCACGCATGTCGTAATCGAGATCGCGCATGAGCTTCTCCAGATGCGTCTGCAATTCAGGAATCATTGGCGTGGTGGCGTCAAAGAGCTCATCAAGTGGTTCAATAAGCGCGAGGCCGAAAGCGCGCTTCCAAAGGCGATTCGTGATGACGGTGGTGAAGCGCGGGTTGTCCTTGCTGGTCATCCAGCGAGCGTAGGCCTGTAGCTGGGTCTCGCCGGGTTGTGCGGCGCATTCATGGCCAAACATGGCGGCGGGTGCGACGGCGCTGCGTGGTTTGGCATCCGGGTATTGGTAGTCCTTGGGCAGAGACGGCCTGCTCTTTTCATTGTACGTGAGCGCGGTGTCGCGGACGTTGTTGCGAGCTTCAAGCATCGCCTCGCGGAAATAGAAGTCCTCGGAGCGCATTTTCTTTTCCAAGGCCTGTCGTCCCTCGGAGGCGGTCTTGGTCTTCTCCTGGTAGTCTTTTTCAAGGACGGCATACTGCTCGGGTGTCATGTCTTTGGTTCGCTTCGGACGAGTGGGATCAGGGTTGGCTTTGCGCTGCTCTGCGCGGATGGCATTCTGATCGTCGTTGTGCATGCGCTGCGTCTCAGAGAGCACGCCGCCATAGTTCTGACCCTGAACGCCGTAAGTGAAGCTGGCCATCTGGTAGAACTGCATCTGCGTCCATTTGTCGAAGGGATGGTTGTGGCACTGCGCGCACTCGATGCGTGTGCCGAGGAAGACGCGCACGGTGTTGGCCATGTTGTCGAGTGGCATGCCCTGATCACGGTAGTAATAGCCGATGGCTCCGTTTTCCCACGGGCGGCCCTGAGCGGAGATCATTTCGGCGACCATCTTGTCGTAAGGCTTGTTGGTGCGGAGGCTGTCTTTGATGAAGTTCGAATAACCAACGCCTGCTGTGTTGTTCTGATTCATGCGCAGCACATCCGCCCAGAAATTGTAGCTGTGGAGCACATGCGCTTCGGAGTTGATGAGCCGCTTGATGAGTTGTGTCCGACGATCCGGTGCTTTGTCAGCCATGAACGTCTCCGTCTCCCGTGTGGTGGGGATGCGGCCGATGATGTCGAGATGAATGCGCCTCACGAACGTGGCGTCGTCACTCATCGGATTGCCTTTGAGTTCATGCTTGGCCCAATCTTTGGCCAAGATGCCATCAATGGCCGCAGCGGCGGCTTTGGTGTCTGGCGCTTTGGCTTGAAGGGCTTGGAAGCCGAGTAGAGCCAAGACGAGTAGGCGGAGAATTGTTGGCGCGTTCATAGTGCCATTGAGTACGGGGTGGCCTGAGAGGACTTTGCACCGCGATGATGGATTGATCTGGCTGGCAACGTGTTAGCCGCATGAAACGCCCGCTTCTTTTTGTGATGATCGCCGCGCATCATCTTTGCGCGGCACCACATGCGGCGTTCTTCGACGCGCACTGCACGAAATGCCACAGCGGTGACAAGCCGAAGGGGAAATGGGGTGTGGATGAGCTGTTGTCGGACTTTACGGATACAAAGAATCGTGCGCGCTGGGAGAAGGTGCTGGAGCAGATCGAGAGTGGCGACATGCCGCCAGAGTCGAAACCGCGTCCGCCTGCACAGGAAGCGAAAGCCTTGACCGACTGGATCAGCACGCAAATCGCCGCCGTGAGCGGGAAAGAGGGTCGCGTGGTGCTCCGGCGGCTCAACCGCATCGAATACGAGAACACGGTGAATGATCTGCTCGGCACCTCGGCGAAGCTGCAGGCCATGCTGCCACAGGACACCTCGGCGAACGGTTTTGATAACGTGGGCGACGCGCTGCACACCTCGTCGTTCCTGATGGATCAGTATCTCATCGCAGCAGAGGCAGCGCTGGATCAGGCCATCGTGAATCGTCCGAAGCCGCCGAAGCTGGAGCAGAGGCGTGTGGGCCTGCAGGAGGCCTATCAGGTGAAAAGCAGCAAGGAAGGCGTCTTTCGCAAACAAGAGCAACGCGTGGTGATGTTCTCGTCCTCGCAGTGGGTGGCCGCGACGCTGTTTTACATGGCCGAGCGCGGCCTGTATCGCTTTCGCATGTCCGTGTCCGGTGTGCAGAGCGCAGGCAAGCCGGTGACGTTCAGCGTGAAGAGCGGTGGTGGTGGCATGGCGGGGCCGAAGGCGCGTCTCGTCGGCTATTTCGATGCGCCTACGGACCAATCGCGAGTGATTGAGTTCACGGATCAGATGGAGCCGAAGACCTCCATCACGATTTTGCCGTATGATCTGCCGAATGCGCAAACCGTCGGCAAAGTCGGCGCGGAAGCATGGACTGGTCCTGGAGTGGCCATCGACTGGGTGGAGATGGAGGGCCCGCTCAACGACACTTGGCCGCCTGAGAGTCACCGCAGGCTCTTCGGCGACATGCAGCAGGGCAAATCGCCGATCTACAATCAAAGCGACCGCGTGGAGGTCGTCTCGGACGCGCCGATGGCCGATGCGGATCGCATCCTGCGCAGGTTTGCTCGGCGTGCATTTCGCCGCGCGGTCACGGATGCGGACATGAAGCCGTATCTCGATCTCGTGGCCGCGAAACTAACTGAACCACAGTCGTTTGAGAAAGCCATCCGCGTGGGGTTGGGTGCCATCATGATCGCGCCGGAGTTTTTGTTTCTGCGCGAGGCACCTGGCAGGCTGGATCCCTTCGCGCTTGCCAGCAGGTTGTCTTATTTTCTTTGGAGCAGCACGCCGGATGAAGAACTGCTCACGCTGGCCGAACAAGGCAAACTCAGCGATGCGGCGACGCTGCACGCGCAGGTCGAGCGCATGCTGAAAAGCCCCAAGGCTGCGGCATTCACCACGAACTTCACCGGCCAGTGGCTGAATCTGCGCGAACTCGATTTCACGATGCCGAATCACATCGTGTATCCGCACTTCGATGAGATGCTGCGTGCGTCGATGCAGCGCGAAACGGAGTTGTTCTTCGATGAAGTGCTCAAAGATGACCTCAGCATCACCAATTTCATCGCGTCCGACTTCACCATGCTCAATGGCCGCCTCGCGAAGCACTACGGCATCGATGGCGTGAGCGGCTGGGAGTTTCAAAAGGTGAAACTCGCGCCAAAAAGCCATCGTGGAGGTCTGCTGACGATGGCGAGTGTGCTCAAAGTCACCGCGAACGGCACCAGCACCTCGCCGGTGATTCGCGGCGCATGGGTGCTGGACCGCATCCTCGGCAAGCCGCCCAAACCGCCGCCGGAAAACGTCTCCGCGCTCGAACCCGACACGCGTGGCACCACCACGATCCGCGAGCAGCTCGCTAAGCATCGCCAGGTGGAGTCCTGTGCGAGTTGCCATGTCGAGATCGATCCACCGGGCTTCGCGCTGGAGAGTTTCGATGTCATCGGCGGCTATCGCGAAAAATACGTGCTCGATGGTCGCCCCGCGAACTTCCGCGCCGGCAAGCCGGTCGATCCCGCCGACGTACTGCCCGATGGCCGCGCCTTCAAGAACATCGACGAGTTCAAGCAACTGCTGCTGGCCGACAAAGATCAAATCGCCCGCGCGCTGACCACCAAACTCATCACCTACGCCACCGGTGGCCCGCCGCAGCGCATCGACCGCGCAAAGATCGATGCCATCGTCGCGAAGGCCAAGGCGAAGAATCTTGGCTTCCGCACGCTGATCCACGAGATCGTGGCGAGTGAGCTGTTTCAGAGGAAATGACCCGTTTGCTCGCTCGGTTCAACGTCCCAAGCTCTGCGACCCGGCCCACTGGATGTGTGGGTTGCAGCCGAAGCGCGATTGCCGGTTTCGCTACAGCCCAAGGTTCGGCCCCATTGTAGGTGCAGTTTCATTGAAGGGTTCGGGAGTTCAGGTGTTCAGTGATGTCTCGCTCATCCCCGTCGATCATATCAAGATACTTCGCTCGGGCATCTGAGTCGTGAAGGAGGCTAGCCTCCTGCCGAGCAAGTCGGATCAACTCCAGATCACTTCGGGCGTCTCCGAGATAGCCTGTGGGCAACTCGTGTGCGGCATATCCAACATGGCCGAGTATGCGCAGAACGAGTTTCCGTCGCGTGTAATCACACGCAGAGTCGAGTGACAAAGCGAGCGCTAGGTCATCAATGGATTTCGACCAGCGCAAGGGTTCGGGGTCCCATGGGCAAGTTGATCTCCACTCGGTAAGGGTAGGTTCTATGAATCCAACTAAGAGCGGCTGTGGCATCAGGCGATGTCCGGTTTCATGCTCGGTTGCTCTGAGAAGTAGGCTGGCAATGGCTCTTCGTCTGCTCCGATCGGCTGCGGCGAGTGTCTGAAGCAGCGGGGGAAGACGAGCAAGGGCATCCCGGCGGAGTCCGCTATCCAAGAGGCGAAGATACTCACAGTACTCTGTCAGTTCTGGATGCTGCGCCAGAAGCTCTTGGAGTGTAGCTAGCTTCTCGAAGGAGTCTTTTCGCCAATAGAGCATACACGGTGGCTTGGTTTTTGGTCAAAGTTTCGGATCAGGCGATGGCGAGCGGGAAGCGTCGATGACACGACTGATGCCATACGAGCCGTTGCCTGCATTCGTTCGGCTTTGTTATGCGAGTTCATGGCAGCGAAATCCCAATGTGTGAATGCCAGCCAAATCGATCGACTCCCAGTCGTCTGATGTATGCACACCCACACGCAGAGCCGCTTTATAGAGTTCCTTTTCCTGACAATAGCAGCGGATCTCTACTGGGCATGCAGGTTCTTCAAACTTTGATGTTACCTCAAATCGATGGCCGGAAACACCATCGAGCCTGGAGATCGTCTCAGCAGATGTGCAGCGCACAGCACCTTGGGAGACAAGGTTGTCACCACTAAAAAACGCTAAGTCGATGAGGAGTTCCATTGTGCTTCAGCCGAAAGTTGTTCAGCCACATTAAATTGTGGATTGGCGGGGTTGAGATAAAAAGGAGACCATCCACGAAAGGAAAGGATTTGGATGAATGAGCTGATGGAAGCGAGAATGTCGTCGGAGGTCAAGCCATGGGTTGTCTGATGCTGAGCTTCACACCGCAAGAGACTGGAGACACGCGAGAGATGAGTTCTATCTCCTGCGGTGTTTTTAATTCATGGCTCTGAGATAGCGCCCCGAGTCCCGCCGTTTGGGTGACATGAACACCCACCGCTGCCATTTCCTGCGTGGAGCCATTGTCGATTGTCGCGAAAGCCCAAGCGAAGCATCACGGCTTCCGCACGCTGATCCACGAGATCGTCGCGAGCGACCTGTTTCAGAACAAATAAACCGTCGCACCATGAAAACACTCGCTACAACCCTGATCGTTGCGTTGTGCCTCAACAGCATGCTTCACGCGCAAACGCATCCAGTCATGCGACCGCTGCCCGTTGCCTCAAAGTCGGCTCTGACGAAGGGTCCGCGGCATTTTGTCGATGTCACGCGTGGTGACGATGCCAAGGCCGGCACCGAGCAGGCACCGTGGAAAACGCTCCGTCATGCGCTGCGCCGATTGAAGCCCGGTGACACGCTGCATCTGCGCGGCGGCACCTATTTTGAAAAGGTCGCGCTCACGCAATCGGGCACGCCGGAGCAGCCGATCACCATCGCTTCCTATCCGGGTGAGCTGGCGATCATCGACGGCAGCGTGCGCGAGTTTCAGGAGACTCCGGCGACGAGCTGGGAGCCGCTGTCAAGCGGTGCGGCTGGCGAGTTCGTTTCCACGCGCAGCTTTGCGGATGTGGATGATCGCCGCGTGCCGCAACAATTCCTCCCGGCCGCGTGGGAGCCGATGTGGGGCATCGAGGAGCAGCGGCCGCTCGCGCTCGGGCATTTCGCGGACTCGATGGTGCCGCTGCATGGCTACCGCTCGCTGAAGGATCTACGTTCCAAGAACGAGCTGTGGGTGAAGGGCAAGAAGGAGGATTTTGACTTCTACTGCGGCCCCGGAGTGTGGTTTGATCGCGAGACGGGGCGTGTACACATCCGGCTCGCGCCCCACAAGCTCGACGGTCTCGGCAACCGCGCGTATCACGGCGAGACGGACCCGCGCAAGCTGTCGCTCATCATTGCGCTCGGCTTTGGCGACGATGTACTGCGCCTCACCGGCATCAAGCATGTGCGTCTGCAAAATCTCATCCTGCGCGGAGCCACCGGCAGCCCGATGATCAGCATCTACGGCTGTGAGGACATCCAGATCGATCACTGCGCCATCTTCGGCGGCAATCCGGGCCTGCTCATCAATGCCTCGAAAAACATCACCATGACCCACAGCGCCATGCGCGGCCTCGCCGCACCGTGGACTGGGCGCGCGCACATGAAATACCGTGGCACCGCTTCCTACCAGATCGTGCTGCGCGACGACCAGCCGATGAACGAGAACATCGAGTTCGCGAACTGTGAGTTCACCGACGACCACGATTTCGCCTTCCTGCGTTTCGCGAAAAATCTGAAACTGCACCACTGTTTCATCGATAACTTCAACGACGACGGCTTCGAGGTTGGCCCGAAACGTCGTGATCACACGCTCTACATCTTCCAGAACCGCATCGGCGGCATTCTCAGCCACTTCACGCAGCACGAGATGGACAAGGACGAGGCTCCGCTGGATCACGATCCGGGTGCGGGAGCCTACATTTATCGCAACGTCATCGACCAGCGCGCGGGCGCCTATTATCAATCGCCGTCCGAACCCGATCCGAGTGGAGACTTCCTGCACCACGAAGGCCATCTCGTCGGCGACCATGGCGGTCCGATCTGGGCCTTGATGCGTTGGTATCACAATGTCATCCTGCGCCGCACACCCACCTTCCGCGACTACTTCCTGCTCGGTCTCGGTGCGCAAGGCATCCGCAGCACCGAGCGCGATGTCTTCAACAACATCCTCGTCCAGATCGACAAGACACCCGGCGCGAGTTTCGCCGGCCTCAAGGAACCCTGGAGCCTGCGCGAAGGCGGAAACATCCTCTGGGGCGTGAATGACA
>JAYVIO010000369.1:0-23384 GCA_043770175.1 Verrucomicrobiales bacterium | reverse complement strand
GCACCGCCCGCACCGGTCTGAAGCGACGAGGGCGTCGCTTCTACGCGCCAGATTCTCCCGCGCTCGCGATCCACGCCTTCGGGATTCGCCTTCGCGTTCTGGTAGCAGGGATACTTGTCGCACCAGTCCATGATCCAGAGATTGCCGTCGGGGCCGGTCTGGGTGCTGACGGGGCGGAACCAGCCGTCGTTGGCGCGGAGGAAGTCGCGGCGCGGCTCGCATTTGAAGGTGGCACCGACGGGCGTGAGCACTTCCTCGTGGATGGCGTTGTCGTGGATGTTGCCGATGAAGGCGTGGCCGTGCGTGTCGGCGGGATAGCGCCCACCCTGATAAATCTGCACGCCGGCATACGCAGCGCGGAAGTGCTTGTGCTTCACGATGCTGGGCAGCAGCTCATAGGCATACGGATTCTCAGGCGCTCCGCCCTGGCGCACATAGATGCCGCCGGGGGCCATGTGGAAGAAGTGGTCGATGACGCAGGCGCTGACGAAGAAGTTGCCCGCGGCGTCGTAATCGCAGCCCCAGGGATTGCTGGTGCCGTCGGCGAAGACTTCGAATTCCCAGGGTAGGGCAGGCCTTCTGCCTGCCTCGGGTGTGCCGGGCATTTTGCCCGGTTGAGTTGTCTCGGGCAGGATGCCCGAGGCACTCGATGACAGGCTGGAAGCCTGTCCTACCGGCCGTGCGCGCCCGATGCCCGCATCAAACTTGAAGCCTTCGCTCTCCGGCTGCCCGGGGCGGCGGACTTTGCTGTTGGTGAAGACACCGTGGGTCATGTAAAGCCAGCCATCGGGCCCCCAGCAGAAGGAATTGAGCAGTTCATGCGTGTCTTCACGGCCAAAGCCGGTGAGCACGACGCGCCATTCGTCCGCATGGTCGTCGCCATCGGTGTCTTTGAAGTGCAGCAGATGCGGCTGTTGGCCGACGTAGATGCCGCCATCGCCGCAGAGGATGGCGCTGCCCATGTCGAGACCTTCGACGAACACGGTGCGCTTGTCGGCCTCGCCGTTGTTGTCGGTGTCTTCGAGGATGATGACACGGTCCTTTGGAATCTTCGGATGATTCGCGCGCATCGCGTTCAGCGGATTGTCCTTCGCCTGACAAATGGCGGACACGGGGTGGTAGTGATCGTCCTTCGCTTCGATGCCGAAGGCGTTGCCTTTGAACTCGGAACCGTTCGGATATTCGTAGCCTTCCACGACCCACAGGCGTCCGCGATGATCCCAGGTCATGGCGACCGGATTCACAATCATCGGCTCATGTGCAAAGCAGCGCACCTCGTAGCCTTCGGGCACGCTCATCTTGGCGCGCGCATCTTCGGGCGAGGGGCAAACGGTGGCGGCGGGTGCGCGTTCGCCTTCGATTTCTTTGCCAGCGGCAAGCAGATCGACGGTGAGGAGAAAGAAGGGGAGAAAAACGAGAGTGCGCATGGTTGGTGTAGAACGGCCAAGACTCGTCAAGATGGTCAAGGCGGTCAAGAAAACCTCTGAACGATGCTTGACGACACCTTGACTGGCGCAGCCTTGACACTTCTCCTGTTAATCCCTCCGAATCTTGTTAATCCTGTCACAATGGCATCCGCAAACACACCCACTCCCAAAACTCCCGAACAACTCCGCTCCTGGCGCTGGTATGGCCGGGATGAACTGCGTTCCTTTGGCCATCGCTCGCGGGCGAAGCAGAACGGCTGGGGCAGCGAGGACATCGTGGGGAAACCGGTGATCGGCATTCTGAACACCTGGAGCGATCTGAACTCCTGCCATATGCATCTGCGCCTCACGGCGGATGCGGTGAAGCGCGGTATTTTGCAGGCGGGCGGTCATCCGATGGAGATCCCGGTCATGTCGGCTGGCGAAATGCTGACGAAACCGACAGCGATGTTTCACCGCAACTTTTTGGCCATGGAGACCGAGGAAATGCTTCGCGCGAATCCCATCGACGGCGCGGTGCTGCTCGGTGGCTGCGACAAATCCACGCCGGGTCTGCTCATGGGTGCCTTCAGCATGGACATCCCGGTCATTTATATGCCCTGCGGCCCGATGATGAAGGGCAACTGGCGCGGCGAGACGCTCGGCAGCGGCAGCGACGTGTGGAAATACTGGGATGAAAAACGCGCGGGCAATCTGAGCTGGGAACAGTGGTGCGAGATCGAGGACGGCATCGCCCGCAGCCCCGGTCATTGCATGACGATGGGCACCGCCAGCACGCTCACCGCTTTGGCGGAGACGCTCGGCCTAACCATGCCCGGTGCATCGTCGATTCCTGCTGTGGACAGCGCACACACACGCATCGCGGCGGCCGCAGGTCGTCAAATCATCGAGAACGTGTGGCTGGACCGCAAACCGTCCGGCATCGTCAGCGGGCGCTCGTTTGAAAACGCCATCGCGGTCGATATGGCGCTCGGCGGCAGTACGAACGCCATCGTGCATCTCATCGCGATGGCCGGCCGACTCGGCATCAAGCTACCGCTCGAAAAATTCGACGAGATCAGCCGCCAAGTGCCGCTGCTGGCCAACATGCGCCCGGCGGGCAAATACTTGATGGAGGAGTTTTATCTGGCCGGCGGCCTTCAGGCGCTGCTCAACGGCATGCGCGAGCTTTTGCACACCGACGTGCCCACCATCACTGGCAAGACGCTTGGAGAAGACATCGCCGAGGCGATCATCCACAACGAGGACGTCATTCGCACGCCAAAGAATCCGCTCCAGCCGGACGGCGGCACTGCGATCCTGCGCGGCAATCTTTGCCCGAACGGCGCGGTGATCAAACACGCCGCCGCGACCAAGGAACTCTGCACGCACACCGGCCCCGCGCTCGTCTTTGACAGCTATCCCGCGATGAAGGCCTGCATCGACGACATGAACCTCGATGTGACGAAGGACACCGTGCTCATCCTGCGCGGTGCAGGTCCCGTGGGTGCTCCCGGCATGCCGGAGTGGGGCCAGCTCCCCATTCCGAAGAAACTCATCATGCAGGGCATCCGCGACATGGTGCGCCTGACCGACTGCCGCATGAGCGGCACCAGCTATGGTGCCTGCGTGCTCCACATCGCGCCGGAGAGTGCTGTGGGAGGTTCGCTGGCGCTGGTGAAGACCGGCGACCTCATCGAACTCGACGTCCCAAATCGCAAACTGCATCTCCACGTCAGCGACGAGGAGCTGGAAAAGCGCCGCGCGGCATGGAAACCCGCGCCAGCCCGCTACCATCGCGGTTATGCGAAACTTTTCGTCGATCACGTCACGCAGGCCGATCAGGGCGCCGACTTCGACTTCCTCCAGCATGGTCCGGCGGTGCCAGAGCCGGATATTTTTTGAGAAGTTGAGTTTTTGCGGCGCTGCCCCTACTTTCTGCGCATGTCCATCGAAGCCATCCAACAAGAGGTCGCCACCTGGCCGGAGGAGCAGTTGAGCAAGCTGCGGGCTTATCTTTATGTGCTCAGCCTCAAACGCGCCGGCGGCATCGACAGCGTGACCGCGAAGCTGGATGATCCGAACTGCAAGTGGGTGTCGCTCGAAGACGCTGAGAAACTCTGGGGTGTCGAAGCTGACGATGAACAGTGATTACCGGCTGCTGATTGATGCGGACGCGGTGGATTTCATCTCCAGCCTGAAGCCAGCTGACAGGCGGCTGTTGTCGAAAAAAATGCGGCAGATACAGCAGTTTCCTTCCAACTACTGCGACTACATTGAGCGTGATTCGGTCGGTCGGATGATGCAGGTGCATCTGGCCGGACGGTATGCCATCGAATACTGGGAGGACTTTGCGGACCGCCATGTGAAAGTGCTCGATGTGCGACTGGCAGACATTTAGCCGGACATCTTCTAACTTGCGCCATTCGATGAAGAGGCTACCAATCCGTCCCGCCCGCCAGACAGCAGCGATGCCGAAAGCGGAAACCGCACGAGTCATTGATGACAAAGGCGGGCTGTGGCTCAGCCTGGTAGAGCGCTTCGTTCGGGACGAAGAGGTCGTGGGTTCGAATCCCGCCAGCCCGACCATGTGTTTTGCGCGTATATGTGTATAGTACCGAGGCAAAACAATGGCAACCCCACCCCAACCGAAAAGAATCCTCCTGGCCGAGGATGTACGCGCCATTTCGCTGCGGATGTCTCACGCACTGGAACAGCATGGTTATGTGGTGTGCGTAGCGGAGGATGGTGAGGAGTGCCTGGAGCAGATCGATACTTTCAAGCCGGACCTGCTGGTGCTGGACCTGATCATGCCGAAGATGAACGGTCTGGAGGTGCTCCGGCATCTGCGGGCGCAGCAGGCGACGCAAAACCTGCCGGTGATCGTCTGCACGGCGAAGGATTACTCGACCGAATTGAAGCATATCCAGCAGACCGGGCCGGTGGATGTGCTGATCAAGCCGTTCGACCCTGAGCTGCTGCTGGAAAAGCTGCGGCAGCATTTCCATGATCTGCCTTCCGCAAAGGGCGTGACGCATCGTGATCACATTTCGGCTGCACTTGAGCAGTATGTGCCGGTGTTGGACGCCAAACGGCCGCATGTGAGGCTGTGGGGCACGCGCGGCTCGATTCCGGTCTGCGGGGCGCGTTATGCGCAGCATGGCGGGAACACGACGTGCTTTGAGTACAACACGGGCAAGGAGCGCATCATGTTTGATGCAGGTTCCGGCCTGCGGGATGCGGGGCAGTCGTTTCTGGCCGGTGGTCCGTGTCACATCCATCTGTTCATCACGCACACACACTGGGATCACATCCAGGGTTTTCCATTTTTCACGCCGATCTATGTGCCGGGCTTTGAGATCACGGTTTACGGTGAGCGCGGCTTCGGCAAAAACATCGAATCCCTGCTCTGCGGTCAGATGGACCGGGATTACTTTCCGATTCAACGCGAAGACCTGCGTGCGAAGATCAATTTCGTGTTCTTGGATGATGCGCCGGTGAAGATTGGCGATGTGACGGTGACACGCGAGTTCACGCAGCATCCGGGCGCGACGGTGGGCTTCAAGGTGACGCACGATGGCTGGAGCGTGGCGCTCATTCCCGACAACGAGTTTCTACAGGGCTACACCGGCTCGCCGGCGCTGCTGACGCGTGACTCGGACTCGGTGGTGCCTTATGAGCCGATGGTGAGATTCCTCGACGGTGTGGACCTGCTGATTCATGAGGCGCAGTATTTGCCGGCAGATTATCCCAAGCGCATTGGCTGGGGGCATTCGAACCTCGCCACGGCTTGTGCGCTGACGAAGCTGGCGAACGCCAAGAAATGGATCGTGGTGCATCACGATCCTGACCACGATGACTCGGCGCTGCATGCGAAGCTGAACCTGACGCGGCAGATTTTGCGTGAGATCGGCCACCCGATCCAGGTGGCGCATGCCTATGATGGCATGGCGGAGTATCGTTGATTCAGATGCCGGGGTCGAAGGCACCCGCTAGAGCATCACCAAGCAGAGCGCACTCTTTTTTCAACTGGTCGTACATGAACTGCGCGCCCTTCAAATCGCCTGCAAAGGCGTATTCACTGAGCTCGGAGGCAAGATGGAGGGCTTTGTCGGCGGCATAAACACCAAGCATGCCCTTGAGGGAGTGGGCGGCCTCGTAAAGTGGTTTGGCCTTGCCTGCGGCGAGGGCTTTCTCGGCTTTTTTCAGGTATTTTTGGGAGTCTTCGGGAAAGATGGCGATGAGTTTGCGCATGAGCTTCGCATCGCCCACGGACTCGCGGAATGCGTCGAGATCAAATGGCGCGGATTCGGTCGTCGGCCGGGATGCCGTAGGTTCCACCATGGTGAAAGGCTCCTCAGGCTCTTGGATCGCCTGCCGAAGAGAATTTTTCTCCACAATCTGAAACAACTCTGCCGAGTGCAGCGGCTTGGCGATGTAGTCGTCCATGCCGGCGGCCAGGCACTCATCGCGATCACCCTTCATGGCATTGGCCGTCATGGCAATGATGCGGACATGTGCGCTGCTGTTTTGCTCGATGGCGCGGATGGCGGCGGTGGCCTCAAAACCGTTCATGCCCGGCATCTGCACGTCCATGAGAATGGCGTCAAACGGCTCACTGTTGAAGAAGTCGATGGCCTCCTGGCCGTTGGAGGCCAGAGTGACCAGGTGGCCACGTTTCTCCAGCATGCGGGCGCTGACGAGCTGATTGACGTGACCGTCTTCGACAATGAGCACGCGCATGGAGGCTGGTGCCGTGACAATGGGCGTGGACCGTGGTGAGAGCGGTTTGATCGAAATGCCGCTGGTGCGGCCGAAGGCGGCGGTGAAGTGGAAGGTGCTGCCGGTCCCGACCCGGCTCTCGACCCAGATGCGGCCCTGCATGAGCCTGATGAGGTCACGGCAGATGGCGAGGCCGAGGCCGGTGCCGCCATAGCGGCGCGTGGTGGACACTTCCGCCTGGGTGAAGGCCTCGAAGATGCTCTCATGCATGTCGGCGGCGATGCCGATGCCGGTATCGTTGATCTTGAAATGGAGCATGAGGGCGTCGGCGGTGCCAGACTCCACATTGACCTCGACAGTGACACCGCCCTTGTGCGTGAATTTGATCGCGTTGCCGACGAGGTTGATGAGAATCTGCCGCAGTCGCCCGTCATCGCCGACCAGACGTGCCGGCACGTCGGGACTGATGTAGTGCAACAACACGAGCCGCTTTTGAAAAGCGCGAATGCCCATGGCCTGCACGGTTTCGGTGACAATCTCGTTGAGGTCGAACTCATGCAAGTCCAGCTCCATCTTGCCGGCCTCGATTTTGGAGAAGTCGAGAATGTCATTCAGCAGTTCGAGCAGGGAATCGGCGGAATGCTTGAGCATCTCCAGATATTCATGCTGTGTAGCATTCAGTTTCGTGCCGAGCAGCAGCTCGCTCATGCCGATGACGCCATTCATCGGCGTGCGTATTTCATGGCTCATGTTCGCCAGGAAGACGCTCTTGGCGCTGTTGGCGGCCTCGGCGGCCTGCCGGGCCTTGTGCAACTCCTCCTCGTCATGCTTGCGCTCGGTCACGTCCGTGTGTGAGCCGGCCATGCGGTAGGGCTTGCCATCGCCATCACGCAAGGAACGGCCGCGGGCGAGAATCCAGCGCCAGGAGCCGTCCTTATGCCGGAAGCGGAATTCGACGATATAGCGCGGGGTACGACCTTCAAGGTAGTCATTCAGCGTCGCCATCACGCGGTCATGATCCTCGGGATGCAGCAGGGTTTCAAAGGTGGCGAAGACATTGTCGAGTTCGTCGTCCTCGTAGCCGATCATGTTTTTCCACGGCGGAGAAAAAAAGACTTCACCGGTGCGGATGTCCCAGTCCCAAATGCCGTCATTCGTGCCACGCACCGCCAGGGCGAACCGCTCCTCGCTTTGCGCCAAGGCCTGGATGGACTCCTTCTGCTCCGTGATGTCCGTGATCGACCCGGCCATGCGGTACGGATGGCCTGCGGCATCGCGCAAAGCGCTGCCGCGTGCCCGAAACCAGCGGTAAACGCCGTCTTTGCACCGCAGGCGGTATTCTACATCGTATGGCACTTGCCGGTTCAGATGTGCCTTGATGGCTGCCAGCGCATGCTCCCGGTCTTCTTCATGCAGTCGCGACTCGAACTCCGAGAACAGGTTCTTCATCTCGTCGTCGGTGTAACCGAGGAGCTGTTTGAAGCGTGGCGCGTAATACACCACATTGGTCTTGAGATCCCAGTCCCAGATGCCGTCATTGGTGCCGCGCACGGCCAGGGCAAAGCGCTCCTCGCTCTCCGCCAGCTCGCGCACCGCCTCCGACGGGGCGTTTGGCAGGCGCAGGCGGCAGGCATGCAGCAGACTCTCCAGTTCCTGAATGCGCTGCTTCAACTCCGGCTCGGAGTCGCCTGCGGCATGCTCATGGGTATCTGACATGGATGAGGTTGCTTCGTCCTGATGGTGGCTCGGAATGGACGCAGCGAGATGAATAGACACTATTTGGCGTAAACAAACTCAAAAGGTTGAGCCAGAGCGCCAAAGTGAGAAGTTCTTCAGGCATGTAAAATACTGCGAACGCGATCTGATTGCTTGTTTGGGGTCTGTGGCAACGTTCTTGTTGGTGCATGAACCGTCGCCGCATCCTCGCCTCTCTGCCTGCTGCCTTCGCCACCTCCAACTTCGCTGCCGCAACGGATCAAAAACTCCGCGTCGCCATCATCGGCCACACTGGTCGCGGAAACTACGGCCACGGGCTCGACACGATGTGGAGGCTTGTTCCTGCCTGCGAGATCACCGCCATCGCCGATGCGGACGTGCCGGGACTCGAAGCCGAGCTGAAAAAGATCGGCGCTGGCAAAGGCTTCGCCGATTACCAGGCCATGCTGGCAGAGGTGAAGCCTGACATCGTTGCCATCGGTCCCCGTCACATCGACCAGCATCGCGACATGATGCTCGCCGCCATCCAGAACGGTGCGATGGGCATCTACATCGAAAAACCCTTCGTCCGCAGTCTTGCCGAGGCCGATGAAGTCCTCGCCGCTGCTGAAAAATCCGGCACGAAGATCGCCATTGCCCATCGCAATCGCTATCATCCTGCCCTGCCCATGGTCGCGAAGCTCATCGCTGACGGAGCCATCGGACGTGTCTTAGAAATGCGTGGCCGCGGCAAGGAAGACCCGCGCGGCGGCAGCCTCGACATGTGGGTGCTCGGCTCACACGTCATGGGCACCGCCATGGCGCTTGCTGGTGCGCCGCAGGCTTGCTCGGCAGGCGTTTATCAAGGTGGAAAGCCCGTCACCAAGGCCGATGTCAAAGACGGCGACGAAGGCATCGGCCTGCTCGCGGGCGATGAAATTCATGCCCGCTTCGAGATGGCAAACGGCGTGCCGTTCTTCTTCGACAGCATCAAGGATGGCCGCTTGAAAAAGCCTGCCTATGACGATCCCGCCTCCTTCGGCCTGCAAATCTTCGGCAACGCCGGTGTGATTGATCTGCGCATGGACCAGGAGCCGTTTGCGTGGATTCAAACCGGCAAGGAACCGCGCAAACCCGTGCTGGAGGACAAGGAAATCGCCAAAAAAGTCGCCAGCCACGAAACCTCCGGCCTCGATCTCATCGCCGCCATTCGCGACAACCGCGCGCCGCTGTGCGATGCTGCCCAGGGCCGCCAGATCATCGAAATGATCAGCGCTGTCTTCGAATCGCACCGCCTCGGCGGCCAGCGTGTCACGTTTCCGCTCCAGACCCGCGTCAATCCGCTCACGCTCTTATGAAACCGACCGCCGCACCGCCACTCCTCATTCAAAACGGCACGCTCATCCTGCCGGACAAACTGATTGAGGGAGGCGCGGTGCTGTGTGAGCGCGGGAAAATCACCGCCATCGGCACACAAGTCGCCACACCGAAGAACGCGGTCGTGATCGATGCCAAAGGCGGTTACATCAGCCCCGGCTTCATCGACATCCACGTCCATGGTGGTGCCGGAGCCGATTTCATGGATGCCACCGTTCCTGCCGTGCGTACCGCCATCAAAGCGCACGCGCTTCACGGGACTACCACGATTTTTCCCACGACCACGACTGGCGCACCCGTGCAGATTATGGCGATGCTCAGTGCCTGTCGCGAAGCCAAACGCACTTGGGAGGCTGCGCATGGTTCCCGCATCGCCGGGGTGCATCTCTACGGCCCTTACTTCGCTGCTGACAAAGTCGGGTGTCATTCACGCACGGGTCGTCGCGCTCCGAATGCCGTCGAGTACGAGAGGTGGTTTCGCGATGATCTCGTTCGCATCGCCACCTGTGCGGCAGAACTGCCAGGGGCCGAGGAATTTTATCAACTCGCACGCAAACACCGCTGCCTCATCACCTGCGGCCACTCAAACGCGAACTGGGCGGAGATGGAACGCGCCTTCAAAGCCGGCATGCGCCATGTCGATCACTTCTGGTGCGCCATGAGTTCCGTCGCCTCGCTGCGCACCCGCTTCGGCACGCCCATGCAGGCCGGCATGGAGCAGTTCGTGCTCGCCACCGCTGAAATGAGCACCGAGGTCATCGCCGATGGCATGCATCTCTCACCCGAGTTGCTCGACTTCGCCATCCGCATGAAGGGCGTTGAAAAACTCTGCCTCGTCACCGACTGCAATCGCGCCCTCGACATGCCACCGGGCCGCTATCGTTTCGGTTCCGACGACGACGGTCCCTTTTTCGAAAGCGATGGCAACGTCGGCTTCGTTCCAGGCCAGGGTCTGGCCAGTGCCGTCGTCGGCCTTGATCACATGGTGCATCACATGAAAAAAAGCACCTCCGCCACGCTCCCTGATGCCGTGCGCATGGCCAGCCTCACGCCCGCCGAGCGCACCGGCATCGCCAAAACCTGCGGCAGCCTCGACAAAGGCAAGCAGGCCGATGTTCTCATCCTCAATCGACGTCTGGATGTTCAACACACCTTCATCGGCGGTGTCGAAGTGCCGCGTGACTGACATGACCCGCTGTATCTGCCTTTGTCTCCTCGCCAGTCTGGCACTGGCGGACACGCAGCCGTTTGCCGAACGCCTCGTGCAGGCCGCACTCGAACGCACGCGTCACACCGTGCGCTATGAACCTGCGTATGTGAAACTCGACTACCCCAATGGCGATGTCCCCGCCGACACCGGCGTCTGCACCGATGAAGTCATCCGCGCCTACCGTGCGCTCGGCTTCGATCTGCAAAAACTCGTCCATGAGGACATGCAGCGTGCGTTCGCCGCCTACCCGAAGCACTGGGGCCTCACTTCCACCGACAAAAACATCGACCACCGCCGCGTGCCGAATTTGCAGATCTTCTTCAAGCGTCGCGGCACCTCGCTACCCGTCACGCCAAACGCCGCCGACTACCAGCCCGGCGATCTCATCACCTGCACCGTCGCAGGCAAGCTCCCGCACATCGCCATCGTCGTTCCTGCTCTCGATGGCGGCACCACGCCATGGATCGTCCACAACATCGGCCAGGGCCCCAAATGCGAGAACCGTCTCTTTGAATTCCCGCTCACCGGCCATTACCGGTTTCATCCCGGCGTCTCCAGGTGATGCGGTGGCTGGAGCGCATCCATCTGTTGGTGTTGCGCATGGCCTTGGGCGCGAGAGCGGGAAAATCAGCGTTATCGGTGCAGACAATGATCCTGACATGCTTGGGTTTGAGGCGATGCTGAAGGATGACAGCAACAGCGCGGGGCCGTGGCCCACATGAGCCGCACCTGTTCGGGTCTGAGGCCGTAGGCTTGGTGGCTGAGATCGCTGAAGGCCTGAAGCCAGAAATGCCCGATTCCTGCAGTGACCAAGTATCTGAAACGGAGTCTTGCTATTGCATGGCAGGGACTGAAGCTGAACTCACGCCGGGGAAACGAACCTATCCTCCCTCTCGTCGAAAACGATGCCCATCGATTTTTCTGACAACACGACGCTGAGCGCTTTTGCGATCATTGTGGACATCAACAACTTCGTGAAGATGGTCGCGAATGCAACGCAAGGGGCAACCCAGGGCAAGTATGTGGCACAGTTCACCCGGGACACGCTCAGTCATTCGATCCGGGCCATCGAGGCGCATGGCGGCGAGGTGATGGCGGTGATGGGAGACGGGGTGTTCGGCATCGTGCCGAGGGGAAACGATATCTGTGCCGTGTGCGAGGAGATAGCCGTCACGGTGAACCGGGAGTGCCGCAACATCTCGGAGCACCAGCTCAATTCTCCAGAGGATTGGGACTATGCACCTGGAGGTCTGTCGCTGAAGATCAGCATCGAGTTTGGCTGGATGAGTGTGACGACGATATGTTCACACCAGCTTGGCTCCCAGCGATTGATCATCGGTCCGGCGGTGAACTATGCCAGTCGGATCGGTCAGGCGGGCGTGGGCAACCGCTGCCTCCTGGGTCCAGTCGCCGCCGACATGCCTGAGTTTACATCGCGAAGGCTGCGGGACCCTGTCGAAGTCGCGGGCAAGTCAGAGGGGGGCGGTTATTTCTGTTACGAGCTGTGCATGGACGAACTCTGGCTGGCGGGCGACCACCATAAAGAGCATGTGTCGTATCTGATTTGAGCGCAGACGAAAAAGGGCGCTTGATTTGGCAGCAGGGATTCACGCACACCTCTCGCTTACAGCCCGCAAACGGCATGCGTGGCGGTGCGGTGTTCCACATCAGTTTTCCGGCCAAGCTGCCCGAGAGATCACTCTGCGGTGCGCACGGCTTCTAGCGTGAGCTGCCACTGCTCCTGGCCGCGGAACCAGCCGCGCTGCACGCGCATCGCCACATCCCACGGGGCAGGGGGGAGTTTGCCGATGGGCGCATTGAACCAGCGGGCCTCCATCGACGCACCGTCCTGCGTGATCATGACACGCAGATGCTTTTCCTTCATCGTGCGGCCTGGCAGACGCGGCGTTACGCGGCGGCAGAAGAACAGCGGCTCGTTGTTTTTTTGGCCGAAGGGTTCCAGCAGCTTGTAGCTTTCCAAAAAGTTCAGCGAGAGATCGCGCAGCTTCACCTCGGCATCGAGTTCGAGCACCGCAGTCATCGCCTCCTTGCTCAAGGCCTCGCGTGCCGCTGCTTGAAACGCCGTGCGGAAAGCATCCAGGTTTTCTTCTTTGACCGAAATACCCGCTGCCATCGCATGACCGCCGCCGCCGAGCAGATGCTCACCACAGGTTTCAATGGCCGCCACGAGTGAAAATCCTGGTATGCTGCGCCCGCTGCCCTTGCCGATGCCGTTTTCATCAATCGACACGAGGATCGTCGGCCGGTGGCACATGCGCGAGATGCGCGAGGCCACGATACCGATCACGCCAGGATGCCAGTTGCGCGAACCGAGCACGATGGCGGAAAGTTTTTCGAGATCGCCAAGGGTGCCGAGCATCGCGTCGGCCTCGATATGCACCTGCTGCTCCACGTTCTGGCGGTCTTTGTTGTGCGCTTCCAGCAGTTCGGCGAGTTCGGCACCAAGCGCGTCATTGTCCGCCAGCAGCAGGTTGAGTGCGGTGGCGGCAGTGTCGAGACGGCCGGCGGCGTTCAAGCGCGGCCCCAGACGATAGCCCACATGATGTGTCTGCACCAGACCATCGACTCCGGCGATCTGCTTCAGCGCACGCAGGCCGTGCCGCGTGGTCTGTGCCAGTGCTTCGAGTCCACGCCGTACCAGCAGACGGTTCTCATCAATCAGCGGCACCAGGTCCGCCACCGTGCCGAGTGCCACGAGATCAAGCGTCTCCTTCAAATCATAGCTCTCGATCATGCGCGCCTTCAGCAGTGCATGCGAGACTTTGAAGACAAGTCCCGCTGTACAGAAGTAATGGTAATCGGTGCCCAGCTTCGGATTCACCAGTGCAAGGCAGTCCGGCTTGCCCAAGGGTGACAGCTCATGGTGATCCACGATCACGCAATCCACACCTTCCGCCTTCAGTCGCGCCACTTCCGTGAGCGATGTCGTGCCGCAGTCGAGCGCGATGAGCAGATCCGGCTTGCCAAACTGTTCGTAGCAGCGCGCGATGCCGTCGTGGCTCAGTCCGTAGCCTTCTTCCATCCGAGTCGGCAGAAACAGATGCGTGTCGAGGCCATAGGCTTTCAAGATCAGATGCATCAGCGCCATCGAGGTCACACCATCCACATCGTAGTCGCCGTAGAGCACGACGTTTTCCTTGTGGTCCACTGCGCTCAGGATGCGCTCCACCGCAGCGTTCATTTCCGGCAGCACTGTGGGATCGCCGAGCGTGGCAAGTTTTGGCACCAGGAAATCACGCGCCTGCTCCACGGTGGTGATGCCGCGCTGGATGAGAAGCTGCGCCATCAGCGGCGCCACACTCATGTCCGCTGCCAGCTCGGCAGCACCCTCCACGGCAGGCTTCAGCAGCCAGCGTGGTGGACGTATCGAAATGGGAGATGGTTCAATCATGCGGAGGTTTGCGAGAATGCAGCATCTCTTGTATGGAACACACACGAAGCAGAGTCAAAGCATGCTTCCCACGACGATGACGCACAAAATTATTCCATCCATCACCGCAGGCCGTTGGTGGCTCTGCTCGCTGGGCCTGTTCCTTGTCATTGTTGGTTCGTTCTTCGCGTGGCGCATGTGGCTCTCGTATGAAACCGCGCAGATCACGCGAAGCTGGACTCAGGCGCCATGCCGCATCGTTTCATCACGCATCGTCAGTGAACGACCCACGCCGCACTCGCCGCCCGCACATCGCGTGGAAGTGCGCTACGAGTATGAATTCAACGGCGTGAAGCACACCAGTGCGCGCATTCGTCAGGTTGAGTCCGCACCCACGCAGCATCTCGACGATGCGCAGCAGAAGCAGCAAAACTATCCCGCTGGCTCATCGCAGGCATGCTTCGTGAATCCAGCGTCTCCTGCTGAAGCCGTGTTGCAGCATGCCTCACGCGCCGCGCTGTATTCCATCTGGTTTCCACTGCTCTTTGTCGTGGGCGGCATCGGCATGCTGCGCGGAGCGCTGCGGCGGGCGGCAACAAACCGCTTGTGATCGCCGGTGTGGCGGCTTCACTCAGCGCCGTCATGAAAACATCGCTGCTCACTTTTGCAATCATCGCGCTGGCCCTGCCGGCATTGGCCGCTGACCCGGTCCCCGCCAAAGAATCCAAAATCAGTGCTGCGGCGGAGAAGCCCTCCATCTTCAAGGACATGCTCAAAGGGAAGCTCGTCGCGCTCGACGGTAAGCGTGTCGGCAAATATGAGATGGCGGCAGAACCACAGTATTACGCCTTCTACTTTTCCGCGCACTGGTGCCCGCCCTGCCGCGCCTTCACGCCCAAGCTCGTTGAGTTCTACAAAGCGCAGGCGGGCAAAAAGACAAACTTCGAGATCATCTTCGTCAGCCACGATCACGATGAAAAATCCATGGAGGCATACATCAAGGAGGATGCCATGCCCTGGCCCGCCATCGCCTTCCGCAGCGTCGAACGCATGAAGGAGATCAACAAATACTGCGGTGCTGGCATCCCGTGCTTTGTCCTGGTAGATCGCGAAGGAAAAGTCATTTCCGACAGCTACGAAGGCAAGACCTACGTCGGCCCGACCAAGGTCATGAATGACATTCCGGCCAAAACGGCGAAGTGAGGCGTCACGGCGCACGCCATGATTGCTGCATGAGCTGTTCCAGCTCCGCGACGATCTCCGGCTTCTCCGCCGCGAGGTTCTTCTCCTCGCCGATGTCTGTTTCGAGGTTGTAGAGCAGTTTTTCGAGCGGCCTTGCCTTCGCTTTGGCCTTCTCGTTTTTCTGCATGACACCCGTGTTGAGGTGAATCAGCTTCCACGGCCACTTCAACACCGCCAGCTTGCCGCCCTGCTCGTTGAAGGCCCAATACAGATGCGAGTGCTCCTTCTGGCCTGCTTGGTCAAGCAAGGTCGGCACCAACGAGATCCCATCCGTCTTCGCCGTCAGCCTTGCTTCGCTCAATTCTGCCACCGTCGGCAGCAAATCTTGAAATCCGCACACATGTTCGCTCACCACGCCTGATTTCACCTTCCCCGGCCACCATGCGATGAACGGCACGCGGATGCCGCCATCCGTCATGTCACGTTTCGTGCCTTTGAAGTCACCGTTGCTGTTGAAGAAGTCACTTTTGTGTCCGCCTTCTTGATGCGGACCGTTGTCGCTCGAAAACATCACCAGCGTGTTCTCCGCGATGCCCAGTTCCTTCAAACGTGCCATGACTCGGCCCACCTCGTTGTCGAGAAAACGGATCAACTGTGCAAAGCCCTTCTCCGCGTCGGGCCAGTCCTTGTCTTTGAACTCACCGTAGTCAGGACACTCCAGGCCATGTCCCAGCGGCGAGTCCTTGCCTGCCTCGTTGTTCGCGTGCGGAATGTTCAGCGCGTAATAGAGCAAGAACGGCGCCTTCGCCTTGGCACGCTCGCCGAGATAACGCTGTACATCATCACTCAGCAACTGCGGCACCCATGCCTTGCGTCCGTCCGACGGTGCCACGCCTGTGCCCACGAGATCGCTATCCTTGTAGTCCTGCGCATCCTTGAAGGAACCCGGGATTACCGTGTTCGGCAGCTCCACCACCTTGCCGTTCCGAATCAACGCCTTCGTATAAAAATTATGCGCGTGACTCGTCCCCACATAGCCGAAGAACTCATCAAAGCCCTTTCGCTCTGGATCATTCAGCGGCAGCGGCTTCCCCAGCCCGAATTTCCCAATGCACGCCGTGTGGTAGCCCGCCGTCTTCAGCAGCGACGGCACCGTCACATCCCCATCCGGGATGATCCAAGGATCATTCCCACGCACCCGGCAGTGCCCCGTGTGCAACCCCGTCATCAGCACACAGCGCGACGGTGCGCACACTGTGCAGCCCGCATAATGCCGCGTGAATTTCATTCCTTCCGCCGCCATCCGGTCAAGCTGCGGCGTCGTCAGCATCTTCTGCCCGTAGCAGCCCAGATCGCCATAACCTAGATCATCGACAAGGATGTAAATGATGTTTGGTTTGTCGGCGGAGTAAACAAGGTTGCTGAATAGTAACGAAAGAAGCAGGAAATGTTTCATGGGCGGTTGGAACGTTCACATGAAACAAAGTTTTCGACTTCTATGCAAGCAACGCCAGCGGATTCGTCGCGCTCAGCAATCTGTCCGCACCCAGCAACGACTGCAACGCCAGAGAGGCAAAACCGGCGCCGCTGCGCTGAAGGATCCGTCTGCGGGTGAGGGAATGCACAAGAAAATGGTGGAACGCCCGAGATTATTGTCATCGGTGGTCAAAGCAACGCTGCCATGGCAGCCACCTTTCAGCAGCAGGCCAGCTCATTGAAACTTTGCAACTAGCGGCTTCTCAATGGGCTGTAACGGACAACCGACCACGAGTTTTTGTGGAGCTTGATCAAGCGCAAGCACTCGTTCCGAAATGCGGCCGATCCGGGCGAGATTAGCGGAGAGTTCTTTGAGCATTTCAGCGCTGTATCCAGGATAGGTCTTCACGATGACTCCACCCGCGGCAACCAACGTGGTGTAAACGGCGCGCTCGGCACCGTAGGCGCGGATGAGGGCGCAATCGGGGTCCGCGATGATGGGGAAACGAGTGCCAACGGTCTTTGCCCAAGCCTTGGCGGTGGTGGTGTCTGCGTTGATTACTCCGACAACAACGCACTGTTCGCCATAGGTGGCCTGGATTTGATCGAGGAAGGGTGCGGCATCGCGGGCGCAGGGGCATTCGCGTTCGATGAAATAGAGCACGAGCGGTTTCGTCGCGGTGAGCGCGGCCAGACTGAGCGGGTTGCCTGTGAGGTCAGATGTTGCAAAGGCTGGCGCAGGTGTTTGCGCCTGGCGCTCGATCTTGCTTATCATGGAGGGTGTGAGCGGATGTTCGACCTTTTTGCGGAACTCGATCACGCCAGCGCTGTTGCGTTTCAGCGCCGAGGGATCCTTCGAAACGAGGAACTGGCCCATCAACCCGCTGTCCTCGTGGTTCGCCATGTGGCAGTGATACATGAAGGCATCGGTATCACTGGCGTAGTCGTCGAACTTGGCAATGAAGGTCACCGACGTACCGGTGGGCACATAGCAGGTGTCCTTCCAGCCCTGTTGGTAGTCGGGGACCGGACCATCACTGCGGGAGACGATCTTGAACTGTACGTCGTGGATGTGAAAGGCGTGCCCGAAAACTGGATTATCAATTGTCCATGCCTCCACGTCTTCCAGTTTCACGACATGGTTGGTCGTGTGAATATCGAACGGGCTGTTATCAAACGAGAAGGTGGAACCGCCACGCGCTTTGTTGATCCGCAGCGTCCGCCGGTTGTCCACTTCCGCTTCCGTCCAGAAGCGATTGTGGGTTAGCACCTCGGGGATTCGTGTGATGGGCTGAGCCGTCTTGGGACCGACATTGATGTGTAGCATCGCGAAGTCGCGGTTGTTGAGCAGGCTGCCGTTCGTTCCCCTGGATCCGGGTTCCGAACCGGGGAAACCGAATGCCTGGCCGGAGTTGTAAGCCATCAGGTCAAGCGTGGAGCCCGGCTTGTCGGCTCCCAGATCCACCAATAACTCCACCCGCTCGCCGACCATCAGTTTCATGCGCTTAACCGGGATCGGTTTGTCCACGAGGCCGCCGTCGGTCGCGATCACGTAGAACGTGCGATTGTCGCTGAAACCGAGGTCGTAACCGCGCTCGATCTCGGCATTGAGGATGCGCAGACGAACGAATTGGGCGGGTAGAGTGACCTGTGCGTCGAGCACACCGTTGGCGAGCAGGTAGTCGCCGTATTTGTCGTCGTCACCTTCGAAGCTGAACTCGTTGTTGCTGTAGAATCGACGGCTGGTGAAGACGAGCGGGATGTCATCGACGCCGTAGGTGCGTGGCAACGCGAGTTTGGACTCGATGGGATCGCGGATGATGATCAAGCCGCCTGCGCCGTAGGTCATCTGCTTCTGCGTCGTCTCATGCGGATGCGGATGATACCAATAAGTCGCTGCGTTGTTTTTAACGACAAACGACGATGTCCACGATTCGCCGGGTTTGATGGGCTGGTGCGGTCCGCCGTCCATCGCGGCGGGAAGATGCAGGCCGTGCCAGTGCACGGTGGTGACTTCATCGAGATTGTTTTTGACCCGCAAGTTCACCGCGTCGCCCTGATTCAAAATGACGGTCGGCCCCCAAAACGATGCTTTGTTGTAGCCGTAAGTCGCGGTGTCAGCACCAGGCCAGAACGACTTCCGATTCTTGTCGAGGCTGAGATCGATGCTTTTGCCGGTTAGCAGAGGCGGTATCCACAGGTCCTGATACGGGCGCTGCTGCTCGCCCGGACCGGTAATCGGCTGACGGCCTTTTCCCTTTCCCTTGCCTTTTGGGGCTTGGGCAAGACTGAGAGAGGTGAAACCGATCAATAGGCTGATCCAAAGAAGACGGGTTTTCATGGGGTTTTGAGTTTGAGGGTTTCGAATGCCGGGCTTGGCGATCAGTTGCTTTTCTTCTTACCTTTGCCCGCCTTCGCTTTGCCTGCGCCACGAGGCGCGGCGGTCATGATCGACTCGGCAGCAGTCTTCAATCGGGCCACCTCCGCAGCCTGGGCATCGGCGAGATTGTGCGATTCGGTGGGATCGTTTCTGACATGATACAACTCGGCACCGTCCGCTCCGGTGATCAGCTTCAGTGGATCGTCGAGGACGGCAAACTGGCCGCGCGACCCGGCGATCACCAGCGGGCTGCGCGCCATCACCTTATTGGCGCGAATGGCCGGCCAGACGTTGAATCCATCCAGCGGCTTTTCACTGCCATGCGGGATTCCCACCGCCGCCGTGAGTGTGGGCAGCAAGTCGAGGGCGGAGATCATCTGCTCGCAGCGGGAGCCCGGCGGGATGACATCGGGCCAGCGCAAGACCGCCGGCACGCGCACACCTCCTTCGAGGAGACTTCCTTTGCTTCCCCGCAGTGCCAGTCCGCCTTCGCCCTGCACTACGCTGATACTCTTGGCTCCGTTATCACAGAAAAACAGCACCAGCGTGTTCTTTGTCATCCCCTCTTTCTCAAGAGCGGCGAGCACACGGCCAATGGCCTGATCCATCACGTCAATGGCGGCCGCATAGATGTTTGAACGATCCCTGCCGCCGAGGCTCCGGTATTTCTCAATCAGCGCCTCAGGCGCCTGCACGGGATCGTGCGGTGCATTGAAGGGCAGATAGAGAAACATCGGCTTCACTCGATCACATTTCTCAATCACCCGGACGGCTTCCGCCGCGAGAAGGTCCGTGGAGTAACCGTCCTCCTTCAGCGCCACGCCATCGCGTTGCCAGTCGAGTTCAGCTTCAAACGTGTGGGCGTAGTAATCGATGAAGCCGTTTCGGAATCCGTAGAAGTGATCGAAGCCGCGCCGCAAAGGCGAATAATCGTCACCCACGGCGCCGAGATGCCATTTGCCCACGGCGAAGGTTTGATAACCGGCGGTTTGAAACGCCGAGGACATGAAACGCTCATCGAGCGGCACACCACGGTCGCCGCCGAGCGGATTGGTGATGCCGAAGCGCGCCGGAGACCGGCCCGTCATCATCGCCGTGCGCGTGGGGCTGCATACGGGATGCACATAGAAGCGCTCGAGTTGCATCCCCTCTTTGGCAAGCCGGTCAATATTCGGTGTCTGAATCTTGCTGCCATGATAGCCGACGTCATTCCATCCCATGTCATCGGCGACGATGATCAGCACGTTCGGCTGTGAAGATGCCTGCGCGAGGTCGGCCGTGAGCAGGCTTGCGAGTGCGAGGAGGAGGGATGTTCTCACGAGAGAGGGATCGAGGTAGTTACTTTGCCGCAGCGAGAGTTACAGGTTCCAGCGGGCAACCGACGATCAGTTTACCCGGCGCATCAGCGAACTTCAGGGGGCGCTCGGCACTGCCACTGAGGCGGGCGATATGTGCTGAGAGATCCTTCAATGTCTCGGCGCTGTAACCTGGGTAGGTTTTAACAATGGTGCCGCCAGGTGCGACAAGTGTGGTGTAAACGGCGCGTTCGGCGCCATAGGCACGAATGAGAACGCAGTCGGGATCGGCGATGATGGAGAAACGAGCACTAACTGTCTTTACCCATGCTTTGGCAACATCGTTACCGGCATTGATAACGCCGACGACGGTGCATGCATCACCATACGCGGCTTGAACCTGCGCAAGGAACGGTGCGGCATCGCGGGCGCAGGGGCATTCGCGTTCGATGAAGTAGAGGATGAGAGGCTTTTTCGCGGTGAGCGAGGCGAGACTGAGCGGATTGCCAGCAAGGTCAGTTTTGAAGAAGGAAGGCGCAGGTGTTTGGGCCTGACGCTCGACTTTGCTGAGCATGGCGGGTGTCAGCGGATGCTCCATGCCTTCGCGGAACTGAATGACGCCAGCACTGTTGCGTTTGAGTGACGACGGATTGCGCGAGACGAGGAACTGGCCCATGAGGCCAGCATCTTCGTGATTGGCCATGTGGCAGTGATACATGAAGGGATCGGTGTCACTGGCGTAGTCATCAAATTTTGCGAGGAAGGTCACGGAAGCACCGGAGGGCGAGTAAAAGGTGTCTTTCCAACCCTGCTCGAAGGTGGGGACGGCACCATCGCTGCGTGAAATGATTTTGAACTGCACATCGTGGATATGAAACGTGTGGCCGAACACACGGTCATTCGTGACGGTCCATTCTTCGACATCGCCGAGTTTCACGACCTGGTTCGTCGTGTTCATTTCGAAAGACTTGCCATCGAAGACGAATGACTCGCCACCTCCAGCGCCACCACGCTGTTTGCTGATTTGCACGGTGCGGCGGTTGTTCACCTCGGCGCTGGTCCAGAAGCGATTGCGGGTCAGAACTTCAGGCACTTTCGTAATTCGCTGGGCCTTGGGTGCGGTCACGTTGATGTGGAGCATGCCAAAATCGAGATTGTTGAGCAGGCTGCCATTCGGAGCGCGGAATCCAGGCTCGGAGCCGGGAAAGCCGAACTCCATGCCGGAGTTGTAAGCAACGAGATCGAGAGACGCTCCCGGTTTGTCGTCGCTCAAGTTCACCAGCACCTCGACACGCTCGCCGACCATGAGCTTGACCCGCGTGACCTGAATCGGTTTGTCCACCAGTCCGCCATCGGTGGCGATGACATAGAAGGGGCGGTTGTCGCTGAGGCCGAAGTAGTAGCCGCGCTCGATCTCGGCATTTAAGATGCGCAGGCGCACGAGTTGCGCCGGCAGACTGACCTGGGCATCGAGCGTGCCGTTTGTGAGCAGGTAGTCGCCGTATTTGTCGTTGTCGCCCTCGAAGCTGAACTGATCATCGGCATAAAAGCGGCGGCTGGTGAAGACAAGCGGGATGTCATCGACGCCGTAGCTGCGTGGCAGCGCGAGTTTGGATTCAATGGGATCGCGGATGATGATGAGACCGCCCGCGCCATAGGTCATCTGCTTCTGTGTCGTCTCATGCGGGTGCGGGTGATACCAGTAGGTGGCGGCGTTGTTTTTAACGACGAACGAGGAGGTCCACGAACCGCCGGGCTGGATAAGCTGATGCGGGCCGCCATCCATCACGGCGGGCAGATGCAGGCCGTGCCAATGCACGGTGGTGGCTTCGTCGAGATTGTTCTTCACGCGCAACTGCACGGCATCGCCTTGATTGAGAAACACGGTCGGACCCCAGAATTGGGCGTCGTTGTAGCCGTAGGTTGCCGTAGTTGCTCCAGCCCAAAAAGACTTCTTCGTCTTGCTCAAGCTGAGGTCGATCGCCTTGCCAGTGAGCACCGGTGGAATCCACAGATTCTGATAAGGCCGCACTTTGCCTGATGAAGCCGCAGAAGATTCGCGCCTTCCTTTGCCCTGGCCTTTCGGTGCCTGGGCGAATGCGAAGGACGAAATGCCGATCAAGACTGTGATCCAAAGTGAAGAGCGATTCATGAGATGGGTGGGATGCAAGTTGTTCAAGGCTGCGATTTTTGTCCGGGACGCAGCGGCCCTTTGCCTTTAGCAGGGCCGCCCTTCCCTGGACCACCACCTTTACCTGGAGGTCCGGCACGCTGCGCCATGACGGCGGGAAGACTCTTTTTCAACTCATCGAGCTTCGCTGTGAGCACGCAGGCGCGTTCGGCTTCCT
The DNA here is from genome assembly GCA_043770175.1 of Verrucomicrobiales bacterium. Taxonomy (GTDB): domain Bacteria; phylum Verrucomicrobiota; class Verrucomicrobiia; order Verrucomicrobiales; family Verrucomicrobiaceae; genus Prosthecobacter. Next base: position 902 of record JAYVIO010000369.1, on the reverse strand, counting down.
TGGCGTAAAGATCATTCGTCTCGGTGATGTCTTTGCTCAAGTTGAAGAGCGACAGCGTGCCAGCGTTCCATTCAATGAGCTTCCAGTCGCCATCGATCATCGCGATGTCACTCGTGGCGATGAGGAACGGCGCACGCTCAATGCGTTTCGCCTGGGCGATGGCAGGCCATTGATTGCTGCCGTCGAGTTTGAGATCGCGTGGCATCGGGACCCCTGCGGCGGCGCTGAGTGTGGGAAACAGATCCTGCACGCACACTGGCTGCGTCAGCGCTGCGCCGGCGGGGATTTTTCCAGGCCAGCGAATCAACGCAGGCGTGTGAACACCGCCTTCATAAACCGCGAACTTGCCGCCGCTGAAGGGCGAGTTGTCACCGCCTTCTCGCGCGGAAGCACCATTGTCGGAAAAGAAGACGACCAGCGTGTTCTCACGGATTTTCTCGGCATCCAAGGCGGCCAACATGCGCCCGATGCCGATGTCCATCGCCTCGACGACGGCGGTGTAAAGACCATTCGCTCCCTTGTGCTTCGCGAGCAGTTCAGGTGGTGCGCTGAGCGGCACATGCGGCGAGTTGAGCGAGACTTGCAGGTAGAACGGCTTCGCTTTGTCGCGCGACGCAATCTGCTTCACGGCTTCGTCGGCGAAGAGATAAGTCGAGTAGCCTTCCTCTTGAAGGGGCTTGCCATCACGCTGCCAGTCGAGGCGTCCGCCTTTGCCAGTGTGCTGATAGTAGTCGATCTCGGAGCTCAGAAAGCCGTAGTAGTGATCGAATCCGGCGGTCTGCGGCTGCGTGGCCTGACCGACGTGCCATTTGCCGATGAGCGAGGTGCGATAGCCGGATGATTTGAATGCTGACGCGATGGTGTGTACACCCGCAGGCATGCCGGGTTCGGCACCTTGCAAC
>JAYVIO010000368.1:0-7966 GCA_043770175.1 Verrucomicrobiales bacterium | reverse complement strand
TCGAGCGCCCGCAGGCCACATATCGCCCGTCCTGGGTCATCGCCACGCTGTAGATCGGATCGACGCTGGCCGCGAAGGCCTGCAACACCACCGCGCGCTCCCGCTGCACGGACGCCTTCGCGCCCTGGTCGATCCACTGCTTCAAAATCGCGATCTCCGCCGGCGTGAGATTCACCGCGCCGGACTTGTTGTTCCCTGGCGGCATCTCCATGTCATGCTGATGCAGCGCGGCCTGCACCACGAGGCTCTCCGCGCTCTTTCCCGGAATGAGTGCCGTTCCATTCTCACCGCCTTTAATCATCAGCGCGGGCGTCTCCATGTTCAGATCCGCCTTCGTCGTGGTCTTGTTGTGACACGAGATGCAGTTCGTCTTCAGGAAGGGATAAACGTCCTTGTAATAATCCAGATCGGCGGCCAGCGCGGCTGTCGAGGTGTAAAGAAGAGCGAAGAGGGCGTGCTGTTTCATCACTTGCTGGCGGTGGTGACTGTTGCGGGCTTCACGGAAACCCGGATCGGCTCGGAGATGAGGATCTCGACGGTGTCGGTCGGATTCGCGGCGGTCGTCACGGACTTCATGCGTGTCGATGCGGCGGTCATGGCGGCTTCAGCCTGCTTTTGCTTTTCGGCGGCTTTCTTCGCGGCCTCAGCATCGGTGGCGGCGATTTTTTTGGCTTCGGCGGCAGCGGCGATGAGAAGTTGTTCGGCTTTCTTCTGCTCGGCCTCGGCCAAAGGCACAGCGGCGGGGTTGTAGCTGTATTTGCAGATGCCGAGACTCTGGAGCGCGAAGGTATAATCACCAGGTGCGATCTTCAATTCGGCGAGATTGAGCACAAGTTCATGCGTGGCGGCCTTGATCGGGATGTCGAACTCCTTGATGGCGCTGAAGCCTTCGCCGTAGGCCTTCACTTTGATCGAGGTGCCGTTGAATTCATTGCGCCAGGTGAGCTTGAGCGGGATTTTCAGCGTTTCGCCTGCCTTGGCTTCAAAGACTTTGTTTTCAGCCAGTGCGATGGTCACTGGAGCCTGCTCGGAATCGGTCACGGACACGGGAATGTCAGCCATGAGACGCGGGGCGGGGATTTCGCCCTTCGCGTCCTTCACGGGCCATTCCATGCTCGCCACGCGGACGGGACGCGCAACGACGGCACCGTTGATCGTGGCTTTGCCGATGATCTTGGCGAGTGAGAAGCCGCGCTTCGCATCGCTGGAAGCAGTGAGGATGAGATGACCGTAAGGCTTCCCCTTGCCGATCTTCAAACCGGCGGCGGTCACTCCAGGCGGCAGATTTTCCATGGTGATGTCGATCTCGCCATCGAAGCCATCACGGCGCTGCACTGCGACCTCAAACGCACGCGAATCACCCGCCCGCAGCGCCATCGGTTTGGAAAGCGAGGCGCGGTCGCCATTGCGCAGCGTCATGTGGATGGCCCACGCGGCGAGGGAGAAATCCGGCGTGGCCTGACGCACGATGAGACGATAGATGTTGTTCGGGTCGGTGCGCGTGCCGCCGAAGAGATCGCGCACTTGCAGGCGATAGGTGCCGTCTTCTTTGATCTCGAATTTGCCCATCACATCCGGTGAACCGGCGTCGTAAGGCGGACCATCATACGAATAGCCGTTGCTCGTCGTCTTCATCGGCGGCGCGATGTCATACAGTTCGGCCACGTCGGTGAACTTGCCGTCCTTCACTTGCTGCACGAGCACAAAGGGATCGGTGTTCAGCCCGAGTCGCTCACTGGCGACTTCCACCCACCACGTCTCGCCTTTTTTGGCGGTGAACTCGAAGGTGTCCACATCCGCTGCCGGATAGAACGCGCCAGCGATGTCGCAAGGCAGCGTGATCTTCTGTGCGTCCTTGTTGTTCGGCTCGGTTTCTTTGGCTGGAGCTGTCGCTGCGAGGCCTTCTGGCGGCCAGGACATCGAGCTGACTGTCGCGGTCTGCGGTTGTGGTTGCGCAGGGGCGTTTTGCAGTGCGAGACGATAGAAACGACGTTCGCCGCCCTGGTAGGTGAGGTCGCTCACTTTGATGAGATAAGTGCCATCCGCAGGCGGCGTGAAGTCGATGATGCCGCCCGTGCGGTTCACTTTGAGGTCCGCGCCTTTGCTATCCGCGAGAATGACCACCGGCGTGAGCCGTGAGTCGATGCCCACTGCCGCACAGTCGATGGCGACGGCCTGACCCTTCATGCCTCGGAACGAAAAGAAGTCCACGGCCCGCTTGGTCATCGTCGCATTGCAAATCGTGCCCACAGGCAGCGCCATCGCCGTCTCCACGGTGTTGTTGGCCTTCGTGCGAGTCACTTCTGGCAGTTTGTTCACCGAAAACGCCCGAACCGACGACACGCCGAGTCGTGACATCACTCGCGCATCATAAACACCCACGGGTGCATCGGTTGCGATGCTGACAGCAAATTTGTTCGTCGTTCCGGCCACGGGTTTCGCCGCGATCTTCGGCGAGGAAAAGGTCAGTTCGGTCACATCCTCGATGTTTTCACCGGTGATCGTGACTTCGACGTTCGAGCCCGCCTGACCGCCCATCGGCATGACGGTGAGCAGACGCGGCAACGGCAGTGTGACCTGCTGGGCAATGGCGGAAGCGGCAGAGAGGGTAATGAGACAAATGATTCGCGGGAGCATGACTACAAACCTACGCTCCGAGCGCGCTGATCTGTTCACGCTGCCATCATCCGTGTCATGCGAGCTTCCAGAGCGCGCTCAAAGCTGACGAGTTCGCGCAGCAGGGCGTTATAGCGACGGTGCGCGTCGTTTCCGTGCTCGCGCCCCAGGAGTCCGTAGAGCCGGTGATCAGCCTCCAGGGCATCCTCGTCAGAAACCGGCACCTCCACGCCACAGCGTCGCATTTTTGGACTGCCTATCTGTACAAGATACGATGCCACACTTTCGCGATGGCCCGCCAAGTCAGCGAGACCTTCACGGATTAAGTCAGCAGCGGGCAGATCATCTAAATTCATCATGGGGACAGTAAATCACTGCTGGAACAGAAGTCCATCACGGCGGCACGAAGCTGACGCGCATCAATGGCGGGGTAGCGGACCGTCTGGGCTTCCACCGCTTCAAACAATTCGAGCAATCGTTCCGGTCTGACCAGTCCATCGCGTTTCATGCAGGCCACGTCACGGCGGTCACGCGGGTGATCGCGCTCGATCTTCGAGAGCGCCTGGCCGTAAAAGTCGTAGTGATAAAATCCGACGCGGCCATGCTGCGCGATGAAGCGGCTGCGATCCTGCCAGCCCGGCAGCGCGGGCACGAATTGATCCGGCGAAGCCAGCTCGATGTTGATGTCGAGATCATCCTTCAATCGCGGTAGGCACTCGAAAAAGCCCAGCGGCTCCGGTTCCGCCTTCAGATCGACATCAATAGTCGTCTCCCGCCAGCCCATGAGCACTGCCGAAACTCCTCCCGTGAAGTAAATCCTGCCCGCCGTTTTCACCGCCGCGCCCATGCGGCACATGAGCTGGTCGATACGGTCTTTGGTCGTGTGGGAGCGCATTTTACCAAGCTAGAGCAGGCCGCCAACGCGCCCAAACGATTTTACAGACTCTTGAAAGCTTCAATGATTATATAAAAACTCTTTCGTGTTCAGCAGCGCCCAGAGCAGGTCTTCGTAGCCGTTGCGTTTGGCGCGTTGGGAATCGAGCGGCTTGCCGGCGGCATCGTTGCGCGGCTTCAGCAGATGGGTTTCGGCGATGCGGATCTCGTCGGCGGCAGGTTCGCGGGAGAAGGCGGCGAGGTAGAGTTCGCGGATGCGTTTCGGCTCGGACATCTCGGCCTTGGTGAGCATTTCAGCGCGGCCACCAGTGGCGGTGAGCTTGGCTTTCACGTCGGCGGCATTCATCAGGTGCAGGCTCTGCGCGAGGCTGGCTGAGGAGACACGCTCGCATTCACAAACGCTGGTGTTGTCGGGGCGCCCGAAGACCTTCAGGAAGGGCGAGGCGCGGGTGTAGCTGTTGTCTGGCAGTGAGATGGCACGGGTGCCGGGCGGAAGATCGGCGAAGTCTGTCTTGGAACCGGTTACCATGTCGATGCTGTCGAGCAGCACCTCGGCTTGCATGCGCTTCATATAGAAGTGGGAGAAGGCCTGCCGATCCACCGCATTGTGCTCGTTCGGCGTCGAGCTGAGCTGGTAGGTGTGGCTTTGCGTGATGGTGCGAACGAGCGATTTCAAATCGTAGCCGCTGTCGGTGAAGCTCTTGGCGAGCGCCTCGAACAAATCAGGATTTGTCGGCGGATTCGTGTCGCGCAGATCGTCTTCGGGCTCGACGAGACCGCGTTTGAAGAAGTGCTTCCAGTATCGGTTCACGAGCGACTTGGCGAAGAAAGGATTGTCTTTCTTGCTCATCCAATCGACCAGCGCGAGGCGCGGATCATCGTCGGGCGCGATGTCCATTTCAGGTTCGCCGAGCCCGGCTGGCTTCAGTATGACGCGGGTCTTGCGGTGCTCGGTCTGCGCAGTGCCGCGCTTGTGGAAAATAAGATCCTCACCGGCGATGGCGGTCGGTTTGCGGCCGATCTGGCTGAAGAACGCGGCGAGATGATAATACTCCGCCTGCGTCCAGCGCTCGAAGGGATGATGATGGCACTGCGCGCACTGCATGCGGACGCCGAGGAAGAGCTGCGCCACGTCTTCGAGCTGCACGTTCGGTTCCTTCACTCGCTTGTACCAAGCCACCGGCGGATTCGACACGATGGTGCCGGTTGAAGCGAGGATCTGACGCACGATCTGGTCGTACTTTGTGTTCGCGAGCAAGCTGTCGCGCATCCAGGCGTGGAAGGCGAAGTTCGCGGTGATATCGGCGGACTCGGTGCGCTGGTTTTTGAGAAGCGAAGTCCACTTGTTCGCAAAGTAATCGGCGTAATCGGGCGAATTGAGCAATGCGTCGATGGCGCGGTCGCGCTTGTCAGGCTCCTTGCTCGCGAGGAAGGCTTTCGTTTCTTCGTCGGTCGGCAGACGACCGCCGATGTCGAGTGAGATGCGGCGCAGGAAGCTGGAGTCATCGCAAATCGGCGAGGGCGGCACGCCGATCTGCTTCAAGTTCGCGAAGACATGCTGATCGATGAAATTCTTCACCGGCGGCAGTGAATCCACCGGCGCTCCCAGCGGCACCGACACGCTGCACACGCTGACTTTGCCGCCGAAGCGAACCATCACGGCCACATTGCCCGGAATATCGAGCGTCTTCACGAGGCCTTGTTCGTTCGCTTCGGCCATGGCGCGATCATTGGCCTCAAAGAGCGCGAGTTTAGTCACATCGCGGCTGCTGCCATCGGAGTAGCGCGCGGTGACCTTGAGTTGTTGCGTGGTCTTGACCTTCAAAGTCGCACGAGCTGGCTCCACGACGATGTCATTGAGAGTTGGCTCATTTTTCTGTGCATACGGCATCCCTTCGGCGATCCAGCGCACGACTGTCTTATATTCCTCCGAACCTGGCTCCAGCTTCTTCCCGCCCGTGTGCGGCACGATGGCAGCGCCTTTGGTGATGAGCAGGCTTTCCTCCGGTGCCGGCGGGAATACGCGCCGCCCCTTTCCCTGCTTCACGATGGCCTCATAATCTTCCTCCGGCTCAAAACCGAGCACGCTGAGACGAAATCCACGCTGACCGGTGATCGCCTTCGCATGACACACGCCCGCGTTGCAGCCCGCCTTCGTGAGAATGGGTTGCACATCATGAACGAAGCTGAGTGGACGCGACGATTCGACAGCGAAGCCCGTTCCAGCGAGCATCGCAATCATCCAAGCAGAAGTGAGGGCTTTCTTTGGCATTGCTTCAAACCTACGCGTCGAGCGAGGTAGTTTTCGCAATGGATGTCTCTCAATGCCATCCTCGCTGCATCCATTCCCTCTCATGAGACTGCTCCACATCGCCACAATTCTCTCGCTGATGCCATTTGTTCACGCATTCGGCTGGGGACAGCCGCATCACGCCATCACACGAGGCGCGCTGGAGGTTTTGCCCGCATGGCAAAAAGCGCTGCTCGGTGATGAATTCACCAAGCTCGGCGACAACTACTGCATGATCCCCGACAACGTTTTCACGGACAAAGAAAACGCCAAGTTTGCCAAAATGGAGTCAGTGCCGAACGAGGTGTATTTGAAGATCCTGCACCTGCCCACGCAGCAGGCGGAATACCTCGAAGTGCTCCGCTACTTCATGGACAAGGCCGTGACTGCGCTGCGTGAAGGCAAGACCGGCGACGCGGCACGCTTCATGGGCACGATCTGCCACACGCTCGAAGACTACGGCAGCCCGTCGCACACTGTGCCGGGCGATAACATGTTCACGCTGCTCCAGCAGTTCATGCCGCCCACGGATCCAATGAAGTACCAGCTCATGCACGGCCCCATCGAGAACGGAGACTTTACCGTGAGCATCGCAGGCTACCAGCCCACGCTGCTCGGCACCACCGTGAATGAAGCCTCCTGGCGACTGATGCATCGCCTGCATGAAGGCATCCTCAATGCCCGCACCACCACCATCCCGATCATCCAGGCGATTTATGCCGAGGACAAAGAAGCCGTCGTGAAACACCAACTCCGCGCTGCCACGGTGGATGCCCAAGTCGTCGCTGATGCGCTCTTCACGATTCTCAGCCTCGGGGCGCAGAAGTTTGAAGCCACGGCTGATGCCTCGACGAAGCGCGTGCAGATCGGCACCTTCCTGCCCATCGAAGCTACGAGCTTGTATTACCCGCAGGCGCAGTTCTTCAGCTCACCGCATTGGGGCTTCCCACAGAGCGGGCGCATCCTGGCAGGCGGAAACAAAGCCATGCCACTCAAGCTCCGACTGGAAGCGGGCGAGAAAGAATTCGCCAACGGCATCAGCGCGGGCATGGGCAAGCCGATGACCTTTCTGCTGCCGAAGGGCGTCTATGCGCGCTTTACGGTGCTGGCGGGCCTGCATCCCGAACTCGGAGCGAAAGGCCGCGTCGAGTTCACCATCACTGGCGATGGCAAAACACTGGCCAGCATCATCCTCAATGGCACCGATCCCGCCAAGCTCTTGGAATGCGATGTCACCAACGTCTCGCAGCTTGCGCTCGCTTTGACCTCTCGCGGCCTCGACCTCAAAAGCAACTACGCGATCTGGGCTGAGCCGACGCTGGTGAAGAAGTGAGGTTCAAACAGCCGCTGGCTTCGGTTTGTAAACCAAGCACACGATCACGCCCAGCAGCATGCCCTGCACGGCACCGCTGGCGATCCACTTCCAAACGAGTTCAAGCGGCAAGGGCTGCACGGCGTAGCTGATCAGTGTGTGCGCCTGACTGAATAAAGCCATGAACAGGCCATATTTGATGCCGCAGGAAATTTTGGCGTTTTGCGCAAAGCCGACGGCCCACAGCATGGTGAAAGTCACAGCGACCAAAAGATGACCCGCATGCAGCCAGCCCATGTATTTGCCGCTATTCATCTCCGCCTCGGGCCGCCAAAATTCTTTGGTGGCTCCGTAGAGTGACGACAGCCAGACGCCGTGAATGAGAATATCGATGACGGTGACGGCAATGAAGACAACGACGATGCTGATGATGAGGCTCTTGGTGTTCATAGGTTGAATGGGTGAGTTGAAGATTTCTGCGAGGCTATGAGATGGCTAAAAAGCTGTCCAGCCTGAAAATCGGGCTCATGCCTTTGTCTGGAAGCTGCTGACCCACTGCGCCTAGCCCGCCGCATCGAGCTTCACGAGGCACATGTCCATCTCACTGGCCGACTTGTGTTGTTGATCGCCAAAAGTGGCATCGCCCACGCATTCGGACGCCAGGAAGACGTTTCCATTGCCACTGATGACCCACTCACACGCAGGCGGTTCAGCGCCGTGAAGAGTGATGGCGAGGGCATAGAGCGCGAAGGGTGTTTTATATTGGAGAGAGAACGAGCTTCGAGTTCATCGCTTTACAGCCCCGCTGAGCGATCCTGCTCGCTTGGCTCCGGTGAAATCGGTGTCGAGGAGGT
>JAYVIO010000367.1:0-23534 GCA_043770175.1 Verrucomicrobiales bacterium | reverse complement strand
CACTGGAAAAAAAAGGCGTCATCCAGCGCCACGCCCACAAGGCCCGTGCCGTCGTCTTCCCCGAGGATCTCGATCGCGCTGAAATCATCGACATTCCCGTCTTCGGCCAAATCCCCGCCGGCATGTCTGCTGCGGACATGGTGCAACACGCCGAGAAATGCATCTCCGTCGATGTGAACACCCTCGGCATTCCACGCACCGCCAAAAGCTTCGCGCTCAAGGTGCGTGGTGAATCCATGATCGGCGCCCTCATCGGCGATGGCGACCTTGTCATCCTCGAAATTCGCGAACCGCGCCCACGCGACATCGTCGCCGCGCTCATCGACGGCGAAACGACGCTCAAGCGCTACCTCGTCAAAGACACGCAGCCCTTCCTCAAGGCCGAAAACCCCCAGTTCCCCGATCTCATTCCTGCACGCGAGTTGATGATTCAAGGCGTCATGATCGGCCTCATCCGTCATGTGCGTCCTTCTTGACTGCCTTGACCAGTCTTGACGACAGCTTGACCTGCCTCAGCCGATATACCGCTCCCGCAGATGCTGGATGTGCCACTTCGCATCCGTCGGCTTGCCAGTCGCTTTCGTGATGATCTCCTGCGGCAGCAGTGCTCCACCGTAAGAATGCACATTGTCACGCAGCCACTTCAGCAGCGGCGCGTAGTCGCACTTCTCCAGCGCTGCGGCGGTTTTCTTCTGCTTCTTCGCTGACGCAAACAACTGCGCCGCATTCAGGTTCCCCAGCGTGTACGTCGCGAAATAACCCAGCCCGCCCATGCTCCAGTGAATGTCCTGGAGACAGCCATGCCGATCATCCGGCGGCGTCATGCCGAACAGCTCGCGATATTCCTCATTCCACACCTTTGGCACGTCCTTCACCGCCAGTTCGCCCTTCACCAAGCGGCGCTCAATGCCAAAGCGCAGCAGGATGTGCAGATCATACGTCGCCTCGTCCGCCTCCACGCGAATGAAGCTGAATTCCGAGCGCAACATCTCCTTCATAAACGCGTCGAGCTTAACCTTGCGCAGATGCGGGAAGAGTTCCTTCGCACGCGGCAGCCACTTCGCCCAAAAGGTGCGGCTGCGGCCCACATGATTCTCCCACAAGCGGCTCTGTGACTCGTGAATGCCCAGCGACGCCGCACTGCCCGAGTACATGCCGTAATCCAGCCCCGGCAGCCCCTGCTCATACAATCCGTGCCCCGCCTCATGCAGCACACCGAAGAGCGACGACAGAAAATCCTTCTCATCATAGCGCGTCGTCAGCCGCACATCGCCCGGCCCCAGCGTGGTGCAAAACGGATGCGCCGTCGTGTCGATGCGGCCTGCGTCGAAATCAAAACCAATGCTCTCGGCAATCTCCCGATTCAAAATCTGCTGCTTCTCGATCGGATACTTTCCACGCAGTGCACCCGGCTTCACCTTCTTCGACTTCGCCACCGCTGCGCGGGCGATTTCGGCCAGTTGCGGCTTCAACTTCTCAAACAGCGCCGCCACCTCTCGCGTCTTCGCCCCGCGCTCATACAGATCCAGCAGCGCATCATACGGCTCGTCCTCGTAGCCAAACAGATCCGCCTTCTTTTGCGCAATGGTGAGCACCTTCTCCAGATGCGGCGCAAACATCGCAAAGTTCGACTTCCCGCGCGCCTCCGCCCACACCGCCTTCGCATGCGCGCACACCTCGCTCTCCTCCTTCACCAGCTTTTGCGGCAGTTTCGTCGCCTTGTCGATGTCACGCCGCAAGCCGCGGACATTCGCCGCCTGCGTTGCATCCTCCGGCATCTCCGTCTCCGCCCGCTCCAGCAGCTTCAGCGTATGCTTCGAGGTCAGCAACGCATGCGCCTTCCCCGTCAGATACGACAACTGCCGCGCCCGATGATCCAGCGCCTTCTCCGGCATGTAAGTCTCCTGATCCCACCCCAGCACCGACTCGGTCGAGGTAATGAGGGCGATTTCAGCAACAACTTCGCAAAGAGATTGGTAGGCGGTCATAGAGGCCGCCACAGTGACTCGCCATCGCTCAAGAGCAACCTCAAGCACCCACCGGATGCCACGTCGTCTTGAACTCGATCAGCGCCCGAATCTCCTCCGCGCCCTGCATCTGTTCGGCGAACCAGTCGATGGGTTCCTCGCTCTTCAGCAAACGCACGCGCTTCACGCTTTCCGCCGCGCCGAGTCTCAGCGTCTTGCGATCTTCGGCATTCGCCACACCACTCAAAGCGCGCAGATGCTCATGCGTGGCAAAGGTGGGCAGCATTTCGCTTCGCACGCCGGTGAGCAAGTTCACCACGCCGCCGGGCAGGTCGCTCGTGGCCAGCATTTCTCCCAGCAGAATGCTTGGATACGGCTGCGTCGTGCTCGCGAGCGCCACCACGCTGTTTCCGCTCGTAATGGCGGGCAGAATCAGCGAAATCAGCGCCAGCAAAGGCGCATCATCGGGCGCGATGATGCCGATGATGCCCATCGGCTCCGTGACGGTGAAATTGAAGTGCGCTGAGGCCACCGGATTTACGCTGCCGAGGATCTGCTCGTATTTGTCCGTCCAACCCGCGTAATGCACGATGCGGTCAATCGTTGCCGTCACCTCGCGTGAAGCATCCGCTTTGGAACTGCCGCCAAGCGCAATCGCCTCCGCCAGTTCGACGCCGCGAGCCTCGATCATCTCCGCCATGCGGTAAAGAATCTGCCCGCGATTAAACGCCGTGCGCTTCGCCCAACCCGGACCCTCCTTGGCCGCAGCCTCCACGGCATTGCGCAGGTCTTTGCGCGTGCATTGCGGGATGTTGGCAAAGAACGCACCGGAGGCGTCATGCAGCTCAGCCACGCGCCCGCTCTCGCTGCGAATGAAAGCACCGCCGACGTAGCATTTGGGGGTCTTTGTAATGTGGAGACGATTAGACATAAGCGGGGCTGGTAAATGACGAGTGAGTAAGCACGAATGACGAAATAATATCGAAGGCCGAATGACGAACCATGCCATGCCCTCGCGCTCGCAGCACGGGCTCGGCATTTGGCATTGGAGATTCTACCGTCACTTCTGTTTTTGTGGTTTGGTCAGAGAAGCGCGAGCTTTGCTCAGAACGGTTTCCAGGTCAGATTTTATGTCGGCGGGTATTTTCTGAACGGCACCATGCTCGGCCTCTAAGGTCTCAACTCGATCTAAAGTACTTTGGACCTCAAATTCACCGGAGTCGCCTTTTGCTTTTCTACTCAAAGTGTAATGCCGATAAGAAGCGGTGAGCAGAGATCCTTCTTTGAACACAACAATCCAATCCCGCGCCTCCGCGAAGTGCCAAGCGGAGGCTTCGACTAGCACGAGCTTCCCGTTCTGAGAAGTAACCGTGATGGAACTCCCTTCGCAGGCGGGTTCCCAATCCAGCACTGTTTGCAGAATCTCAGCCTTAACGGAGCCAGCCATCAACCAGAACAGCCCCATAACGACCCAAGCCCAATGACGAATCAAACCGGCCGCAGGAGTCCGCGTTGCGATTTCGGCATTCGTCATTGGGGCTTCCTTCGTCATTCGGATTTACTCATTCGTCATTCATCTGAGCGATCTCAAGCCACCTTGAGATAGTCAAGCAGCCCCTGTTTCCCTCCCTCGCGGCCGAAACCGCTCTCCTTGTAGCCGCCGAAGGGGCTGGTGGGATCGAACTTGTTGTAGGTGTTGGCCCAGACGACGCCAGCTTTGAGGAGGGTGCTCATTTTGAGGATGCGGCTGCCTTTGTCGGTCCACACGCCGGCGCTGAGGCCAAAGGCGGTGTTGTTGGCTTTCTCGACGGCTTCTTCGAGCGTGCGGAAGGTCAGGATGCTGAGCACGGGGCCAAAGATTTCCTCACGCGCGATGCGGTGGCTCATGCTGACGCCGGAGAACAACGTTGGATTGAAGTAGAAGCCCTTCGTCGGCAATCGGCACGCGCTCTGATGCATCTCCGCACCTTCCTTCACGCCGCTTTGCACGAGGTAGGTGATCTTGGTGAGCTGCTCACGGCTGTTGATGGCACCGAGGTCGGTGTTCTTGTCCATCGGATCACCGACACGCAGCACGGCGATGCGGCGCTTCAGCTTCGCCAGCACTTCATCGGCGATGCTCTCCTGAACGAGCAGACGCGAGCCCGCGCAACAGACGTGGCCTTGATTGAAAAAGATACCATTCACGATACCTTCCACCGCCTGATCCAGCGGCGCATCATCGAAGACGATGTTCGCGGCCTTGCCGCCGAGTTCGAGCGTCATCTTCTTTTCCGTGCCCGCGAGCGAGCGCATGATGATCTTCCCAACCTCTGTGCTGCCGGTGAAGGCCACTTTCGAGGTCAGCGGATGATTGATCACCGCCGCGCCTGTCTGCCCTGCCCCACTGACGATGTTCACCACGCCGTTTGGCAATCCGGCTTCCTGGCAGATCTCGCCAAACTTCAGCGCGGTGATGCTGGTGGTCTCCGCTGGCTTCAACACGACGCAATTTCCCGCCGCGAGCGCTGGCGCGATTTTCCACGCGAGCATGAGCAGTGGGAAATTCCACGGGATGACCTGCCCCACGACGCCATGCGGCGCGAGCTGCCTTCCTGGCGATAGAAACTCCAGTTTGTCCGCCCAGCCCGCGTGATAAAAGAAATGCGCTGCGGCCATCGGGATGTCGAAGTCGCGGGATTCCTTGATCGGCTTCCCCCCATCCATTGTCTCCGCGATGGCAAACTCCCGCGCATGATCCTGCAATAGCCGCGCGATGCGGTAGAGATACTTGCCGCGTTCCTTGCCCGGCATCTTGCCCCACACGTTGGTAAAAGCCTTCTGCGCCGCCTTGCAGGCCGCCTCCACATCCGTCGCATCTGCCAGCGCGATGTCGGCGATTTTCGTTTCATTCGCCGGATTGATGGTCGGGAAATACTTCCCCGACTGCGACGGCACGAACTCACCATTGATGAACAGATCGTAGCGCAGCTTCAGCTTCGGGTCTGCCGTCTCAGGTGCGGGATCGTACTCCCACAGATCCCCAAAGACGAGTTCGCGGGTGGGTTTGGTGATTTTCTTGGCCATACAATGATTGCGTTAATAACCCTCGGTAGCGTCGCTGAAGTTCCACGGGGCTTGATAGGCACCCGTGCGTTCTTTTTCGAGCTGGCGGACGAGGTCGTTGAGCAAGGCGGAGGCACCGAAGCGGTAGCGGCGGTTGTTGAGCCAGTCGTCGCCGAGGGTTTCTTTGACGGCGATGAGGAATTGCAGCGCCTGCTTGGCGGTGCGGATGCCACCGGCGGGTTTCATGGCGATGGGGACGCCGGTGGCGAGGAAGTGGTCACGGATGGCCTCCAGCATGACCTGATTGTTGCCAAGCGTGGCGTTCGACGAAGTTTTGCCGGTGCTGGTTTTGATGAAGTCGTTCGGGCGGATCACACGCATGGCGAGGAAGCTGGCGGCACGGATGTTGTCGTAGGTTTCGAGTTCGCTGACTTCGAGAATGACCTTCAGCGTGGTTTTGCCACAGGCCTCGACCACGGCGGCGATTTCGTCCTGCATGAGGCCAAATTCACCGGCGAGGAAGGCACCACGATTGATCACCATGTCGATTTCGTCCGCTCCGTCGTTCACGGCGGCATGAACTTCGGCAAGGCGTGTTTTGAGCGGAGCCTGACCGCTCGGGAAGGCCGTGGCGACTGAAGCGATCTTCACTTTCGTGCCACCGACATGCTTCTTCGCATGCTTCACCATCGACGGATAAACGCAGACGGCGGCTGTGGAGGGAATGTCGCCCACATCATGCGGTGTAAGCGCCTTCTGGCAGAGCGAGGCGACTTTTCCGGGCGTGTCTTTGCCTTCGAGCGTGGTGAGATCGACCATCGTCACGGCGAGACGCAAGCCGAAGACCTTCGACTTTTTTTTGATGCTGCGGGTGGTGTATTTGGCCACACGTTCCTCGATGCCGACGTGATCGACGGTGCCGATCTCATCGAAGAGGTGTCGGAGGCTGGTGGGCGCTTTTGCGGCGGGCATGGCGTTATTCAGTCACGTTCGCGCAGGAAACACAATGCAAAATCAAGCCGCGCCGAGTTTCAGTTCACGCAACGGCTTCGGCTCATCGCCCACGGCCTGGAAGCGCAACTGCATGACCCCGTTGTTGATCCTGACGAGCGTGAATCCAGGACGGAACTCGGGCTGGTTGTAACCGGGAGCCTGTTGGGATTCGAGTTTGCGGTCCTGGTTATAGAGCGCGGAGGGAAAGCAGACTTCATGCAACGGCGCATGATCACTCCAGCCGCGCAGGCCATTGTGAAAATGGCCGTGGAAACTGGCGAGGATGCGTGACTCATGCTTTTTCACAATCTCGTAAAACTCCGCCTGTCCGCTGCCCGGCTTCACAAACCAGCCGCGGTCCGGGTGCTTGTTGCCATGAACGGGGACATGGCAGCAGAGCAGCAGGCTCAGGTTTTTCACTTCCGCGTCATCGCATGTCCGGGCAAGCCAGGCCATCTGCTCAAGGGTGAAAAAACCGTCGTGCGAATCACGGTGTGCGTTGTTCATGAGCACGACGCGCAGCCATTGATGATCGAAGAACGTGTCCACTTCCCGCCGCAGATGCTGTTGGAAGCCTTCGACGGGGTCATGGTTACCGGGAATTTCGTACACCGGTTTCTCGATGAGCTTCCGGCCCTCGAGATAGACGGGATATTGCTCCACGCGGCCGCCGTCGATGACATCGCCAAGATGCAGCACGAACGCACCTTCGGCAGCGGCAATAGCAGGCGCGGTTTTCAGCCATAGCTTTTGCGCCGACTCGCTCCCTTTGTAGCCGAGGTGCGTGTCGGTGACGACGATGAAGGAGAGAGCCGCCGGAGCTGCCTTTTGAGCACGAAGGCAGTCAGGACGCAGCATCAGCGTGCTGGTGCCGAAGGTTGCAATGAAATGGCGGCGGTTCATGCGTGGAGTGTAATCGGCAAAGTTTCATGCTGGCAAGAGTCATCTCCAGGACGTATTTCATCTCACCATGAGCAACATGATCCCCCAAGTCTATGACTCGCCCGTTTTTCGCATGGCCTGCCAGCAGTTTGATCTGGTGGCGGATTTTTT
Organism: Verrucomicrobiales bacterium; assembly: GCA_043770175.1. Taxonomy (GTDB): domain Bacteria; phylum Verrucomicrobiota; class Verrucomicrobiia; order Verrucomicrobiales; family Verrucomicrobiaceae; genus Prosthecobacter. Next base: position 16,476 of record JAYVIO010000367.1, on the reverse strand, counting down.
GGAGATCCCCGAAAATGCCCGCGACCGCCTGAAGCTGCCGAAACGCAGCGTGAGCGTGGCGATGCCGGTGCGACGTGATGATGGGAGCACGACGGTCTTTATGGGCTACCGCGTGCAGCATCACCTAACACTCGGACCAACGAAAGGCGGCGTGCGTTTTCATCCTGAGGTCACTCTCGGGGAAGTGGCGGCCCTGGCGATGTGGATGAGTTGGAAGTGTGCTCTCACCGGTCTGCCGTATGGCGGAGCCAAAGGCGGCGTGACCTGCGATCCGCGTGCGCTTTCCCTCGGCGAACTGGAGCGCGTGACGCGGCGCTACACTCAAGAGCTGATCCCCTTCATCGGCCCGCAGATCGACATTCCCGCGCCGGACATGGGCACGAACGAGCAGACGATGGCGTGGATGATGGACACGTATTCGCTGCAAAGCGGCCACTGCGTCCCGGCGGTGGTCACCGGCAAGCCGGTGAGCATCGGCGGATCGCTCGGACGCCGTGAAGCGACCGGGCGCGGCGTGGCGTACCTCGTTTCTCGTGCGATGGACACCCTCGGCATCACGGCGAATGGCGCGACGGCGGTGGTGCAAGGCTACGGCAACGTCGGCGCTGTCGCTGCGTCGTCCCTGCTGCGCATGGGCCTCAAAATCATCGCCGTGAGCGATGCGTATGGCGGTTTGTTCAACGCCAACGGCATCGACCTCGCCAAACTCGACGAACACGTCGCCAACACCCGCAGCATCGTCGGTTTCGATGGCGCGGAGGCGATCACGAACGAGCAACTGCTCATCACGCCCTGCGACATTCTCGTCCCAGCGGCGCTGGAGCGCCAAATCACCGCCGACAACGCCGCAAAAATCCAATGCCGCGTCCTCGCCGAGGGCGCGAACGGCCCCACCACGCCCGAGGCCGATGCCATCATCTCCCAGCGCCCGGAAATCTTCGTGATCCCCGACATTCTCTGCAATGCCGGTGGCGTGATCGTCTCCTACTTCGAATGGGTGCAGGATTTGCAGAGCTTCTTCTGGGATGAAGGCGAGGTGATGAGCAAGCTCTACCGCATCCTCGAACAAGCCTTCGTGCAGACGCTCACCATGAGCCGCAAACGCAACGTCAGCATGCGCTTCGCCGCGCTCAGCCTCGGCATCAAACGCGTGCATGATGCTAAGCAGATTCGCGGGTTGTTCCCGTGATGGGGGAAGCATTGACCGAACGAGCACATTGGATTAGCATCCAGAGTAATGAGTGTGATTGAACTTGCCGATATTCCAGAGGAACTGGCCGCCGAGGCGGCGCAGGTGCCTGGTATCAATACCAGGCTGCGGTTTTTCCTCCGTGCGGAGATCTCGCAGCACCGGAAACGGCAGCGGCAGCATGGCTCTCACGCAAAGGAGATCGTGCAACGGGCGAAGGAGGAAGCGGAACAGTTGCGAGCGGCGGGAATGACCCCCGAACAGGCGAAAGCAGAGTTTGTGCAGTTGCACCGTGAGATCGTGGATCAAATCGCTGCCAGCTCATGATCTCGGCGGTGCTGGACACGAATGTGGTGCTGGCCGCTGAGCGCAGCACCAACGCGACGAGTCCAAATGCGGAGATCATGTCACGTTGGGAGGCTGGTGAATTTGCCTGGCTCATTACCAACGACCTGTTGGAAGAGTATGCGGAGAAAATGGCCGAGCATGGCATCGACGAGAAGAAGGTGCAGAAGCTGCTGGCACGTTTGATGGTCGCAGGAGTGCCGGTGAAAATCGCATTCTACCATCTGCGGCACTATCCGGTGGATCAGGATGACACGCCGTTCCTGCTGGCGGCGCTGAACGGAGATGCGAGCCATCTGGTGACGTACGACGGCGATCTGGAGGCGGTGGGGGTGTTTTATCCCGAGTTCATTACCTGCAAGCCGTTGGAATTTCTGGCTGACTTGCGCGCAGCGCCGCAAATGTGAGGCGCGGGTTACTGCAAAATCTCCGTCGGGCATTCCGGCAGCGAAGACAAAAACGCCCGACCGTAGGGCTTGGTGAGGATGCGGTTGTCGAGGATGGCGCAGATGCCTTTGTCGGTGGCGGTGCGGATGAGGCGGCCGACGCCTTGGCGGAGCTTGAGGATGGCTTCGGGGACGCTGTATTCGGTGAAAGCATTGAGGCCCTGCTCTTCGAGGTGCTCGATGCGTGAGGCGGTGAGCGGATGATCGGGCACGGCGAAGGGCAGGCGCGTGATGATGACGTTACTCAGCGATTCGCCGGGAACATCGACGCCGGTCCAGAAGCTGTCGGTGCCGCAGAGGACGCTGTGGGTGTCGTTCCTGAATTCGGCAAGCATTTGATGGCGCGGCATGCCGCGACCTTGCACAAGGAGCCGCCAGCCGCGTTTTTTGCAGTGCGCTTCGAGTTTGTCGGCCAGGGAGGTCATCTGGCTGTAGCTGGTGAACAGGATGAAGGCGCGGCCGATGCTGAGGTCGATGAAATGCGTGATCCAATGCTCAAGCTGGTCGAGATAGCCGGGCTCGCTGGGCTGCGGCATCTTTTTGAGCAGGTAGAGCTTCATCTGCTTCTTGAAATCGAAGGGGCTTTCGATCAAGGCGGCACGGGCTTCTTCGGCACCGACGCGGTTGCGAAAGTAGCGGAGCTTGGGGTCATCGCCGATGCTGAGCGTGGCACTGGTGAAGATGCAGGCTTTGTGACTGGCGAAAAAGATCTGCCGCAGTCGTGGCGCAACATCGACGGGCGCGGTGTGGAAGGAGACGATGCGGTTTTCCAAGCCACCGCGCTCGACCCAATGAACGTGGTCTTCGTTTTCCTGATCAAGGAAGGTCTTCAAGCCAACGCGAATGGCGCTGAGGCGCTTGGCGAGGTCGAGGAGTTCGAGCTTGGTGCCCTCTTTGTTGGCGGTGTCGCCGGCTTTGATGGCTTTTTGGGCGAGACGTTGCAGCGGGAGGCTGAGCGTGTCCTCGACGAGTCCAGGCTCTCGCACGCGGAACTCGCGGCCCATGGCGTTGAATTTGCAACTGGCCTCAGCGGCGCGAAAAAAGGTGTCCACGCTGTCCAAGGCCATCATGACCTCGCGGATGCCGTCTTTATCGCCGACGAGCTGGAAGAAGCCTTTGCGGCTCTTTGGATTGTGCAGGCGCCCGAGCTCGAATTTGATGTTCGATTCGCTGATATGGAGGCCGAAGGCCTTGGCAGCGACGTTTTCGATGGTGTGGGCCTCATCAAGGATGACGAAGTCGCGTGGGAAGAGGAAATTGCAGTCCTCGCTGGTGTTTTCGTCGGCGGAGGCGAGCAGCGTGAAGAACAGCGTGTGATTGAGCACGATGACATCCGCCTGCTCCATGCGGCGGCGGGTGTCCTGATACCAACAACGGCTGCCGGGCGGGCAACGACGCGGCGTGCAGGCATGCGGCTCACTGCACACGAGCGACCAGACGCGTGCTGAAGGTGTGAAATCGAGAGTGCTGAGCGTGCCGTCCTCGGTTTCGGCCACCCAGTCGAGGAGCAGGCTCAATTCGGAGGCTTCGGAGCTTGAAAAAAGATCACCGGACTCGTTGAGCGCACGTTTGAGGCGGGTGGGGCAGAGGTAATTGCCACGACCCTTCAAAATCTCCGCGTGGAAGTTGCCGACCAGCTGTTTGACGATGGGGATGTCTTTCGAAATGAGCTGCTCCTGCAGATTGATCGTGTGTGTGCAGATGATGGCCTTGCGCTTCTGCTCCAGCGCAAACGTGACGGCGGGAACGAGGTAGGCGAGCGATTTGCCGACGCCGGTGGCGGCTTCACACACGAAGGCGTGATTGCCATCCAGCGCGGCCCCGACGAGTTCCGCCATGCGCTGCTGCTGCGGGCGATACTCGAACTGCGGCGACTCGGCCAGCTTGCCCTCATTGGAGAAGGCGAAATGCATGCGCGGAGCCAGCGGCGGCCGCGAAATGCGGCCAGCAACTCCTTCTTCGTGATCTTCAGCGACGTGAAACATGCGGGGCGGGATAGCAGAGAGCTAAGGGCAAAGGGCAAAGTGTTTTTGCGCGAGTTCGCGGCCTGAGCTTGGCTGCGAGAAAGTGGAGAGGCCTGGCGTTTCAGCCAGCACGATGAATCCAACGCCTTTCTCCCGCCGCCGTGCCATTCAAACGCTGTTTTGCTCCTCCGCCGCCCTCGCCTTGAATGTGCGGACGGATCGGGCAGCAGCGGCGGTTGCCCAAGAGGCGCTGCATCTGCTCCTGATCGGGGATTTCGGCACCGGCAGCAAAGACCAGGTGAAGGTATCGCAGGCGATGCAGAAGTTTGTCGCGGACAGCGGTGCGAAGCCGGAGGGGTTGTGGCTGCTGGGGGATAATTTTTACAGCAAGGACAAGAGTGGGTTCAGCACGGAATCGCCGCGCTGGGCGAAGGAAATCGAGGAGATGTATCCGGCCAGCGTGTTTCCAGGGCCGATGTGGGCGGTGCTGGGGAATCACGATTATCATGACAATCCCGGCGGAGAGAAGGTGCAGCTCGCGTATGCGCAGAAAGCGGGCGTGCGCTGGAAATTGCCGGCGAAGTGGTACCGTTTCGATCTGGGACCGCAGGACCAACCGCTGGTGACGTTCCTCTGCCTGGACAGCAACCTGCCTGCCATTTCGGGTGCTCCTGACAAGAAGACCAAGAAGCCGCGCAATTCAATGACAGCGGCGGAGGAGAAAGAGCAGTTGGCGTGGCTGAAGGCAGAGCTGGCGAAGCCGCGAGCACCATTCACAGTCGCGGTGGGACATCATCCGCTCTATTCAAACGGATCGCACGGCGATACGAAGGCGCTGCTGGAGCAGTGGGAACCGCTGTTTCAAGAGCACCAGGTCCATGCGTATCTGTGCGGCCACGATCACGACTTGCAGCATCTGGAGATGGCGGGGCGCTTCACGACGCATCTGCTGTCCGGTGGCGGCGGTGCGAGCACGCGCAAGCTGCCGAACGAGCGCAAAATGCCCTATGGCAAGGATGTGCATGGCTTCACGCATCTGCAAATCACTGCGGAGGCGCTGACCTTCACCCATCACAGCGCCGATGGCGCGGCACTGCACACGGTGACAAAGAAACTGGACGGCAGCTTCCAGGTGGGCTGATCACTTGTAGCCGGTGACGATGGCGCAAGGCACGTTCTTGCGCTTGCCTTGGTCGGTCTGGTGAATGGCGATCATGTACATGCCGGTCTTCTTCGGCTTGTAAAAGAGCACGAGACCCCAGCCGTCGAGCACGGGAAGAATTTCGCCCGCAGGCTTGCCTTCGAGATCGAGCACGGCGGCGGTGATGTGGACGCCAGACTTTTTCGGCACAGCGATGCAGAAGCAGTACTCGTTGCCTTTGTAGAGCTGCATGCGCAGAGCTTTGCCGACTTTGGGTTCGAGCTCCTTCTGCCACGTTTCCGCACGGATGTTAAACTCTTCTTTTTCCTGGTCGTAGGCCAGGGCGTGGGCGGCGGCTTCGGCGTCCTCCTTGTCGCCGGCCAGCAACCGGACGCTTGGCGTGAGCAACGTCAAAACTAACAAGGCGGAGAAACAGAGGAAGGAGGAAGGTGAGCGCATGGCACAGGAGGCGGAGAAATTAACTCTCACACGCGAACATACCCGTTGCATCAGGAAAATCCCAAGTTTCTGTTCCACTGTCCGTGCCTGCTCTTGTTTAGAACGGACAAATCACCCTCCTCACCCCGCATTTTCATGGCCTCGGTAGTTTTTTACATGGAGGACGGCACCACGCTCGTCCACAAAATCGAAAACGATGTCACCACCATCGGCCGCCACCCCGACAGCATCGTGGTGCTCACCTGTCCTTCATCTTCAGGACGCCACGCCGTCATCAAAAAGGACGGCGGTTCCTTCTATGTGCAGGATCTTGGCTCCAGCAACGGCACCCGCATCAACGGCGCTGAAATCGAGGAGGCGCTGCTCAAAGACAGCGACCGCGTCGGCTTCGGTGATGTGCAGGCGGTGTTTTATGCGGGTGATCCGCCGAAAGTGCTGGAGGAAAAACCCATCGCTGCGCCACGCTTCAACAAATCATTGCCCGCAGCCGCTGCCGTTGTCATTGACGAGCCTGCGCTGCCAGCCGCCAAACCGGCCAACCGGGCACTGAGCCCCGTGCGGCGTGCGTATGGCAAAACCTCCTCTCCCAACAGCTATCCTGACACGACCGAGAGCGGCTGCATGACCGGCATCATCGTCACCGGCCTGTTTGTGATCGCCTTCTTGGTCGGCATGGCCATGCGGCACTCGAAGGAGATGAACGGCAACATCCTCACCGACACCCTCGACAAAATCACCGGCGGCATGCCGAAGATCAAGATCGAGCGGAAGGAAGAGTAGTCCCGGTTACAGAGGCCTCTTGTAACCCTCGCACCGGCTATGCCATCCGGCCAGCCAGCGCTGCTCCTTGCGCTCAGGCGGTGCATTTGCCACGCGACGGCTCAGCACGCGCTTGGCGGCGGCAGCGAATTCGCCGGGATAATGCCACACCGCTTTTTGCTTGGATATTCCTTCCAGCACTTGCAGTAAGCCCCAGCCTTGGCCTTGATGACGTTCTTTGGAGTTGGTACCTTCTCCCTTGAAGTTCACGTAGTCGATCAGGCAGAACGTGCCCTCGGGTGTGGCCTTTAACGCATCGAAGGCGGATCGCACCCCTGCTGGGTCTTTCGCCTGCGCCAGCATCTTCGGCAGCGCACGTTCCATCCTTACCATGATGAATTCCGTCTGCAGCCGCACCGTTTGGCTCAATAACACGCGCAGCTCTTTTTGCCGTTCACCGTTCCTGTCTGCCTCAAAGGCCGCCTTCGTCGGCCATGGGCAGGCTCCCTTCATCCAAGCCGGCACTGGCATGCCGCGTGACTGCAAAAAGGCCACCAACGGCGGAAAACTCTCCTCAAATGGGCCGCTCTGGCCCTTGGGATACCAGATGAAATGGCCGATGCCCAGCGAGGCAAAAGCCTCCCCCGCATTCCAACTTGTCAGTCCCGCCACCGTGCCACCGCACTCATTCTGCCAGATGCGCCGGCCCACACGGTCGATTTGTGCGGCGGCAAGCCGCACACCGCCGCCACTGACCGGAGTTGGCGCCGCAGCACAGCCGTTGAAACTGCTCAACAACACTGCCTGCAGACTGAAATGTTTGAAGAAATGCCATGCTGTCATATTTTAGAAATCTTAAATGATGCGGTGCAATCAAACTGGTTTTTGAAAAAATAGACTGACCCTCCATCTTCCCACTCGTCAGATTTCATTAAGTTTGATTCACTGATTTTCCACCCTTATTCTTCCGGCCCTCCAGCCTTCTCTCTGCGCGTCCGGCATGCCATATCTGGCCTTCAATCTCAATGATGGTAATGAGTTCGTCTTCGATATCCTCGAAGAACGGCTCTCCATCGGGCGTGATTCGAGCAATGACATCGTCATCGACAACACCTTCATCTCCGGCTTCCACGCCGAGTTCCTACGCCAGGCGGATGGAAGTTACGAGATTGTCGATCTAAAGTCCTCCAACGGCACCTTCGTCAACGGCAAGCGCGTCGAGCGTGGCCGCGTGAAAGGCGGCGACCGCATCATGTTCGGCCAGCTTGAGAGCCGTTTCCGTGAGCGTGCGCCAAAAGGTCTCGCCCCCGACAGCGGCTCCAAGACCGTCGCCACGCCCAAAGGCCAGCCCACCCGTGAGGACGGCAAACGCGGCGACACCGAAGGCATCCCCGCACGCGACAAGGACGAACCGCCAAAATCCAAGCCCGAAACCGGCAAAATCGAAGTTACCAAACCGGTCGTGCAGCGTGCCCCGACCGACCAGCCCAGGTCTCCAGGTGGCACGCCGCCCGTCTCGCTCATTCCCAAACCCTTTTCCGCTTCTGCCGCGCCCGATCCCGCCACCGCCAGACAGGCCGCCGAATTACGCGACGAAATCGAGAACCTCAGCCAACAACGGGACGCCCTGCGGGCCGAGAACAACATCGAGCAGAAGCGGCGCGAGGAAATCCGCTCCCTAGACGCCACGCTGGACGTACGCCGCAAGGAACTCGACCAAGCACAGACCGCAATCACCGGTTTCAAAGGCGAACTCGAAAAAGTACGCAGCCAGGTGCAAAACGCCCGCGCCGAAGCCGAGAACGCCAAGGCCGAGGCCGGCAAACTCGACGTCAAACGCCGCGACCTCGGCAACATCGACAGTAAGCTCGATTCCACCCGCACCCTCGTCACCAAGGCAGAGGCCGATCTCGCCACCGCGCAGCAGGGCTTGCAGACCCTGCACGCCGAAGCGGACAAACAGCGCAAAGAACGCGAGACCGCCCTGACCCAGTTGCAGCAGCAAATCGCCGCTGCCGAAGCCCGCACGAAGGAGATCAATCACACGCTCGCCGAGGCCACAAAATCCGAAGCCGACCTCAAATCGAAGCGCAGCGCCGAATTGCAGTCGCTTGATGCCGAAGTCATCGCCAAGCGTGCCGCGCTGGATTTGCTCGTCGTTTCCCTCGCCAAATCCAGCGACGAGGCCAAAACCCACGAAACATCTGCCGCGAAGGCAGCCGCCGAAGTTTCGACCGCAAACGAAAAACTCACCGCGCTGCAAAGCCAGATCGCCACCGCTGAGGCGAAGCTCAAGGAAGTCACGCAACTTCAATCTGAGGCGCAAAAGTCCGAAGCCGAACTCAAATCGAAGCGCAGTAGCGAACTCCAGGCACTGGATGCCCAGCTTGAGGTACGCCGGGCCGAATTTGCCAAGCTGCAGGCCGATCTGACGCAGGTTCAGGGAGATTTCACCACGCAGCAGGCCGCGCTGGCAAAAACCAGCGAAGAAGCGAATACCCGCGCAGCCACGCTGACCAAACTGACCGCCGACGAGGTCGCCACCGCCCAAAAACTGGCCGTATTGCAACAACAGACCGCAGCGGCCGATGCGGAGGTGAAGCGCCTCAACGCCTTGCAGAGTGATGCACAGAAGTCGGAAGCCGAGCAGCGCACCAAGCGCAGCACCGAGCTGCAAGACCTCGACAAGCAGCTCGAAACACGCCGTGCTGACCTGACGCAGGCGCAGACAGAACTGACGAAAGTTCAGGGTGATCTGGCTACGCAGCAGGATTCGCTCAAGAAGACCACTGACGAGGCCAAAACCCACGAAGCCGCTGTCTCGAAGCTCACCGCCGAGGAAACCGCCACATCGCAGAAACTGGCCGCGTTGCAGAAACAGGTCAGCGATGCCGATGCGGAGGTGAAGCGTCTCACTGCGTTGCAGGCCGATGCGCAGAAGTCCGAAGCCGAGCAGCGCACCAAGCGCAGTGCGGACCTGCAAGACCTCGACAAAAAACTCGACGAACGTCGTGCCGAACTCAAGCAGCTCGATGCACAAAGCGACACGAAGCAAAACGAGATCGAGGCCGTCAATGCCTCGCTGGCGAAGGCGCAGGAGCAGGTGCAGCAGGCGCAAACGCAGATCGCGCAGTTTGGCGGCGAGGAGAAGGCCGTGGCTGCACGCGTCAACGAACTACGCGGCAATGAGGACCGTCTCACCGCTCTGACGCAGGCGCTAGGGCAGATGGAAAACCAGCGCGGCCTGCTGGATGCCGCGCTGGGCGCCTTGATGGGCAAACAGCAGTCTCACGAGGCCGAAACGAGTGCCGCCGAGGAGCGTTTGACCGCCACACGGACGCAGCTTGACGACTTGGAAGCCCAACGTCTCGCCGCCGAGCAGCATCTTGCGAATCTCAACACCCAAAAGACGGATGCTGAGTCGGCGCTGGCCCAGCAGCAAACCGAAGCGCAGGCCAGACTGGCCGCCATCGACCGCCAGGCCCGCGATGCCCGTGCAGCGGACGATGTTGCGCAGCAGGATGCCGAAAAACGCCGGGCGGAACTCGATGCACAGATTGCAGAGCGCGGCACCCGTCTTGCCGAGGTGCAGGCGCAGGCCAAGGCGCTCGAAGACAGGGTTGCCGACCTCAACAATAAGCTCGACGACCTTGCCTCCACTGACACGAGGCTCAAGGATGTCACCGAGGCGCTCAAAGCCGTCGAATCGCACAAGGCAGAGGTCTTGGCCGCCGTCGCCGCGCTGGTGAAGGACCGCGACGAACGCACACGCGAACTGCTCGCCGCGACCGAGCATGGCCGTGCGCAGGCATTGCTCACGCAGACTCTCACGCAGCGCCGCGAGGCGGTGGAAAAAGAAGTGCATGTCATGGATGAGCAGCAGACTGCCATTTCGCAGTCCATCGGCAAACTGCGTGAGCAACTGCGCCTGACCGAGAACGACCTCAAGGAACGCGAAGCGCAGGTCGCCACCGCCACGCAGCGCACGAAGAACCTCGAAGAACTCGCCAGCACCGCAGACCTGCAGTTCAAAACCGTGCAGGCGGAGCACCAGAAGCTCAGCGAGCAGTTGGCGCAGGCCAAAATCGATTTGGAACAGTCCCTCGCCGCCGCCATCGAGAAAAAGAAGGAGGCCGCTTCAGCGGCAGCCGTGGCGGAGAAAAGCTCCCAGCAGTCACTCACGCTGGCGGAAAAAATCAGCGGCTTGGAGATGGTCATTGCCACACTCACGACGACGCATGCCGGCACGCAGCAAAAACTGTCCGCCGCAGAGTCGGATCATCAGAATTTGCAGGGACGCCTGGCGGAGCGGCAGAAGGAAATTGCCACCGCCGAGGCCCGCGTGGCCGAACTCACGCAGCAGACCGCCGGGCTCGAAGACCGCGTGAAGGAACTCGCGCAGGCAAACCAACGGCATGCCGAACTCACCAGCACCATCACCGCCTCCACTCAGGAACGTGACAAGCTGCTGGCCGAAACACAGCGTCTTTCCAAGGAGCGTGCGGAACTGGAAGCCATGCTGCCTGACTTGCGCGGCAGCGTGACGCAAACGCGCGCCGAGGCAGACAATTTGAAGGCCGAACTCGCCGGCTTGATCAAGGATCGCGATACCGCCGCCGCCGTGCTCAAGCAGTCTCTCGCGCAGCACAAGGAAACCGATGCCACCGTCGAAGCGTTGCGCATCGAGTCGGTCAATCTCGACAAAATCCTCGGCGACAAGCGCGCCAATCTCGAAGCCGAAACCAAAGCGAAGCTCGCCGAGGCCAGCGCCGCCGAAACGCGGCTCAAAGGCGTGCTGGAACGCATTGCCGTCGCTGAAAAACGCCTTGCGGAACTAGCCGACATTGATGCCCGCCTTGCCGCCGCCACGCAGACGCTCAAGGACACCGAAAAACAGCGACAGACCGAGGACAAGGCGCTCACGGAACTGGCACGCAATCAGGACAAGCTGAAGAAGGAAATCGTCACGCTCGAAGCCACACTCAAAACCGAGACCTCACAGCTCGCGGATCTCACCAAGGCCGTCAAAACCGCAGAAACAAAAGCCGCAGACGCCGAGAAGCGCGCCGAGAAGGCGCTGGCTGCACAGCAGACCGCCGAGCAAAAACGCACCGAGGCCGATGCCACGGCCGAAAAGGCCCGCGCCGAGGAAAAGAACCTGCGGAAACAGATTCCAGCCCTGAACACCGAACTGGCGGGTATCCAGGCGATGCTGGCCAGTTTAACCAAGCAGCGCGAGGAGGTCTCACAGTTCGTCACACGGCTGAACGTCTCGACCGATGGCCAGAACAAGAAACTCAGCGAGTTGCAGCAGCAGATCACGCAATTGGAGCAGGCGCACAAGCTGCGTGAAGAACGCGTGATGAAAGCGCAGGCGGACGTGGACAAGGAGACCGCCCGCCTCAAAGCCGCACAGGACCAGTCACGCGCGGCGGAAGTGCAGCTCGCCGAACTCGAAAAAAACGTCAAGGAAGCCAGGGCAAAGGCCGAGGCGGCGAAAAAAGAGGCCACCGCGCTCGAAGGCGAGCTGCGCCAGCGGCTTGACCGCGTGCAAAATCTCAAAGCCGACGAAGAACGCCTCACCAAGACGCTCGCCACGCAGCAGCAGGACATGCAGGGCGCGGACATGGCGCTCAAAGAGCTGCAAACGAAGATCGGCGCACGGCAGCACGAGCTGGGCGAATTCATCAACGTCGGCGGCAAAATTCTCGGTCTGGGCCAGGCGCTGGCTGGTCTCGAATCACGGCAGGCGGAAGTGAACAAATCCCTGCGCAAGGCTGCGGAGGAGGATCTCGCGATTCAGGTGAAACTGAACGCGGCGCAGGAATCATTGAACCGCGAGGCGGCGCGAGCCGAGCAAACACGCAAGGATCGCGAGGCTGCGGATGCCGAATTCAAGAAATTCAGCGTGGACATTCAAAAGCAGGCCGCTGCCTTACAGAACTACGAGCTGGAGCAGAAGAAGCGCATCGCGGAGCTGGAAAAACGCATCGCCGACCTCGGCACCACGCAGCAGCGTGCCACGGGCCAGATCGAAGACGCCCGCGCCGAACTGGCCCGTCTCGAAGGCCGCAAACAGGAGTTCGCGCAAGCTGAAGCACAGCTCAAACACTGGCAGGACATCGAAAAACGCCTGCGCGGCCAGCTTGAGGAGTTGGAAGAAAAACATGAGATCATGCGCCGCGGCCTGCCGACGGAGGAGAGCACGGTGGTCATGTTCGCGAGCGACATCATCAAGCGCATCGACCTCATCGACGCCTTGGTATCGCGCTATGCAGGCTCAAACGGCAGCACCGATGTGCCGCACCAGCTCAAGACGCTGCGCGCCTCGTTTGAGGACATTCTGCACCAGCACGGCGTGACAGAATTCGATGTGCCATCCGGCACAGAGGTGGATCTGGAGTTGCGTAAACGCATTACCGTGGTCGATTCACTGCCGGGCAAACTGAAACCGCGGGTGACGGAAAGCTGCCGTTCCGGCTTTATCTTCTCGCGTGGCGAGGGCCATGAGATTATCCTGCGCAAAGTGGAGGTCCGTACCTCCAGTCAGTAGCACCACCCGGAGCATTTATTTTCACACACACTGTTATGGCTGAATACGTTGGAATCGACCTTGGCACCACCCTCTCCGGGCTGGCTTACCTCAAACCCGATGGCAATCCCGAAATCGTCCCGAACGCCGATGGCGAACGTCTCACGCACTCCGTGGTGTTCTTTGACGCGCATGAAGATGTGAAGCTCGTCGGCAGCGCCGCGCGAGACGGCGGCGAGCCGGACCGCACGATCTTCCAGATCAAGCGGTACATGGACGACCCGGAGCATCTGGTAGAGATCGACGGCAAGAAATGGACGCCGGCGGAAATCTCCGCGCTCATCTTGTCCAAACTGAAGCGCGACTGCTCGAAGATCTGCGGTGACATCACCGAAGTCGTCATCACGGTGCCGGCAAATTTCAACGAACTCGCCCGCAAGAGCACTATCGCCGCCGCAGAAATGGCTGGCATGAAAGTAAAGCGGCTGGTGAACGAACCAACTGCGGCGGCGGTTTATTACGCACACTCGCAGGGTGTGAAGGGCCGTATTTTGGTGTTCGACCTCGGCGGCGGCACGCTGGACACGACGATTCTCGAAGTCGCGGGCGACAACATCAAGATCCTCACCTCCGAAGGCGCGCGCCATCTCGGCGGCAGCAACTTTGACGACATCCTGCTCGACGCGTATGCCGAGCAGTACAAAAAGCAGACCGGGGCGGCGCTGTACACCGACGAACGTCATCGCCGCCGGGTGCTGCAAGCCACGGAAGATTCCAAGAAGATGCTCTCGAAGCTCCAGCGCGTGAACGACACCGTGGCGAACGACCAGAACAGCGGCATCGCCCGCATCGACCTGACACGCGAAGGCTTTGAGACACTGATCCGCCACATGCTCACACGCACGGTGTTCCTCGTCGAGCAGGCGCTGGATTCCGCGAAGCTGAAGCCTTCTGACATCGACCATGTCGTGCTGGTGGGCGGTTCGACGCGCATTCCAAAGGTGAAGACGATTTTGGAAAAAATGTTCGGCAAAACGCCGAAATCCTGTGGCAACGTCGATGAGTGCGTGGCGCTCGGTGCGGCCTTGTTTGCGAAGAAGTCCGCCAAAATCCAGGAAGTCTGCAACGCGAGCTACGGCACGCTGGCGATGATCTACAATGCGAAGACGCAGGAGGAAAAGCTGATGAACTCCATCGTGATTCCGAAGAACACACCGATCCCGTGTTCACGCTCACAGGTATATCAGACTTCCGAAGACAACGAGCGCGTCATCGAGGTGGACATCACCCAGGGTGAGGATGAGGACGCGAAGTTCGTCGATGTCATCGGCCGCATCACCCTCGAAGTGCCGCCGAACCGCCCGAAGGGCTGCGAGGTCGCGGTGACGTTCAGTTATGATGAAAACCAGCGCGTGCGGGCCTTGGTGGTCGATAAACAGTCCGGGCGCAGCAAGGAAGTGGCCGTGACCTACAAGGGCGCCGGTGTGTTTACCGACGAAGAATTGAAGCGCCGCAGCCACCATCTTCGCGCCATGCGCATCGAGTAACCCTCCAGCCATCGAAGGAACCACGTCATGTTTAAAATTCTCAAGTCCCTCTCCAAGTCCCTCGGCGGCGGCAAATCTGCCGAAGCCAAAGCGCAGGCCGCCGCCAAGCCTGGCAGCCTGCTCGACAAGGTGAACAAAGGCGCGCCTGCCTCTGCCAAGGCGGAACCGCCGAAAAGCATCGAGGAACTCTGCGGCATCACGCCCAAGATGCCCAAGGATGAAATCCGTGCCCAATTGAAGCTGCTGTTCCGCCGCTACAACCGCAGCGCCTCCAGCCTGGACGCCAAAACCCGCGCGGAGGCCGACAAGATGCTCGACGCCATCGTGCAGGTGCGGGAGAAGAACTTCGGGGAGATTTGATCCGTCCGGCGCACGGCTGGGACTGCTGCTGGCATGAAACTGGATCGTCTCATCGCCAGTCACCACGCCATGGGGCGGCAGGCAGCGCATCACGCCATCGCCGCAGGACGAGTGCGAGTGAATGATGTGATCATTCGCAATGGTCATCATGCCGTGGATCGGTTCACGCAGGTCGCACTTGATGACGTGATCATCCAGCAACCGGAGCGCGCACTGTATCTCATGCTGCACAAGCCGGCGGGCGTTCTCAGTGCCACCAAGGACGAGCAGCATCGTACCGTGCTCGATTTGATCGACGATCCTGACAAACACACGCTGCACATCGCCGGACGGCTGGACCGCAGCACCTCGGGGCTGGTGCTGCTCACCAATGACGGCCGCTGGTCAAAGCGGCTGATGGCTGCCGAGGAAAAAGTGCCAAAGGTTTATCTCGTCGAAACCCTCGACCCCATTGCTCCCGAAACTGTCGATGCTTTTACCCGTGGCTTTTATTTCCACACCGAGGACATCACCACGCTGCCCGCCGAACTCATCATCCTAGGCGAACGCAGTGCCCGGCTGACGCTGCATGAGGGCCGCTATCATCAGGTGAAACGCATGTTTCACCGTGTGAACAACCGTGTGCTGCGTCTGCACCGCGAGAGCATCGGCTTGATCTCGCTGCCGCTTGATCTTCAGCCAGGACAATGGCGGCAGCTCAGTGCCGCAGAAATTCAGGCTGCCACCACCACGAGCGTATGAGGCCATCCCGCCTCTGGTGATTCCCTGTTTTTTCAGCAATTCCGGCTTTCGCAGATGTATTTCAGCCATTACTCTCCGCGCCTTGTGACCCCCCCGCGCATGTATCTCAGCATTTGGTTAGGCATCATGTTGGCAGCCGACTCCGGCTGCACAACGCAAAAGGCCGCAAAGCCGGAAAAACTCGCCACTGAGGAGGCACGCAAGGCCTTGCCGTTCGAAGAAACGGAAAATCCGCTGGTGAAGCGGCTCAATAATCCGTCCTCAATGCCCGTCGTCCCGCCCGCCGGAGCGCGCACGTCGTATTCTTCCGTTAAGATCACGCAGAACACGCTCGCGATGACCTTTGACGACGGCCCGCATCCCAGCCTGACGCCGAAGCTGCTCGATCTCCTCAAGGAGCGGAACATCAAATGCACCTTCTTCCTCATCGGCCAGCAGGTGAAGATGTATCCCGCCATCGTTCGCCGTATCATTGCCGAAGGCCATGAGATCGGCAATCACACCTGGACGCATTGCAGCCTTACCAGCCGCTCGGATGAGCAGATTCGCAGCGAGCTCAAAAAATCCGAGGATGCCGTCTATGAAGTGGCCGGTGTGCGTCCTCACCTCGTGCGTCCGCCCTATGGTGCCATCAATTCGCGCATCAAAGACCTCATGTTCACCGAGTTCGGCTACTCCACCATCATGTGGTCCGTCGATCCACAGGACTGGCGCCGTCCCGGCGTCGCCGCTGTGACCAGCCGTCTCGTCAATGGCGCTCATCCCGGTGCCATCATGCTCTCGCATGACATCCATCCGCCCACCATCACGGCCATGCCGGCGATGTTCGATCAGCTTCTCGCCAAGGGTTATCAATTCGTCACCGTCAGCCAGCTCCTGAACATGGAGAAGGCCTCGATGCCTGTTGGCGTGATCATTCGTCCCGCTGAACCCATCGGTGACAAAGATCCGAAGCCGCTGCCACAGACCAAGCCTCGTGCTTGAGCCTCGGCG
>JAYVIO010000366.1:0-23636 GCA_043770175.1 Verrucomicrobiales bacterium | reverse complement strand
CCGCAGATGCCAGGTTATCCCCAGGGGTACCCGATGCCGCAGGGCTACCCGCCGCAGATGCCGGGCTATCCCCAGGGGTATCCGATGCCGCAGGGCTACCCGCCGCAGATGCCGGGCTATCCCCAGGGTTATCCGATGCCGCAGGGTTACCCGCCGCAGATGCCGGGCTATCCGCCCGGTTACATGCCCACGATGCCGATGCCGGCGATGATGCCGCCGCCCGCGCCTGCCACCGGCGCTGTTCCTTCTGCACCTGCACCCAAGCCGGCCAGCGCTGCCGTGCCTGTGGCAATGCCCGCCCCCTCCGGTGCCGCACCGTCGATGCCCGCGCCCAGCGTGGCAATGGCCATCCCCACCGCTGTTCCCACCGATGACGCTGGTGAAGTCGTGGTGGTCGAGCATCATGAGGGCGAGGTGTATCATCCGCCCGCGCTCACGCACATCGAGGTGGGGCCGCCGCCCAACAAGTTCGTGCAGATGTGGCGCAAGGCGGGCGGCAGCGCGCTGATGATGAGCATCCTGGTGCATGCCGGCCTCGGCGTGCTTGCGCTGTTCATCGTGTTCAGCACCGGCGTGATGGACAAGCAGGTGGATTTCCTCCCTGGCGGCGGCACCGCGCAAGGCGCGAAGGCCAGCGCCGATCTACAGCACAAGGTGCAGCAGAAGAAGCGCAATTCGATCAACAAGACGATGCCGATGAAGAAGCTGGTGAGCACGAGCATGAACTCGGCAATCACGCTGCCGGAAGCACCACCGGACGCGCTGGACATGCCGGATGTGAGCGCGATGATGGGCGGCGGAGCGCTGGGCGCGAGCGGTGGCTTCGGCACCGGCGGAGCGGGTGGTGGTTTTGGCAAAGGCATGGGCATGGGCGGCGCGGCAGGATTTGTGACGCTGCCACCGTCGATGCGGGCGCGCTGCTCGACGCAGGAGCGCCTTGAAAAACTGCGGCAGAACGGCGGCACCCCCGAGTGCGAAGCGGCGGTGAGCGCTTCGTTGGAATGGCTCAAGGGCAAGCAGAACGCCGACGGCTCCTGGGGCCGCAACAACAAGTGCGCGATGACGGGCCTGGCGCTGCTGTGCTACCTGGGCCGCTGCGAGACGCCGGAATCGCCGTTCTACGGCGACAACGTGATGAAGGGCATCATGTTCCTCATCGAGACGCAGAAGGCAAACAAGTACAAGCTGTTTACCCAGTCGCTCAAAGGCAACGCGGGCGTGTATGAGCACGGCATCGCCACCTATGCGCTCGGTGAGATGTACACCCTCGCCCGTCTTGGCAGCAAATCGCTCCCCGGCATGCGCGAAGCCTTCGAACAGGGCGTGAAGATCATCATCGACAACCAGCAGGACAGCGGCAGTTGGGTGTACGATGGGGAGACCGGCTTCTATGCTGGCAAAAAGAGCCGTGAGGACTTATCAGTCGCCGGCTGGCAGTTCCAGGCTCTCAAAGCCGCAAAAAACACCAATTTGAAAATTGATGGCCTGCACTCATCCATCACCAAAATGACCAAATATCTCGAAGACAAGCAGTCCAAAGACGGCGGCTTCGGTGTCACCAACCGCGACGCGCACTACAATCAGTGGAGCCTCTCGGGTGTGGGCATCCTCGGCTTGCAGACCATGGCGAAGGGCAAGACCACCGCGATCAAAAAGGGCATCGCATTCTTGCGTGACTTCATCACTGCCGAACCGCTCGACTGGAACAAAAACTGCAACCTCTACTGCTGGTACTACTACACGCAGGCGTTTTTCCAGCAGGGCGGCGAGGACTGGAAGTTCTACAACCAGCAGTTCCTCCCGCAGATCCTCAGTGCCCAGCAGCCCGACGGTTCCTTCAAGGCCGGACGTCCAAACTGGCCTTCTGGTGACGCTTCGGATCCCATTTACCGCCAGTGCCTCTGCACACTGCAGCTCGAAGTGTTTTATCGCTACCTCAAGGTGGGTGACCGCGAAGAAGAGTCGTTCTTCGACAAATAACTCACGCCTCACGTGGCCTGCCTACGACAATGCCCGCGTGGCTCTTGATCGCGTTCAGGTACTTGTGCAGTGCCTGGTCCACGACCACCTTCTTGTGGGTGAGCGAGGCGTGCATGAAGCGGCACACGCCATCACTGCCGCGCAAAGCCAGGCCGACGTGCGAGCAGTACACATGCGCCCGGTTCGTCACGATGCCGATGATGTCGCCGCTATGAATGCGCGGTTCGCACGCGGCGACCTGGTGCTTCGGAATGAAATCGAACGGCACCTGCTCCAGCCGTGCTTCGATCTGCCGCAAGGCCGGCACGAGCGCGGAATTCGCTCTGAGGTAGCGATACAGCTTTGGATTCAGCGACATCTCATCATTGCCGCGTCCCGTGAGCCGCACCACCGGGCCGACATCACGCGTAACATTGCGGATATTGCCGCGTGCGGCGTTGTCGGTGAACCATTCATCCAGATAGTGAATGCGGTCCAGATAATGGCCGCGGCACACACCGCCGCGATAGCGCGTCCATTCAATCTGCCGCAGCAGATCTGACGGCACATACGCACGCTGTCGTTTCGCGATCATGCGTGCAAGGCCCAATGAAATCTCGAAAAACGTCCAGCAATCGAGACCGTTGAAGTTCGTTGAGGGGGATTCGATGTGGTCATCAATCTCCAGCGTCCAGCCGACATACTTCGTGCCACGCAAAGCCTGTCCGAACTGCGCCACCCGCGCGCCCATCGGCAGCGCCGCCCAGTTTTCCGCCACGGCGCGCGCCACGATCTGCTGAAACTTTGCCGCGCCAATGAAAGTCACGTTTTGCGGCAGAAATTCCGCCGCGTGCAGCAGATTCGCGCCTCCGCTCAACAGGCCGAGATGAATGAAATGGCGTCGATTCAACATAAGCGTCATCAATACAAGCTTTCCGCCAGTCCCACGTTCGCATCGCCTGGCGCACTCGCATCCAGCCATTGCGTTTCCTGCGCCAGACCGAACTGTTTTGGCACCAGTCGGCAAAGTTCCCGGAGCTGCCGGCCTAGTTCGCGTGCAAATGATTCGATGGCCTGTGCGTGACGGCCGCCTTGCAGCGAGTGCAGCGCGGCTTGCAGGCAGCTTTGCAGCGGCACCTCCTGAATGAAGGGTTCCAGTCCGTAGCCCACCATCGCGATGGCGCGGTCTGTGTTTGTGTCGATGAGCAGCATCACCAGGCGGTTCTCACCGCCTTTTTCCACCGCGCTCGAAAGCTGGCTGCGATTGAAAATCCAAAACGCATACGGCACCAACGGCGCCTGCTGTGGCACATCCATCAGCACCGCCGCGATGGCGAGTTGTGGAAACTGCCGCTCCACCTGCGCGATTACATGCGCCGCACGTTTCTGTGCAAAGGCACCCATCACCCCCGCCACATCGGCAATGGGGCGCTGCAATGCCGGGGCGATGCCAAATGAGCGATCCGCCACCTCCAGCGAGAACCCACACTGCCGGCAGGCAGAGTCGTTTTCAATCGCAGGAGTTCGGCAGGAAGGACAGCGCACACCGCAATGGTACATCATGCCGCCCCCGGCATGCAACGATCATTCCTTGCCAAGTCGCCGCCGCAGCAGCCAGCGCATGATTTTCCTGGGCACATGGCGGAAGAGGAACGACGCCATCGACACACCCATACCTGGAAACACACACGTCTCCCCTCGTTGCAGCGCCTGCAAAGCCCGGCACACGACTTGAGCCGGTGGAATGCGCAGCAGCGGCTGCCCGTCGCGATTCGTGTCTGTGCCAGAATCACGCTTCGCCGTCTTGCTGAAGTTCGTCGGCGTCGGTCCCGGACACACGCAGCTCAAGGTCACGTCGTGCGGAGCCAGTTCAATCGCCAGTGCTTCGGAAAAACTCGTCACATACGCTTTCGACGCCGCATACACTGCCAGTTCAGGCATCGGCAGCGTGCTGGCCAGCGAACTCACGTTCAGCACGCCTGCGGGTCTTGCCAGCTTGGGCAGCATGGCGTGCGTGAGCATCGTCAGCGCCGTGATGTTCAGTTCGAGCTGCGTACGCGTCTTTTCCGCCGTCGCACTCGTGAAGCTGCCGTAGTCACCCATGCCAGCGTTGTTAATCAGCAGATTCGGCGTCACGTCATGCGCCGCCAAAAACATCATCACCTCATGGCGCCCTGCATCCGTCGCCAGATCAGCCACGCAGCAGAGAATCTTCGCCTGGAAGATCGAAAGCCCGTCTTTCACCGCTTCGAGCGCCTCCGCACGTCTCGCCACCAGCACCAGTGTGTCTGCTTGTGGTGCGAGTTGCCGCGCAAACTCAGCCCCAAGGCCGGAAGACGCGCCGGTGATCACCGCCCGGCATTTTTCGAGGTGAAATCCATTCGCCATAAGTTATGGGGCAGCAGTAGCCACATCACGCATGACCATCAACCCGCTTTCTGCCCAGAATCCCTTCACCACCAAGGACGGCAGCACCATCCGCAGCATCTTGGATCGCACCAATGCTCCGGTGCAGAACCAATCCCTCGCTGAAGCCACCGTTCCCGTCGGCAAGCCCACCGAGCGTCATTACCACAAGCTCAGTGAAGAATTCTACTTCATCCTCGAAGGGCAGGGGACCATGGAAATCGACGGAGATACACGCGAAGTCAGCCCTGGTGACGCCATCCTCATTCCGCCCGGCGCCTGGCATCAGATCACCGCCTCCCAACCCCTCCGCTTCCTCTGCTGCTGCGCTCCGCCGTATTCCCACGAGGACGTGTTTTTCCGGTAACCCATGTCTGACGGCTTTCGAATTACCCCATCCCGATTCACATGGTTCATCGCCATAGCCCAATCTACCGATCTCGACCGATCGGTTTCATGTGCGCTCTGGCGGTGCCCATTGAGAATTTGCAAATTTTCGATATTGCTGCTATGCTTAAAGCAGGACTGAGAATGCTCGGTCGGTGGGCGCTCTCTGGCGAAAGCCGGAAGCGCCCATTTGATTTTCAAGTGCTGGGGGAAACGGTCCAGCCGCTTGCACTTTCATCGGCATAAAAGTGCCGTCTCACGATCTCGAATGCAGGATTCGGTTTGGCAGGGTTCAGAATGTGCCTGGCGCAAGGATAGGCGGACAGGTCTGCGAGCTGCACTCCAGCGATGTTGTTTTTCTTCGACTGAAAGGCGAGCGGACAATCGAGCAGCCGGAATCGCT
The DNA here is from genome assembly GCA_043770175.1 of Verrucomicrobiales bacterium. Classification (GTDB taxonomy): domain Bacteria; phylum Verrucomicrobiota; class Verrucomicrobiia; order Verrucomicrobiales; family Verrucomicrobiaceae; genus Prosthecobacter. The sequence continues at coordinate 18,481 of JAYVIO010000366.1, read as the reverse complement.
CGCTCGGAACCTGGTCCGTGCCTTGTGACAATACCTTGTGGAACACTTGTTCCAAGGAGTTGTCTTCCTTGCGTCCACGCGCCTCTGCGATCACGGGGAGCCGAGTTTCACCCTGCTTCTCCATGAAATGGAGCACGCGTTCCATGGTGAACTCGACTGCAAGATCGTAAGGATTGGTGGCTTCCACGCCGTGCTTCTCCACATGGGCCGTTTTTTGGATCGCTGTCACAAACAGGGTGAAGGGGAGAGTTTCCATGAGACCAGAAATCTCATCCATGAATCGATGACGGACTTGTGCGTTGAGCAGAATGGAAAACGGCCCCTGCGCCAGCCGGATGTCCCGGCTGTGAAGATTGATGCCCTCGTGATCCCAATAGCGAAGTTTGAAAGCATTCAATTTGGGCAACACATCATCGCGATAAGTCGCTCGCTCGACCACTACTAGAGCAAGCACAAACAGGGGAAAGTCAGGGTCAATCTTGCTCAGCGAATGGTCGCCACACTCATCGAAGAACGCGATGAATTGGGATGGCGTTGTGCTGCCCATGGTGCTGGATGCGTCTGGCATGATGATTGACGAATCTGGCATATTGACCGTTCACGCGACAGAACCATTTTCAGGACTTTGTGAAAACGAAGGTCGAGGATCAAATGTGGAGAGTCGAAAAGCCTTGGCGGCATCCTGTGCTACTTGTTTGAGCCTGCGGAGCTGATCTTCGTCCGGCATCTCCCGTTCAAGTTCCCAAGCACGTAACTTTTGGTGGATGACCCCGATCCTCTGGGCGAGTTGCTTTTGGTCAAGTCCGGTAAGGCGGCGTGTCATGCGTGTCAATTTGGCGGGCGGTTCGCACTCTCCGGGATAGTGGCCGAGAAAGGCAATCAACTCCGGCCACTTGGAAACCACGGGTTCACATTGATCGCGTTCCCAGCGGTCATAGACCTCCCGCTGTGTGTTCAACTGTTCAGCAACGTCCTTCTGTGTGATGCCCAGTTTGAGACGGCGATTGCGAATAGCCTGGCCCAACGTTTGCGGAATCTTAACCAGTCCTTTTTGACGTAAGCTCCTGTTTCTGAGGGTCTTTCCAGACTCTTTGAGGGTGAAGAAGCAAAATGGCAAAATAGGGTGATACTCACTTCGCGTAAAGTCGCACACTCGCATCCTCTTTGAGAAAGGCGGAAACAGGCTGTGAAAAACCTGGAAGTACCAATTCAGGCCGGATGTCCGCCAATGGTTTCAGGACGAAGCTGCGCAGGTGCATGCGTGGATGTGGCAGAATCAGGTCGGGGTCGGCGCTGATGATATCATCCGCATAGAGCAGATCGAGATCGAGTGTGCGTGGTGCGTTGCGTTCGCGCTGCGCTGGTCGGCCCAGGGCTTGTTCGATGGCTTTGAGATGTGCATGAAGCTCGGGAGGCGTGCAGGCGGCTTGGACTTCAATGACACTATTTAAGAACGCCTGCGTTCCGGGACCGCAATCGACCGGATCGGTTTCGTAGATTGGGGAGCTGGCTTTGAGCTCGATGCCCGGCACTGCGAGCAGCAATTCGATGCCATGTCGCATGTTTGCGGCGCGATCACCGAGGTTCGAGCCGAGAGCGATGCCGAAGCGCATGGTAATGCAGTTATTTCAAGCCGAGCACATTCTGCATGTCATAGAGACCTGCGGACTTGCCAACAAGCCAGCGGGCGGCACGGACGGCGCCATTGGCAAAGGTGTCTCGGCTGCTGGCTTTGTGGGTGAGTTCGACACGCTCGCCGACGTTGGCGAAGATGACGGTGTGATCGCCGACGACGTCGCCGCCGCGGATGGCGTGAACGCCGATTTCTTTCGGCGTGCGGGCTCCCACATCGCCGAAGCGGCCGTGGCGGCAGTCTTTGTCGTATTCCAGGCCACGGACGTCGGCGAGGATCTCGACGAGTGTGCGGGCGGTGCCGCTGGGTGAGTCTTTCTTCATGCGGTGGTGCATTTCGATGACTTCGAGGTCAAAATCAGGACCGAGCAGCTCGGTGGCCTTGCGGGTGAGCCAGAACAGCGTGTTTACGCCGACGCTGTAGTTGGAGGCGAAGACGATGGGCAGAGTTTTCGATGCTGCGCGAATGGCGGCGAGTTGATCGTTCGTGTGGCCGGTGGTGCCGATGATCATGCTCTTCTGCTGCTTCAGGCATTCGCCGAGCAGTTCATCGCAGAAATGGTGCGAGGTGAAGTCGATGACGGTGTCGCACTTGGCGAGGGCAGGGGACAGGGCGTCTCCCATGTCAATGCTGGCACCTACGGCGACGCCTTGTGTTTCAGCGGCACGCAGAATGGCCTGGCCCATGCGGCCTTTGCTGCCGGTGATAAGTAGTTTGAGTTCGGACATGTGTTGGCGATAAATCGGGGGCGGGGATTATGCAAGCTGGGGCTGGACGCTGCATAGCGGATCGTACAGGAGAATTTCGTCAAAGGTATCGTTGGGAGAGCGTTCAGCCGGGGGCCAGAACTGGCCGCTGCGGATGCGTTTCACGGCCTCGGCGGCGCAATCGAGGGCGGACTCGACCAGCGCTTCATCAAAGCCGTTCCATTCGAGAATAGCGGTGTCTTGGATGCTCTTGGGCAGCGCGAAGTATGCGACGCGGCTCACATTCTGGCCGCGTTGCTGCATGGCGGCGGCGTACAACGGCAGTTGCAGGTCCAGCCATATCCCACGCTTGCCTTCGGGCAGGTCGAAACACTTCCATTCATCGGCTTCGGTGAGCTTGGTGCGCGAGGAGATGGCTTTGAAGTGGGTTTCGTGCGGTTTTCGTGGTTTGTCGGAGCTTTTGAAATCGACTATTCGCAGCGAGCCGTCAGCGTGGCGCTCAACGCGGTCAATGCGGCCTGACAGGCGTGCTTCAGCGACGAGAAAGGGCGCGGCATCCTCTTTGCCACCGATGAGCAGCTCAGCTTCGATGCATTGCCAGCCATGCTGGCGATTGGTGGCTTCAATCGTCGCTGCATGGCGGAGGCGTTGAAGAATGCTGTCCAGTTGCAGTGTGATCAGTGGAGCCGGGCGCTGGCCGAACTTTGCATGTACATAGTCGCGGGCGGATTCTTCGAGGAAGTCGGCGATCTTTGCCGGATGTGTGCAGTCACGCATGTCCGTGTCTTGGAACAGGCGGTGAAAGGCGTGGTGGATGATCTGTCCGAACTCGGCGGCATCGAGTTCACGCTTCTGGGTTTCGACGGCACTCATGCGCTTCGCGTGGGTGAGGTAGTAACGGAACGGGCAGCTCAAGTAGTCGCGCAGGCGTGACGGTGAGATGGTTCCGAGCGGCTTGGTGAGCCAGTCAGGCTGCAAGGTCCAGGCAAGTGTGCGCGGCGGCTCAGCCTCGGACTGCTGGTCTTCTTCTTTCGGGAAGAGATGCGCGACGCGTTGCGGCAATGCCTTGTCGTCACAGAGGAACAGCAATCGTGAAGGACGCAAGGCGTCGCCATCTTCGCTCCACTGACCGCAGAGAAGCTGCAAACTGTCGTTGCGGCGTTGATGAGAAAGTGCGGCGAGGATGAAGGCGTCACGGGCGAAACGGGTGTTTTGGCAAGGAAGGTTCAACGCCTCACGCAAGCCGTCGGGCAGGAACGGATGGCTGATGAAGATGCCGGGCACGTTTTCTTCATTCAGGCCGGTGACGATGAGGTTGGGCGATTTTTCCCACAGCAGTTCGAGCCAGCCTTGCAGCACGAGGTCGATGTCGCCACGCGGTTCAGCGAGACGGCTTTGCGACAGGCATTCGAGTGAGAGCGTGAAGGCGTCTTCGGCCTTTGGCTGCAAACCGAAGCGGTTGGCCTCGTTTTCGAGTTCTTCGGTGATGCGCAGCCATTCCGCAGCGAGTTCGGTGCGTTCGCGATGGCCGGGGGCTTCGGGATGGAAGGTGCGTTCGCCGAGCAGCTTCAAGATGAGCGTGCGGGCTGCTTTGGCAGGTGGCAGACGACGCAGTTGGTCCAAAAGATCGAGCGTGGCCTTGATGACAGGCTGCAGGGCGGAAAAATCATCAAGCGGGAGTTCCTGGGCATGCGCGAGAGTGACTGGAAGGTGGCTGCTGGTGAAGTCATCGGCCTCGCGCAGCAATGCGGCGCTGCTTTCGACCGCGGGAGCGATGGCATGGCGAAATTCTTCGATGCGCAGCAGTGCGGCAAAGGCACGCCACGAGCCTGAGCCGAGCAGAACGCGGAAACAATCGAGCACGTGCCACAAGCCTTCGCGCTGCACTGGAATGCCGCCGGGTTCAAAGCTGCGTGTGTCTTCAAGCGTGAGTTTTTCCAGCAGCAGGCCGCCGACTTCGGCATCGCACACACCTAGGGCGGTTTTACCCTGCGGCACGAGCGTGCGCATGAGATCGAGCGCTTTGGCCGCCTGAGCAGAAGGATCACGCGTGACGTGGATTTGCTGATTTTCAATGGGCAGGCTGACATCGGCGTCTTCGCCCCAAGACGAGGGCAGGGGGCGCCCGCAGCGGTCAAAGGTGTGTGCTATCGACTGCGGGGCGTGAATCGCGATGAGCGCCTGCAAGCCGCGTTCGGCACAGCCGGTGATCCAATCATCGAGCAGCGGCGGTAAATCGGGTGAAGCGAGCACGACGATGCGTTTCACGCCTTCCGGCAGTACGGGTGTGTGGGCGTGGCGGCGCTTGAGCGCCTGGGCATCGGCGATCTTGGCTTGCGCGAGTTCATCGAAATACGCGCGTTCGATTTTCGCCAGATCGTGCCAGCGCGCGGCATCGCGTTGGATTGCTGGCATGACGGCGGTGTCAGCGAAGGTAAGGCCGCCGGTGCCGAGCAGCATTTTCAAGTCGGCCAGCATGCGAGCGGTTTCGGCCTGCCAGGACCAGCCGCGCTCGGCGGGGAGTGTTGGAAACAATGCCTGGAGTGAATCGAGTGCGACACGTTCGAGCGCACGCTGCCAGGCCATTTGCGATTGCAGCGGTGTGGCAGCTTCAAAACGGCGGCTTTGCGGCAGCAGGGCTTGTTCTGGCAGCCAGAGATGCGGCACGATGGCGGCCGTGCCGCTGCTGTTGGTCGTTTGCGCCAGCGCTTCGCGCAAACGGCGGCCAGCTTCACCATTGGGAACGAGAATCAACGTGTCGCTGAGGTCGAGGGCGCGGGTTTGATCCCATTCACGGCAGAGAAAGTTCACAGCTTTCTCCAAAACGGGAGTGTCCCATCCCCAGAAGAGGCGTTGGATCGTGTTGCTCATGCGCTTTCGAGTTTGATCAGGATGTCGCTCACGATTTGCTCAGGTGTTTGATCAATCGAGACGCGGATCACGTCCGGTGTCGGGTCCAAGGTGGCGAGCTGGCTTTCCAGCAGGCTCGGCGGCATGAAGTGGCCTTTGCGTGCGGCCAGGCGTGAGGCGATGAGTTCGTGGGTGCCTTCGAGCAGCACGAAGCGCAGCGTTGGATCAGGATCGTTGGCGCGAAGTTTGTCGCGGTAGATCGGTTTGAGGGCCGAGCAGGCAAGAACGTAGATCGGCGTGAGATGGCGCATGTCCTCGATGCGCTGGCGAAGCGTGGCATACCAAGGCCAGCGGTCGTCGTCGGTGAGCGGCGTGCCGGTGGACATCTTGGCTTTGTTGGAGAGCGGGTGGAAATCGTCGCCGTCTTCAAAGACGCCTTCGAGCTTTGCGGCCAGCAGGCTGCCGATGCGCGACTTGCCGCAGCCGGAGACGCCCATGACGATGATGGTTTTAAGATCGGGGGAAAGCATGAAGGGGAGTTGGCGGTGGTTTACAGTTGTTTACTGTCGTTGACGGTTGTTGCCAAACCAATGCAAACAAGGGTGTGGCTTGACCGTGGGGCATGCACCGTTGAGGATGCGAGCCGAAGCCATGAAATACCCGACTTTGACCGCCCTCCTGGTGCTCGGCGCTGCGTTTGCCGCTGCTGAAGACAAACCTGCCCAGCCCGCCGCAGCAACGCCTGAGGCACCGAAGGAGTTCGTGTTGTTCAACGGCAAGTCGCTCGACGACTGGGAAAGCGTCGATGTCGGCGGCAGCGGGGTGGTGGAACTGGAGGGTGGCCTCATGATCATCAATCAGGGGGAAAATGTCAGCGGTGCCATTTACAAGAAGGCCGCCACCTTGCCAATGACCAACTACGAGATCACGCTGGAAGCGAAGCGGTTGCAAGGAGTCGATTTCTTTGTCGGCCTCACGTTCCCGGTCGGCGATCTCAAGAAGTGCGCCACCCTGATCTGCGGCGGCTGGGGCGGCAGCGTGACGGGCATTTCATCCATCGACGGCTTTGATGCCTCCGATAACAACACCTCCAGCTACCAGCGTTACAAGGATGACGAGTGGTATGCCTTCAAATTGCGCGTCACGCCGAAAAATCTCAGCGTCTGGCTCGGTGACAAGCAGATCATTGATGAAGACATCGAGGGCAAAAAGATCAGCGTGCGGCCAGGACCCATGGAAAGCTACCTGCCGCTGTCGTTGACGACCTTCAACACCACCGCTGCGATTCGTAACATCAAGCTCACACCGGTTGTGGAGAAGAAATGATGTCTGCCGCGCCGAAGCTCCGCGTGCTGGCCGTTGTGGCCTGCGGTGCCTTGATGTCGTGCAGTTCGGTGCTGCGCACGCAGGTTTCACGCGAGGAGAGCGTCCTGACTGAACGCGAGAAGCGGCACATGGCCGGGCTGCTGGATCACATGGCCGCCGGCTGGGATGGCATGCAGCGGGGCAGAATCGCCGAACGGCGGCAAGCGGAGGATCGTTATGAGCACGCGCTCACGGCGTTCCTGCGTGAATGGGATCATCATCAGAGTCCGCGCTACTGGCAGACCGGCACCGTGTTTGCCTCGAAGCAGCAGAGTTTCCAAATCGACTTTGATCCGGCGGCAAAGCAGCAGAGCGAAGTGCCACCGACGCAGATCGACCAGCTCATTCTGCCGGCGCGGTTGAAGTTGTCAGAGGGCAATACCCTGGCCAAACGTCCCGGTATCGGCGTGCCGCTCGTTGGCCACATCCGCCGCACCAGCGCGGCCAAAAAGGAGCAGCCCTTTCTGCCGCCAAACGGCGGCAATCTCACACTAACCGCACTGATGGAGTTGGATGATCGCGTTGTCGGAACCACACGCCGCTGCCGCCTGCATTTGGTAAACACCTTGAACGTCGCCACCGTGACGGTGCGTCGTGACGAGCGCCAGTTGGCCGCGAATTTCACCGCGTCCAAGCAGCTTGCGCTCTCCCGGGCCACCCTCCTACCGTTCACCCTCATCGGCATGTTCTACCCCGAGTGCATTCAAGCTGCCAGCCAGCTCTACTGCATGGACGTGTATGACCCGCAGCGCATCCCGGTCGTATTTGTGCATGGCCTGCTGTCCAATCCGCACATCTGGTTGAACGTCGTCAATGCGATCAACGCCGATCCTGAACTGCGGGCGGCGTATCAGCCCTGGTATTTCCTGTATCCCACCGCCATCGACGTGACGCAGACTGCGGCACGACTGCGCAGCTCGTTGCAGCAAGCACGTGATCATTTCGATCCTGATCACAACGATCCCGGCATGAACCGCATGGTGCTCGTCGGCCACAGCATGGGCGGACTGCTCAGCCGCATGCAGACGATCGATCCCGGCGACAAGCTGTGGGACGCCATGTTCAGCAAACCGCCGCAGGAGCTGAATGTCTCCGATGCGGTGCGTGAGCGTCTCGTCAGCACGCTGAAGTTTAAGCCGCAGCCGGAGGTGAAGCGCCTTATTTTCGTCTCCACACCGCATCATGGCAGCAACCTGGCCAGCAAGGGCATCGTGCGTCGTCTGGCCTCGCTCATCCGCCTGCCGTTTGACACGCTGCTGATGTCCAAGCAGTTGCTCAGCGGCAACACGGACGCACTTTCGCCGCAGATTCGCGACTGGGGCCTCTACGCCTTCCTCAGCCTCGGCATGCTGTCAGAAAAGCATCCCTTCTATCAAGGTTTGAATGCCGTGTCGATTCCAGTGCCGCATCATTCCATCATCGGTCAGCTTGGCAGCAGCAGGTGGTTCGGCAACTCCGATGGCGTGGTGCCCTACTCGAGTTCGCACCTCAACAGCGCGACTTCGGAAAAAATCGTGCCCTGCTGGCATGGCGCCGTCGAGCGTCCCGAGGTCGTGCAGGAGATCGTGCGGGTGCTCAGGGAGCATCTTCGTGAGAAGGGATTGTCCGGGAAGAAGCGTGGCTGAAATGGAGCGCGAGTATGGCGGAGCCTACTCGCCTGTTTAGGGGGCTTGCGCTGACGTTGGGAGTTGAAAGTGGCGAGTGGTCTTCGACACACTCGCGCTCCGTTCATGCGTGCTCTTTCGGCCGAATCGAGGCGTTCGAGATAAACACGAAATGGATCAGCCGAAGAAGAGTGGCTGCATGGCCGCCGTTCATAAGTTCACACTCATGCACCTTCGCTCCACGTTCCTCCTTGGCCTCCTCGCATCGGCAACCATCGCGCTCGCAGCCGATGATCTGCCCTTCACTCAAGTTCCTGCCGAGTTCGCCGGTCAGTTCTCGCCGGGTAAGTCGCCGTTGATCTTCAACGACGGCAGCAAGGTGACGAACGCCGCCGACTGGCAGCGTCGCCGTGCGGAAATCCTCGCTGGCTGGCATGCCATCTTGGGCGCATGGCCTGCGGTGATCGAAAAGCCGAAGATCGAAGTGCTGGAGACGAAATCGCGCGGTGAAGGCATCATTCAGCAGAAAGTGCGCGTCGAGATCGCCCTCGGCCAGACCGGCGATGGTTATCTGCTGCTGCCTTCGGGCCGTGCCCCGCATCCAGCCGTGTTTGTGCCTTACTATGATCCTGAAACCAGCGCTGGCTTGAGCGAGAAACCGCTGCGTGACTTCGCGTGGCAGTTGGCGCGGCGTGGTTTCGTCACGCTGTCGATCGGTTCGCCTGGTGGTGATGCACGACTGCCGGTGTTGAGTGCCGGTGCCAAGTGCCAGCCGCTTTCATATCTTGGTTACATCAGCGCCAACATGTGGCAGGCGCTCGCTTCGCTGTCGGACGTGGATTCCAAACGCATCGGCATCGTCGGTCACTCGTATGGCGGCAAGTGGTCGCTGTTTGGCTCCTGCTTGTTCGAGAAGTATGCCTGTGCGGTGTGGAGTGATCCCGGGATCGTGTTCGATGAAACCCGTGGCAGCATCAATTACCAGGAACCCTGGTATCTCGGCCTCGATCCCGCTCTCACCCGCAAACCCGGCCTCGTCAGCGCCGAAAGCCCACGCACCGGTGCCTACAAGGTGCTTATCGAGCAAGGTCATGATCTTCAAGAACTCCACGCCCTCATGGCCCCGCGTCCCTTCCTCGTTTCCGGTGGTGCCGAAGACCCGCCCAAGCGCTGGGCCGCGCTCAATCACACCATCGCCGTGAATAAGCTCCTCGGCTTCACCGGCCGCGTGGCGATGACGAATCGTGAGAAGCACGATCCGAACGAGGAATCCAACGAGCAGATCTACCGGTTTTTTGAGTATTGGCTGAAGCCTTAAACCGCCCCCAACATCTCCCCATACGAGAAATCCGACACCCGCATGCGCACGCGGATCTTGGCACCTGCGCTGAGCGGAAAGTCAGGCACGTCTTTGGAAATGAAGCCCCAGATTTCTTTGCCGTTGGGCAGGAGGGCGTGGCAATTGCGAGCGTCGATGACTTCGCGAATGGTGGCGACGGTTTCGACCTGGTCGGGGATCTCCATCACTTCGTTACGGGGAGGGCACGACGTGCGGTGGGTTCGCTGATGGCGGGAGCGTTGCGGTTCCAGTCGATTTTGGCAGACTGGAACAGGGTGCGTGTAGTGATGAGATCCACGGCGCGTTGCAGCACGGTGTCGGAGGGCTTCGGCGTATCCTCGGGCAGCGATTGGCCGGCGGAGCGGCGGATGTAGGAGTCGAGTTCGGGGTTTTTATCGGCGACGAGAGCGGCTTCATTGAAGCGGGCACGCGGTTGATCGGTGATGGTGCTTTTCACGCCTTTGTCATCGGTGGTTTCAAAGACCTGGCGTTTGATCGTGGTCGGCAAGGCAACGGCAAAGTCGGGTTGCAGGCCTTTCTTGAAGACAGAGCTGTCATCGGCCAGCAGTACCTCGGCGCGGGCGAAACGCAGTGACCATTCGGCATCGACAGGAACGGTTTCATAACGCACAGCACCGCCGCGTGTCGCTGCGCCAATCAAGAGCGCCTGCTTGCGCTGGCGCAGCACGGCGGCGATGGTTTCGCCGAGGTTATTCGTCTCCTCATCGACGAGGACGAGCATTGACTGCGACCACACGGGATCACGCGCATTTGTTTCAGTCTCTGCGGCGGTCTGGTTCATCTGCTTCATTTTGAAGAGCACCTCGTTCTTCGGCACAAACAGGCTCAACATGTCGGCTGCGTCATCAAAATCGCCGGGCGGGGCAGGAGAGCGCAGGTCGAGGATGAGATGCACGGCCTTGGCCGCCACAAAAGCGCGCAGGTGCTTCTCCATCTCCGTTGTTTCGCGTGCGGTGAAGTCACGCGGGCGCAGATACGCGATCTGTAGGGTGATGAGTTCGCTTTGCACGCCGGTGAGCGCGCCGGATTTGGCCTCGCTGGTGCGCGGCACGAGTTCGGCCCCGAAGTCGAGGCGTTCGAGCAGGCCGGCGAGCGCGGCACGGTTCAGGACATCGAATGTGAGATCGCTGCTACGGATGTACTCCTTTTGCAGGAGGCGAAACGCCGTCTGGATGCCCGCCTGGCTGATGTCCTTCGGCTCCGTGGCGCTGGCGGCGCACACGGCGGTGGTGAAGGTCAGAATGAATGCGAGTCGTCTCATGCGCCGGTCTGTTGCAGATGATTGAGAGCATGAACGCGGCCTGCGCCAGCACTTTGCCACACGAAATGCTGGGCGATGGCGCGGCTGACGAACTGTTTGGCCTGTGCCACGGCTTCATTCAGCGCAAGACCGTGCGCGAGGCCGGTGGCGATGGCGGCGGAGAAGGTGCAGCCCGTGCCATGTGTGTGAACGTCCGCTGTGCGTGGTGCGGTGTGCCAGGAGAGTTTGCCCTGATGGCAGAGCACGTCGGCAGCATCTCCTTGCAGGTGGCCGCCTTTGACGAGTACAGCGGTGCCAAAGCGGGCGCTGAGATCACGCGCGCAGGCGGCCATGTCGTCGAGACTGGCAACACCACGCTCCCATAACACGCGGGCTTCATCCATGTTCGGCGTGATGAGTGTGGCGAGCGGCAGGAGTTCGGTGGTGAGCGTGCGCACGGCTTCGTTTTCGAGCAATCTGCCGCCGCTCGTAGCCACCATGACCGGATCGACGACGAGCGGGATGCGGCCATGCGCAATTTGTTTCCACGTTTCAGCCACGGCATGCACCTGGGCACTGCCGCCGAGCATGCCCGTCTTGGCTGCGGCAATGGGAAAGCCGCCAAATAGCACGCGCATCTGATCTGCGATGAATTCGGCATCCAACAGCCGCACCTGTGACACGATGCCGGGTGTTTCGGAGACCACGCTCGTCAGCGCATTTAAGGCGTAGCCGCCGAGAGCCGAAATGGCTTTCAAATCGGCCTGCACACCCGCTCCGCAGGAGGAATCGGAACCTGCGATGGTGAGAACGACGGGAGGGCTGGGCATGGTGGATTTGGCGATGGTATGAGCCGGGCAACGTTTTGCAAACTGCCTGTGGCCACCTTCGCCAGAAGGTGGAGGTGCGTTTCGCAAACACGCCAGGCGTCCATGCTCTGGCGAGCATGGCTACTGGATTTCGCAAACCCCGGCTTGTGGCAATCCGCGCATGAACTAAACTCCACCCATGAATTTCGACACCCTGCCAGGACTCACAGTCACGGTGGACAGTATCGCCTACGATCCCACCCGGCCTGCTCCGCCGGACCGGCCGCATCCGTTTGTGTATCATCTTTCGATCCACAACGACTCCACCGACATCGTGCGGATCTTTGGCCGCAAGTGGATCGTGCGTGACACCGATGGCGACACGATGGTGGTGGAAGGCGACGGCGTCGTCGGTCAGTTCCCAAATCTCTCGCCGGGTGAAGCGTTCAGCTACAACTCCTACCACGTCATCAAGACGGAGAGCACGGCCACGGGTTCGTTCTTCGGCACCACGCCAGATGGCCGTCGCGTTTGCACGCGCATTCCACCGTTCGAAATGCAGCCGCCGCTGATGGCTTGAGTCACTCCTTCTCGCACACGATGCGGAAGCCGACGCTGTCGAGATGGATGTCGTAGGGATCGGGGCCACGAAAGGAAGCCAGCAGGCGCTTTTCGCTGCCGCAACGGAAAGCGCCGCCGCGTACGATGCGCAGTGTGTTGTTCGGCGGATCATACCAGCCATCCACCCATTCCCAAACATTGCCGGCGAAGTCGAAGAGGCCGTTCGCATCGGCGGGATAGCTGCCGACGGGCGCGGTGTCGGCGAAGCCGTCGTCTATCTCCAGCCACTTCGCGTCGTAGCTGGCGCGGTATTTTTTGCCAAAAGCCTCATCGCAGAAGTTGCCGACATCTTTGGCGAGAGGACGCTTGCCCCAGTGATAGATGCCGGTGCTTGCAGGCTGTTGTTTCGGGGCCACATCGGTATTTTCGGTCAGTCCGGCCAGCACGCTCCATTCAGCGTCGGTGAGCAGGCGATACTTGCGGCCCTCCTTTTTGCCCAACCACTCGCAGAAGGCCTGTGCTTCGGTGAAACTGAGATTGATGGCCGGATGATCGGGTGTCTGTGGGAAATCAGGCTTTTTCCATTCGGTGTTCGTCGCCGTGGCGAAGGGCTGGTAGTCCTTCACCCGCGTTTCATAGCGGCAGACCAGCGCATTGATGCTGGCGGCGCGCACGAACGGCATCTCCAGGCTGTTTGTGAACGCCGTTTCGATTTTGGGCGTCTGCGCATTCGCGCCTAACGCCAGCAGCACAGAGAGGATGGCAAGCGTGCGTTGCATGGCTTACTTATTCGCTGGCGCTGGCTTCCATTCCCAGCTTTCACCGAAAAAGCCCGCATCGCTGATGCCGCCGGGAGCCTGGCTGGTCTTGGGTTTGGTGAGGTCGATCACGGCCCAGTCCGGCAGCTTGGCCACCTGGCGGGCGTTGTTGAGGTAATCGTATTCGCGGTAGGTGAAGCCGCTGTTAATGACAACATACTTCGCGGGATTGAGCGGGTTCGGATAGATCAACACGGGTGCGTTGGTCGCGGCGTCGTAGGTCTTGCCGTTGACGATGAGTTTGTCCTTCGACCACTGGATCGGCAGCTTGTCGGCGATCTTCGCGAGGATCGCGTTGCTTTGCGGATCGCCCCACAGCACGAGGTTGTTGGCGGCGATGTCCGCATCGCTGATAGCGGCATCGTCTTTGAGCGGTGCGTCACCACGGAACTGCCGGCGCCATTCAAACTGCGCGCGTTCGAGTTCGGCTTTGGCCCAGGCATCGACTTTCTCGTTGAAGCCTGCCTGCGTCGGTTTCACGAACAGGAATTTGTCCATGAAGGCGTCGTCGATCGGGCCTTCGAGGTCGTGCTTCTTCACCAATTTGTCCGCATCTTCGAAACCGAGTGATTGAGTCCACTGGCTGTTCTTGAGCTGGAAGTGCACGAGCCAGGAGCGATCCACTTTGGGCCGCGTGACTTCGAGCACCTGACCGTCGATGATCACGGTTGGTTTGTAGAGCAGCGACAGCGGGCAATGGCCGGAAGGCATGTCGAGCGTGAAGGCGGTGATGTTTTGCAGTTTGATCGTCACTTCGGAGGAACCGGTGATGCGTGCATGGATGCGGCCGCGCGCCCAATGCTCCGCCAAGGCATCGACGGTGACCCAGAACATGTGGTTGTAGCGCAGGAACCAGGTGGAGAGATGCACTTCCTTCGGCGCACGGTTGCGGCCGATGGCGGCAATGGCCGCGAGACGTTTTTCGATTTCGATCAGTGAGTCAGGATGAATCTTGTGCCCCGTCTGCGGGCCGATGATGTGCAGCAGATCGACGTTCTCACCACGCAGTGTCCGCTCCATGATGTCGGCGGCCTGCTTCTGTTTGTCGATCTCACCGCTGTAGGCAACGGTGGGGCAATTTTCGAGGTTTAGGGCGTTGTCAGTAGCGTTATACCAGCGCCAGAGCTTCTGCTGATACCACGGCGCACCACTCACGTCTTCATTCTGGAAGCCACCGAGGAATTCGGGCGTTTCGGCAAAGCCAGCGCCCGGATTGGCGGCGCACCACTTGTCGGCATAGTTCACCGCGAACTGCCACGCAGCGGCACCGCCCATGCTGAAGCCGCGCACGATGACGCGATCTTCGTCGATGGCGTAGAATTTGGAGGCGTGGTCGATGGCTTCGATCAAATCGATTTCACCGGCGAACTTGTTCGCGCAGCAGTAACGGCCATACGGATGCAGCACGAGTGCGCCTTTAGGAGCGATCTGTCCGACGGTCTTGCGACGTTGATCGAGAAAGGCGAGTTCACTCAAGGTTTCACCGCGTCCATGGCACCACGCATCGAGTCGCACGGGTGCTCCGGCATAGCTTTCAGGAATCACCATGCCGTAGGGCTGCACGGAGCCGTCGATCTTCGAGCGATAGCCGCGCACGACGAGACCTTTCTGCTTCGTCCATGGCGACTGACCCGCTTTGAACTGCTCCGCACGTTGTAAGCCTTCGGCGATGAGTTCGTCCGCGCTTTTCAATTCAGTGAGTTTGTGAACCTCATTGTAACGCAGCGCCCAATCGACGGCCTTGTGGTAGATCTCAATGTCGGGCAGCAGATCCGCGAGTTGTGGGTTCTTGGCTTGCGCTTTAGCGGCGTCATCAAGCGCCGTGCGAAGTTTTTTCAAACCCTCGGTGAGATGCGCGCGATCCGCCTCGGGAACCACAACGCCGGGAGGTGGCACGGGGCGCACATCGGTGATTTGATTGTCCTTGGGGCCGTCAGCGAGTGCGGAACTGACCGCAACGAGAGTGAGAAATAGACACTTCATGGTTGGAGAAGAAGGTAAGAGGGAACTATTTCTTGCGGGAGGCTTTCGCTTTGGCAGCGGCGAGCAGCGGCACGTTGTGAATTTCGAAAGGAGCGGCGGTGGCGCTGTCGAACTCGGCGGCAGCTTCAAGGCCGATGCGGGCGATTTCTTCGGCAGTCTTGCACTTGTCATACGCGGCCTGCATCGCACCAAGCGCGTAGTCGCGTCCTGAGCCTGCGGCCCAGAACTTGTGGAACTGCTGGGCGGAGCGGTACGAATACAGCGCGAAGATGCCGTGCTGATTCGCGGCGAGACCGTAGAACTGGGTCGTTTCGTATTCTTCGCCTTTGTCCGGCATCGTGGCCATGAAGTACTCGGCCTTCATCCAATGATGCGCGTGCCGCAAGGTTTCAAAGATGGCCTCGCATGAGGAGAAATCACGCGGGCGCTCGGGATTGGCGAAGTAGCTGTTCATCACCACGAGACTGGCCGAAGTGCCGGTGAGGCCGATGAAGGTGTCGCTGATCTTGGTGATCTTGGTTTTGTTGACGACATGCTGGGCCTTCTGCCGCAGTGAGCCGAGACAACTAAGCGTGTCAGCGCCGATGCAGGCGACGCCATTCTTCTGGGTAACAACGATGGTGGACATGAGGCGTGATGTGTAGTGGGAGCGAAGGATTCCCGCAACCTGCAAACGCCGGTCTCATGGCAGGAACTGGCCGCGCCGAATTTCGGAGCCTTTGAAAATGATGCGGAAGCGGAACACCTTTTTTTTCCGGCAGTGAATCTGGCCGGTTTGCAGGTCAAAACGGTCGGGGATCTCGATGAGGTGGAGATCGGCGGTCGCGTGGTAGCCGCGCTCGGAAAAAATGTCGATGAGCATCGCCAGCGCCTCGGTGTCATGGAAGAGCTTGTCCTCGGAATTGATGTCTGCACGGCCGGAGATGGCATGGCGGACGATGATGGGCATCATCTTCTCCTCGATGAACTTCACCACGGCCTGCATGAGGTCGGGTTTCTCGATCTTGTAGGCATCCAGCCGGCGCACGAGATCCTGGCGCGCATGGCGCACGATCTCGCTGGCCAGCGGCAGATCGCGCAACTGGTCAAAGGTGCGCGGATCAAGTTCCAGCGAGCTTTGATACTCGAGTTCCTTGACGATGTTCTCCTGCACCAGTTCCAGTGGTGCCTGGGCGTTGATGAAGTGGTAGTGGAAGATCGACTTCAGCGAGACCAGTGCGTCATAGGTCTTCTCTTTGAAGACCTTGTAGCGATTCCGCGCCAGCTTGGCATCAAAGTCGGTGGCACGCTCTTCCCACAGATCACCGAGGCCCGAACTGCGCACCTCCGCATTGTGCGCCAGGACTTCCTGTCCGCGTTTGAGCTGACGTGCGATGCTTTCCGTCTCATCGACAAACAGCACCATGATGTGGAAGATCGGCTGCTTGAAATGCGCGGCCTCGGGTGTTTCGGAAAAATCGCGACGCAGGCGGATCATCTCATCGAACAGCATCTTCAAGCACTCGACTTGAACCTTCGTGCGCGGGAAGCCATCGAGAATCGCGCCGTTCTGTTGCTCAGGTTCGAGCAGCTTGCGGATGAGGATGCCCACCACTTCGCGGTCACCCACCATGCCGCCTTGGGACTTCAATTTGCGAGCTTCAGGGCTGTCGAGCAACGCGCTCACCACGATCGGCTCCGCCGTGATGCCGCGCACTTCGCGAATGAAATTCGTGTTTGTGCCTTTGCCAGCGCCCGGTGCACCACCGAGGAGGATCAGCTCCTTCGGGAAGCGCAGGTTTGCGCGACCGTAATCGGCTTCGAGCTGTTTCCACACGTGGTTGAAGATGAGCTGGGCATCTTTGATTTCCAGGTCTGCTGGCGCGGCGGGTTTGGCAGGGAGGTCGGTGGGGGCGGACGGCATGGGGTGGGCTTATTCCAAGGAGTGGGACTTGCCAAGTCCCGGAATCCAAATACCCGGCACTTGGCAAGTGCCGCTCCTTGTCACTGCACCGCCTTTGCGAGGTCGCTTTCCCAGAGGGTGAACTCATCCGCTCTCAAATGAGCCTTGGAAGGATTGCGCCGGATGTAGCGGATCACGTTTCGTAAATGGTCACCGTCGCGGATGAGGCGGTCGAAGTAGTCGTGCTGCCAGAACTGGCCCTGCAGTCCGAGTTTCTCGTTGATCACACCTGCAGTGCGCCGCTTCCAAGTAAAGAGCACTTTCTCCAACAACCAGTCGGGGTGCAGCATGAGGAGTCCGTGAACGTGGTTCGGCATGATGACATACGAGAGCAGTTCATAGCGCTGTTCATCGAAGTGGGTGAGCGATTCGACGACGGCAGCACGGAGGTCAGGCCGACGCATGACACAGGAGCCATGCCCATCATCCAGCCATTGGTCCACACGCGCTGAAAACAGGCGGTGATATTCCGCTTCTTGCTCAGGCGAGAGTGGCGGCGGGTGATTTTTGCTGCCAGCGAAGACGCTCGGCTTCGAGATCTTGAAGCAACTTGGCAGGCAGTGAATCGGCCATGCGGAAGGTGATGAAGTAGGTCGCTCCCGGCTGCTGCCAATGCGGCAGGTTGTTCCTCGTGACACGGATGTCCTCGAAGGGATTGAAGAACTTCATGTGCGGAGCTAAACAAGGAGCGGGACTTGCCAAGTCCCGGTTTATAAAGCGGACTTGGCAAGTCCGACTCCTTGAGATGCGGCACTTGGCAAGTGCCTCTCCTTGGATCAACCCTTCAGCGTCATCAGATACGCCAGCAGGTCAGCGACCTGCTGCTCCTGCAACGCATCGAGCAAGCCTTCGGGCATCAAGCTGCGGCGGATGAACTTGGTGGAGCGGATGTCAGTTTTGTTGATGCGACGATCCTGCAGCCCAGGCTGCCGGATGATGGTGGCGTCTTTGTCCTCGCTGACGAAGAAGGC
Source organism: Verrucomicrobiales bacterium (assembly GCA_043770175.1). Taxonomy (GTDB): domain Bacteria; phylum Verrucomicrobiota; class Verrucomicrobiia; order Verrucomicrobiales; family Verrucomicrobiaceae; genus Prosthecobacter. Next base: position 638 of record JAYVIO010000366.1, on the reverse strand, counting down.
GTCGATGAGGTCGCCGTTTTTCATCTCGACGCGGAAGATGCGGTAGCCGGGCTCCATGGCGGCGTTGGGGGTCAAAATGTTGCGCAAGACGGCCTCCATGCCCATGGCACCGGCTCCGCTGAGGTTTGGGCCGATCTGACCGCCGGCGTTGCCGATCTGATGGCAGGTTGTGCAGAGAACGCTGAGGACTTTGCCGTTGGTGGCGTTGCCTTTTGGGGCGAGGGCGGTGAGCTTGGCGAACTTGGTGTCGAGGGCCTTGGCCTGCTCCTCCGTGAGCAGCGGCGGGGTGTCGATGGTTTTGGCGATGCGGGCGCCTTTTTCAAACTTGCCCCATTTGGAGTCGTGGCGCGTCATGCCTTCGGCAGATTCGAGGATGCGGTCAAAGTTGGCGCGGATTTCTGGTGCGGTGCGCTCGCGATTCCAGACACGGAACTCGGTCATGACGCCTTCGGTGCCTTCTTTTGGGCCACTCCAGCCGATGCGGCAGTTTTCCCATTTGGCGGGTGCGGGTTTGGTGCCGGTAGCGTCGAGTTCGCCGTTTTGGTAAATGCGGATGATGCCTTTGGCGTCGCGTGTCACGGCGATGTGTGTCCAAAGGTCAGGCGTCATCGGTTTGGTGGCGGTGGCGACATCGTGCA
>JAYVIO010000365.1:0-2935 GCA_043770175.1 Verrucomicrobiales bacterium | reverse complement strand
CAGCACCCGCTCCCGCAGACACCAAGGCCACGGCCCCCACAAGTGAACCAGATTCAAAATGAGAGCCACGGTTAGGAACCTCAACGTCCAAACGGGGGCGAACCCTCAAGTTGGCTTTGATTCGGGCGCGGTGGGCATGGTTTCGCCCTCGGCTTTGTTCGCCCGACATCAAAGGTGACGGTTGTTGAACATGCCCGGCTTGGACTTACCGCCGCCTTTTGTCGGAGGGGTGGACGCGGGCTGCCGATTGCCCTGGAGGCTTGCGTTGCTGCCTATGCGATTTGCTTTGGGCTCCTCGCTTCTTACTTGCCTCGGTAAGGCTCGGTGGTGGCTTCCTCGGGGCGCGGCGGTGGCTTTTACTTGCCTCGCTTTCGCGTTTGCTGCGCGTGCTGGCTTGGCCTTCCCCTTGCTTGGACTCGGCTTGGGTGTTTTTGCAGGACTTTTCGTGCGCCGTGGGTAGGACGCTGCGTGCCCCGTGCTTCGGGACTTCTGTGGGCTCGCGGCTAGTGGTGCTCATGCGTGGCGTGCTCATGGGGTTGCGCCCTCCGTCGCTGGGGCGGGCGCTGGGCCTTTGCTGATGATGAGCTTTGGCGGTGGGCCGGTGGCGGGGGTGGCGGCGGCGCGTTCATCAAGGTGTTCCTTGAGCGCTTCTAGCCAGCGATTGGGCCGCTCGAGCTTGCGCTGCCATATCATGTCTTTGCCGCAGCACGGGCACTTGGGCTTGGCCACTTCGCTCTTCGCGGGCGGTGGCTTGGCGCGTTGCTGCAAGATCGTCTGCACGCGCTCCAGCTTGGCTTTCCCGGCGGCGCTGTGCCAGCCGTAGTGCCTCACGCGCATCAACCCTTTGGGCAGCACATGCAAACTCCACCTTCGCAGGAACTCGTCAGGGGTGAGGGTGACGATGTGCCATTTGCCAGTGCTGCTGTTCTGGCAGTTGAGCAGGAGGTTGCCTTGCTCGTCGTAGCCTAGTAGGCGCTGCTCGCTCAGGGCGCTCTTCTTGACGTAGCGGGCGAGGTAGCGCAGCGCGCTCTGGCCTCGGCCTACGGCTTTGTTATGGATGATCCACTTCATCTGCCACACGCTGGCTTCGATCTGGCCGAGATGTTCGGTCTTCTGCTGGGCGTCGCGTTGCGCGATGAGGTCGCGCATGCGATTGCGAAAGTAGGCGGCGAGGGCGTGTACGGGGAACAGGTATCGGTCGCCCTTCGCTCGCACCAAGCTCAGGCCGTCGGCGCTCAACGCGATGCCGGGCATGATGACGTGCAGGTGCGGATGATGCTGCATCTCTCTAGTCCAAGTATGAAGCACGGCGCTGTATCCGGGCGTGCCGCCGAGATGCTTGGGATCATGCGCGAACTCATTCAACGTTTGCTGCATGGCCTTGAACATCGCTTCATAAAACCATGCCTGGTGCTTGTAGGCGAAGGTGCGCAGCTCGCTGGGGATGGTGAAGGTGAGCATAAAATAGGGCACGCGCGTGAGCAGCTTTGCCTCCTGCGCTGCGGCCCAGTCCTTTTGCTCGCGACCGCCGCACTGGCTGCACGAGCGATGATTGCACGAGTGATAGACGAACTGCTTCTCCTGGCACTCGCTGCACGCATGGAGATGCCCGCCGAGTGCAGCGGTGCGACACGCCATCACCGCGCGCGCCGCCTGGTAATGCGCCGCGCACAGCAGATGTCGAGCCCGCGCGGCATAACGCCGCCAATGTGCCGTGAACACGGCAGCCAAGTCCATGAGCGTGGTGATGCGAGGGGTGGTTTTACTTCACAGCACGACGCGCGATGACCTGCGTGTAGAGCGTGCCCAGCGCCTCCTGCGCCCGCGTCTCGCTCACTTGCGTGAGGTGCAAATACTTGGCCGTAATCTCGATGGACGAATGCCCCAGATAACTCTGCAACTGCCGCACCGACACCGCTTCCTCCAGCATGTGCGTGGCATACGAGTGGCGCAGCGCATGGCAGTTGATGCCTTGCTTGGTCAGCCGCGAGGTGAGGATCGCGGCCTTCATCGCCTGCTGCACGCTGGAGTCACTCATCGGCTGCGTCGCAACGTGTTGCGCTCTCTTTGCGCAGCCATACTTTTCCTTCCACGCACGCCCCACGCCGGGGAAAACAAAGCGCGGATTCTTGTGCTGCAACCACCAGCGGCCCAGCGCCTCAAACATCACGGGCGACACCGGCACCTCGCGATGTTTGCCGCCCTTGCCATTGATGACCTTCAACACCCCGCGTGCCCGATCCAGATGCGTGACCTCCAATTTACAAGCCTCGTTCAAGCGCAGCCCGCAGTGATAGATCAACGCCAGGATCGTGCGGAAGCGCGGCTCATGCACCGCCGCGAGCAGCGCACGAACTTCCTCGCGAGCCAGCACCACCGGGATCGGCGCGATGCGCTTGATGAAGATGTGCTTCCAGCAAGACCAATCCACGTGCCCCAGGTGATCGCGGTAAAACATCCGCAGCGCACACACGCACTGGTTGATCGTGCTGCCCTCATAATCATGTGCCTGCTGAAGATGATGCACAAAGCTCAGCACTTGCTCCTCGGAGAGCAACGAAGCACAAGCCACATTGCAGTGCTTGGCGATGCGCGTGACCCAGCGCAGATACTCCTCCTGCGTGCGAGCACGGCAAGACTTGAGTTGAATGAAACGGATGAATGTAGATACTGAATCAGGTAGTGTTTGCATAAGACCCGCAAGATCGTCCGCTCGCGGTTCAAACACACCGCCGTGGAGCCACGCCACGCGCGAGGCTCCACGGCTCCACTCACCCCACGCTCACACTCTCCGAATGCCACACACCGCACTGCTTCATCGTAAGTCCCGCGCAGCGGCTTCGTTCAACAAAACGGATGCAGGCAACGGCTCGTATGGCATCTGTCGTGTCATCGACGCATCCCGCTCGCCGTCGCCTGATCCGAAGCGTTCGCC
>JAYVIO010000364.1:0-8027 GCA_043770175.1 Verrucomicrobiales bacterium | reverse complement strand
CGACGGACTTGAAGCCTTCTTTTTTGAAGCCGTTCTCGAAGACGGCGCTGGTGTTCTTGAGGTTGAAGTCTTTTTCGCCGGTGACGAGGACGTAGCGGCAGTCGGTTTTGGCGAGGGAGGCGACTTCGTCGTGCGGGATGTAGCGCGCTTGAAAGACTTCGGTTTTATCGAGGCTGACGATGTCGGTGTAAAAATTGGTTCCCATGAAGGCGATGGTGCCGGTGAACATGTCGGCATAGGTGACGCCGAGCATGCTGGCGACACGACCGCCGCCGGAGAAGCCGGAGACATAGACACGGGCGGGATCGATGTCGTAAAGCTCGCGCAGGTTGTCGTTGGCATCGACGGCCATGCGCATGCGGGCGAAGACCTCGCGATTGTTGCCGGAATTGTGCGCTCCGACGAAGATGAGTTTCTTGTCGGCCAGCACGGCCTCCCATTCGGGCGAGATGGACGGGGCGTTGCTGGGGCTGACCCAGATGAAGAGGCCGTGGGGATCGCCCTTCTTGTATTTCTTCGGCACGAGGATGTCGAATTTCTCCATGCTGACATCGTAGGGCGGCGGCGTCTCCATCGCGTGCATGCGCATTTTGATCTGCTCATTATCTGAAACCTGTGGCGAGGTTTTGAAGGTGATGGGAGAGCGGACGCCGGGCTTGATGGTGTCGTCGTCCTTCTTTTTCGCGTCGGCGGCAAAGCTGAGGGAGGTGAGGAGGGGGAAGAGCAGGATGAATCGAAGCATGGGCGGATCAAAGCGAGTGGTTTGGCCGCTGTCGATCCTGAAATGTGTAATCTGGCGGCTGCCTGTGGCGTTCACGGGCGCATGAAGCTCCTGCTCTGCTTATTCCTCGTCACTTCGTTCGTTCAAGCCGCTGATCGTTCACCGAATGTCATTTTCATCCTCGCCGATGACCTCGGCTATACGGACGTGGCCTGCTTTGGCTCGAAGTATTACGAAACGCCAAATATCGACAAGCTGGCGTCGCAAGGGATGAAGCTGACACGGCATCACCACTGTCAAAACTGCCAGCCGACGCGTGCGGCGCTGATGAGCGGACAGTATGCGCCGCGCACAGGGATTTACACGGTGGGCGGCATCGAGCGCTTTGGTTGGGAGACAAGGCCGTTGCGCCCGGTGGACAACGTTACGGAGCTTCCGCTGGAGAAGATCACGATCGCGCAGACGATGAAGAAGGCGGGTTATGCGACAGGGATGTTTGGCAAATGGCATCTCGGTGAGAAGGGTGAGTATCATCCGGGCAAGCGCGGCTTTGACGAGGCCATCGTGTCGATGGGCAGGCACTTCGATTTCGCCACGCAGCCGAAGGTGGAGTATCCGAAGGGCGAGTATCTGGCGGACTTTCTGACGAACAAGGCGGTGGATTTCATCCAGCGGCACAAGGACGGGCCGTTCTTCCTCTACCTGCCGCATTTCGGCGTGCATTCGCCGCATCAGGCGAAGCCGGAACTGATCGCGAAGTTCAAAGACAAAGCGGGTGTTGGCGGCCACAACAACCCGACGTATGCGGCGATGATCGCCAGCGTGGATGAGAGCGTGGGCCGCGTGATGGCGACACTGGATGAACTCAAGCTGGCAGAGAATACGGTGCTCATTTTTAGCAGTGATAACGGCGGTGTGGGCGGTTATACGCGGGAAGGAGTTCAAGGCGGAGACATCACAGACAATGCGCCGCTGCGCAGCGGCAAGGGCAGCTTGTATGAAGGCGGGACTCGCGTGCCCCTCATCGTGCGCTGGCCCGGCGTGACGAAGGTGGGATCGAGCAGCGATGTGCCGACGATCCATGTCGATCTGTATCCAACCCTTGCGGAGATCGGCACAGCAGCGCTGCCGGAAGGCCAGACGCTCGATGGCGAGAGCTTGGTGCCGGTGTTTCGTGATGCAGCGACCAGTTTGAAGCGCGAGGCGATTTACCAGCACTTCCCCGGCTATCTCGGCGCTGGAGGCGGCACCTGGCGCACGACGCCGGTCGGTTTGATTGAGGTCGGTGACTGGAAGCTGATGGAATACTTCGAGGATGGCCGCCTGGAGCTGTACAACCTCAAGGACGACATCAGTGAGCGAAAGAACCTCGCGGCGGAGATGCCGGAGAAGGCCAAGGAACTGCACGCGAAGATGATCGCGTGGCGCGAAGCGATCAAAGCGCCGATGCCGACGAAGAACACCGATCAAAAGAGCCCGGAGCCGGCCAAAAAAGGCAAAGGCAAAAAGAAGAAGCAGGCGGAGTGAAGTCGATCACTCTTTGCGTGCCAGATAAACGAAGGCGGGCGGCAGATTGCCCCAGACGATGCGGGTGGTTTCGACGCCGTGGGTCAGCTCATGCAGCAGAGAACGAAACTGCCGACCGCTGCGCAGCTTATGGAAGCCCCAGTAGGCGAAAGTGGCAAAACAGCCGCCGGGGGCGAGATGCGGCAGAACGTTGTTCAGAATGGCCTCCTGCAAACCACGCGGAAACACGGCCCACGGCAGGCCGCTGATGATGGCGTCGAATTTTTCGCCAGGGGCGAGGGTTTGGGAGAAATCGAAGGCCTGGGCGTCAGCGCACTCAAAGCGCAGACGCGGGAAGCGCGGACGGAGCTGCTGCACGAAAGTCTCGTTGAGTTCAATGCCCACATAGTCGGAACCATGTGGCATGGAATCGGCGATGGCCGCCGTGAAAGCTCCGGTGCCGGGGCCAAGTTCCAGGATGCGCCGTGCCTGCCACACGCCAGCGGCTTCCATCATGCGCTCCGCTAGCGCCGGGCTGGAAGGGGCCACCGCGCCGATGGTTTTCCAGTTGTGGCGGAGTTCTTTGAGAAAAGTGGCGGCGGACATTCGGGCGGATGCTAGCGAGTCCGGGCGGGGGTGCGAATGCTTTTGCAGGGGAGGGAGGGCAGGCAGGGTGGTGAGGCTATTTTTTTAGCTCTGCCGCGATGCGCTGCTTGGACTCTGCGGCAAACTGGGTGTGCGGATGATTCGCGCCGAGCTGCTGTTTGAATCCTGCCTGCGCGCGCTGCATGAAGACCAGCGCCTCGCTGAATTTTGACTGCGCCTCCAGGCATAGCGCCAGATTGAAGCAGGTCAGGAAAACATCGGGATGCCGGGGGCCCAGCACCCGCTCGCGAAGGGTGAGCACCGCACGATGCTCCTGCTCGGCCTCGGCAGGCCGGTTTTGTTCCTGGAGGACGGCGGCGAGGTTGTTGCGGCTGGCCAGCGTCTTGGGATGCTCTGCGCCGAGCAGGCGCTCACGCACCTCGAGAACGGAGCGGTGCCCTTTTTCGGCTTCAGCGTATTTGCCCTGGTCATGCAGCGCGGTGGCGAGATTGTTGCGGCTTTCGAGTGTCTCCAAATGCTCCGCCCCCAATACGCGCTGGCGAACCGCCATCACAGTGCGGTATTCGCGCACGGCTTCGGCTTTTTTCCCCAGCTCTTGCAGTGCGGCGGCCAGGTTGTTGCGACTGAGCAGCGTGTCAGGATGCTCGGGACCGAGAACGCCCATGCGGATGGTCAGCACAGCGCGGTTTTCTTTTTCGGCCTCGGCGTATTTACCCTCGCCAGCCAGAGTGGCGGCCAGGTCACTGCGGCTGACGAGCGTGTCGGGATGCTCCTTGCCAAATATCCGGCTGCTGACAATCACAACCTCACGAAACTCGCGTTCCGCCTCAGCCAAGCGACCTTGGGCAGACATGGCGGCGGCACTGTGATAACGCTGATGCAGTGCCACCAACTGTTGCTCCTGCTGGGCTTTCAGGCCAAGGGATGGAGCCAAGATGGCGAACATGACTAACGTGCATAGGCGCATTCTTTGCATGGGCTAGTAGATGATGTGGACTTAACCTCAGTGGTGCAAGGCTAAAAATCCCGTTCCTCGCTTTGGGGTGCTCATGCAGGTGGCACGAAAAATTGAACAGTCATGCCGCGCCGACATCTCAAATCACGCGTTTGATGAATTCAACGCGTACCAACTACTCCACAATGATGAAAAACATCCTTCCAACCCTCACCTCTGTTTTTTGCTCCGCCATGCTGCTTACCCAGTGCAGTTCGCCCAGCGAGCATGCCTCAGCCGCTCCGGCAGAAACAGTGCGGACTCCTGTGCCCACAAAGGGTGGAACTGTCTCGGTCCAGAATCTTGGCGACACGACCATCGCCACCCGCCGTCTGATTCAGCATCCTCTGACCAACAAGGACATTGGCAAAGTTTATGAAGAAATAACCATGGTGTCTCCATACGGCACAAAGGTGGAGGAACGCGTGATTGTTCGTGCTGCGCCGAGGTTGGAAACCAAAGTCGTGACACGGTAAACGGCGGAAAGGCTTCCGCTGCCCCTTTGCCAGAGCAGAAAGACTGCGTCGTTGGGAGGCTGGGCGCTTGACGTGTGTGGTGCTTTGCAGCGAGACTTCGCATCACTCACGCCATGCCCTACCTCCTCGACGCACTCGTCATTCTCGGTTACTTCGCCATCATCATTGGCATCGGCCTGTCGCAACGAAGCAAAAGCGACAGTGTGGAGGGTTTCACACTCGGAGACCGTCAAATTGCCTGGTGGGCGGTGCTGGCATCGATCCTCGCGGCGGAGATCAGTGCGGCGACGTTTCTCGGCGCACCGGAGTCTGGCTACAGCCGGCAGAACTGGAGCTACGCGCAGTTTGCCATCGGCACGGTGATGGCACGTATCATCGTGAGCTTCCTGTTCATCCCGGTCTTTTACCGGCACGGCGTCATCTCGCTCTATGAGTTCCTGGAGACACGGTTCGGGCCGGTGACGCGGAAGTTCGCCTCGATCACTTTCATGTTCACCCGTGTGCTGGCGATGGGCACACGGCTGTACGTTTCAGCGATCATCCTCGTGCTGGCGGTGGCGATGTGGCAGGGCGGTGCGGTGGATGCAAACACGAAATTCTGGCTGTACGCGGGTGCGGTGGTGGTCGTCACGTTGCTGACGGCGCTCTACACCTCGGTCGGCGGCATCCGGGCGGTGATCTGGACGGATTTCATCCAGGTGGGCGTGCTGGTGGCCTCACTCGGCTTCACGATTCCCTACCTGCTGATGAAAATCCCCGGTGGCTGGGGAGCGGTGGCGGATGTGATCAAGAATCCGGTCTTCTTCGATTTCGCCAAGCCTGCCGAAACAGGCGCATGGGCCTGGGTCAAAAATGTCTTCACCAGCGAGTACACCATCTGGGCCGCGATCATCGGCAGCACCTTTGTGACGATGAGCACGCACGGCATCGACCAGGACACAGTGCAGCGCATGCTCACGGCAAAAAACCGCCGCCAGAGCGCCTTCGCGACAATTCTCTCCGGTATTGTAGATCTGCCGATCGTTTCGGCCTTCATTCTTATCGGCGTGTTGCTCAAGGCCTATTATCTGGCCCATCCGAACGCGGCGCTGCCGGTGGAAAGCCGCGAAGTCTTCCCCTTCTTCATCATGAACGAGATGCCAGCCGGCATGCGTGGCCTCGTCACGGCTGGCATCCTCGCTACGGCGATGGGATCGCTCAGCACGGCGCTGAATGCGCTGGCCACCAGCCTGTCGCGTGATTTCATCCTGCCGCGTCTGCCGGTCGATGCACCGGACTCGAAGCGCATCGCCGTTTTGCGCTGGAGCACCGTATTTTTCGCCTTCCTGATCATCGTGGTCGGCATCTGGACGGCCTGGTTCATGGCGCACAATCCGAAGGTCGAGATCCTGCCGCTCGTGCTCGGCATCCTCGGCTTCACCTTCGGTTCGCTGCTCGGGGTGTTCCTGCTCGCCGTTCTCACCAAGACACGCGGTTGTGACACCGGGAACATCATCGCCATGCTCTGTGGCATCGTGGCGGTAGTCTTCCTCAGCAATGTGCTCAGCATCCAGAACGCAGTGGGCATCGACCAACCCTTCGTGCTGTCCTTCCCCTGGCGCATCACGCTGGGCACCTTCGTCACCATTGGCGTCGCGATACTGTTTAAAACGCCAGATTCACGCCAGGCCTCGGCCAGGGCCATCGACGCAACACACGCCAAGGAGTGATGGCACAAAAAAGCGCGGATCGTCACCGATCCGCGCTCTGCTTTGACTTTCTCGACGATGGTTGACCGTCTTGGCGCTCTTAAGAGTAGCTGGCCTGCTGGCCCTTGATGTCGCGCTTCTTGATCCATGGCATCAGGCCGCGGAGGCGGGCACCGGTCTTCTCGATCGGGTGCTTCTCACCTGCCTTGAGCAGCTTGTTGAAGTTCTTGTAGCCGGTCTTGGTCTCGCGGATCCACTCCTTGGCGAACTTGCCGGACTGAATGTCCTTGAGGGCTTCCTTCATGCGCTTCTTCACCGACTTGTCGATGATCTTCGGGCCGACCTTGACGTCGCCCCACTTGGCGGTTTCGGAGATGGAGAAACGCATGCCCGCGATGCCGGATTCGTTCATCAGATCGACGATGAGCTTCAATTCGTGCAAGCACTCGAAGTAGGCCATCTCAGGGGCGTAACCAGCTTCCACCAGCACTTCAAAGCCGGCCTGCACCAAGGCGCTGGCACCGCCGCAAAGCACGGTCTGTTCACCGAAGAGATCGGTTTCGGTTTCTTCCTTGAAGGTGGTTTCGAGCACACCGCCACGGGTGCCGCCGATGCCGTGCGCCCAGGCGAGGGCGATCTTCTTGGCCTGCTTGTCAGCGTTCTGATAGATGGCGATGAGGGCGGGGACGCCTTTGCCTTCCGTGTATTGACGGCGCACGATGTGGCCGGGGCCTTTCGGCGCGACCATGATGACGTTCACGTCCGCAGGAACGGTGATCGTCTTGAAATGAATGGCGAAGCCATGGCTGAACAGCAGGGTCTTGCCCTTCTTCAGGTGCGGCTTGATGTCTGCATCGAAAACACCGGCGATTTTGGTGTCCGGCACGGCCACGAAGATGACGTCGGCCAGTTTCACCGCTTCGGCAGTGTCATAGACCTTCAGGCCCTTTTCTTCGGCCACCGCGCGGCTCTTGCTGCCGGGATAGAGGCCGATGATCACATTGACGCCGCTCTCTTTGAGGTTCAGGGCGTGGGCGTGGCCTTGGGAGCCGAAGCCGATCACAGCGCAGGTCTTGCCTTTGAGCGGTGCAAGGCTGGCGTCTTTTTCAGTATAGATTTTCGCGGGCATATAGGTTCTGGTTTGAAGGGCGGCGATAGTGCTTCAAGGGGGGGGCGGGGTCAAACGGCTTTTTCCCGCCAGATGAACGCTTTGATTGACCGCGCCGGGGCCATGGGTAGTCTCCGCGCCTCCAATATGAAACCCACCATTGCCCTGCTCTGCGCCGCGCTCGCGGCTGTAACCGCCACCCAAGCTCAGGAGGTCAAGCCAGCGCAGCCGGCCGCAGCCCCCGCCACCACCGCTGTTCCCATGGACAAAGTCAGCTATTTCATCGGCCGTAATTTCGGCGAACAATTCAAAGGTCAGGGCATCGCCATCGACATCACCGCCCTGATCGAGGGCATCAAGTCTGGCCTCGCCGGAGACAAGCCCAAGTACACCCAGGAAGAACTCATGGCCGCCATGCAGTCCTTTGAAGCCAGCATGCAGGCCAAGGCCGCCACACGTGGCCAGGAGTCCAAAGCTGTCGGTGACAAATTCCTCGCGGACAACGGCAAGCGCAAAGGCGTGACCACCACCGCCAGCGGCCTGCAATATGAAATCGTCAAAGCCGGCGACGGACCCAAGCCCGCCGCCACCGACAAGGTGAACGTCCATTACCATGGCACCCTCATCGACGGCAAAGTGTTCGACAGCTCCGTCGAGCGCGGCATGCCCATCACCTTCGGCGTGCAGGAAGTCATCAAAGGCTGGACCGAAGCCCTTCAACTCATGCCCGTCGGCTCCAAGTGGAAGATCTTCATCCCTTCCCAGCTCGCTTACGGCGAAAACGGCGCAGGCGGCGACATCGGCCCGAACGAAGCGCTTGTATTCGAAGTCGAATTGCTCGGCATCGTGAAGTAACTCACGTCATCATCATTCAAACCAAAGGGCGATCCGCGACGGGTCGCCCTTTTTGTTGCTCCGCATCGCGCCG
>JAYVIO010000363.1:0-2943 GCA_043770175.1 Verrucomicrobiales bacterium | reverse complement strand
CTGGCAAAGGAAGAGATGGATCGCGCCGCGAAACCACTCGTGCGCATCGGTGGCATCTGCGGAGCGACCACCCAGGCCGTCATGGAAGCAAAATTGCTGCATGAACTCGGCTATCACGCCGGTTTGCTCAGCCTCGGGGCGATGCGGGACGGCACTGAGGATGAAATGATCGCCCATTGCCGTGCCGTGGCTGAAATCATTCCCGTCATTGGCTTTTATCTTCAGCCCAGCGTCGGTGGCCGCGTGTTGCGGTATTCGTTCTGGCGTCGCTTCGCGGAAATCGACAACGTCGTTGCCATCAAGATCGCGCCGTTCAACCGCTACCAGACCATCGACGTTGTTCGTGCCGTGATCGAAGCAGGACGCGATGACATCACGCTCTACACCGGCAACGACGACAGCATCGTGGCCGATTTCCTCACTCCGTATCGATTTGCGGGCAAGGAACGTCGCATTGTCGGCGGACTGCTCGGTCATTGGTCGGTATGGACGCAGCGTGCGGTCGAACTGCTGGAGAAGTGCCGCAACGCCGATGCCACACCCGAATTGCTGCGTCTCGGCATTGAGGTGACCGACAGCAACGCGGCGTTCTTCGATGCGGCGAACGGCTTTCGCGGCTGCATCGCCGGTCTGCATGAAATTCTGCGCCGTCAGGGCCTGCTGGAAGGCCTCTGGTGCCTCGACGAGCACGAAACGCTCAGTCCGGGACAGCTTGAGGAGATTGACCGCGTTCATCATGCGTACCCACATCTCAACGACGACGCGTTCGTCGCCCGTCATCGTGACGAATGGCTGCGTTAGCGGAAAAAACGCCGGACGGAGTCCACGGCACGATCAAGCGTCTTCTCCACGGAGTTTTTCTGCGGGGCTGGCGGCAGTCGTTTCTTTGTAGTGGTGGAGGACGCGACTTTCTTGGTCGTGGGCGTCTTGGCTTTTACAGGTGTCGTCGTTTTGGCTTTCTGTATGGTGGTGACGGCAGCCTTGGGCTCCGCCTTCGGTTCTGCGACTGCCGTTTTATTTGGTTCTGTTTTGGGTGCGGGCTTTGCTACGGCTTCTGGCTTGGCCTCAGTCACGATTGCCACCGCTTTGCGCACCTCCTCTTTCGGTGCAGTTGGCGTGGGGACAGTCGCGACGACCGGCGGTGTGGCGGGTAGCAGGCCCGGAGCGGTGCCGTAGCCGTAGAAACGGGTGGGGCTGTCGGCTTTGGGCAGGCTAAAATCAAAGACACTCACGCCGCTGCGGCGATGACCTTCGAAGCTGCGGCCATCGCTGGCGCCGAAGACGATGCGCTTGCCGCTCTTTGTGTGTTTGCCGAGGTAGATCATCACATGCGTGACCGGCAGTTTGCGCTTCGTCTCCATCGTGTTGGTCCAGAACAGCAGGTCGCCGGGCTTTAAATCGGCGAACTCGGCGTGGTCGAAGGCGGAGGCGGAAGGCGTGAGGTGGAGCTGCGATTTTTTCTCCACCCACTCGCACATTTCATCCGACTGGCGCGGCACGCCCTTCAGGCCTTGAAACTCCAGCACATGATAAACCGTGCCGGAGCAGTCCATGCCGCCCTTGTTTGGCTCGTGCGAACCATACTGGTAGCCCAGTTCCAAATGGGTGAGTGCCAGGGCGCTTTGCACGAGGCTCTGAACCTGCTTCGGATATTTTTCAAAGCCGCTGATGTCCTCAATGCTGACGGTGGAGACAGCGGCAGGCGGCGGTGTTTCAGCTTTGGTCTCCGGTTTCTCCGAAGCAGCGTCCTTGTCGGGTGTTTTCGGCTTCGCAGGTGCTTTGGCGGGCGGCTTGGCTGATTTGGACTTGGTCGTGGTCGCCGCTGAGGCCTGGCCGCTCCACGCCATGCAAACAGCAAGCATCAAAAGTCGCAGGGAAAGGTGCATGGCAGTCGGGATTGAGGGTTGATAACGCCTGCTTGGACGCATTTGCCACCGAATTGATCAATTCATGAACGATATACGCCTTTGCGTCGTTCGGAGCGACACCAGTCATGAAAATAGCGATCTTCCTCCTTTGCCTCACAGCAACGCTGCACGCTGCGGCGAAACCAAACATCATCTTCATCCTCGCTGATGATCTTGGCCTGCCTGCGCTCGGCTGTTATGGCGGTGTTTACAAGACGCCGAATCTTGATGCGCTGGCGGTGGGCGGAACTCGGTTTGAGCACTGCTTTGCCGCGCCGTTGTGCGCACCATCGCGGGCGATGCTGATGACGGGGCGCTATGCGTTCCGCACCGGTGTCGTCAGCAACGGCCATGGTGCAGCCGCAACGCCGGAGAAAGACGGCTGTGTGGCGCAACTCATGAAGCAGGCGGGTTACACGACTGCCGTCGCGGGCAAGTGGCGGCAGCTCAGTTACTTCACCACGAAAGAGGACGGTGCGAAGTGGGGCTTTGACGAATTCCTCATCTGGGGCGCGGGTTCGCCGGATGAAGACGAGGGCGGCGGCAAAAAGAAAGTGAAGAACGCCGACGGCTCGAAGGGCAAGCCCGACCGCTACTGGAACCCCGACTACAATCTCAATGGCACCCCGCTGCCGAAGGGCGAAAACAAATACGGACCCGATGCGCTCAACGATTTCGTGATCGACTTCGTGCGCCGTCACAAGGACGAGCCGTTCTTTGTCTATTACCCGCAGCCATTGATTCACGGGCCGATTCTGGCCACACCCGACAGTCCGGCGAAAGGCGATGTGAAAAAGCAAAAGGCGAAGAAGACCGCCGACAACGTCGGTGAAGGCTCGCTCTATGCCGACAACATCGCGTATCTCGACAAACTCATTGGCAAACTCGTTGCCGAACTCGACACGCTGAAGCTGCGCGAGAACACGCTCATTGTGTTCGCCGGTGACAATGGCAGCGTTCCTGTCGGCACCTTGAACGGCCGCAAGGTGGACGGCAAAAAGAGCCAGGTGAATGAAGGCGGCAGCCGCGTGCCGCT
>JAYVIO010000362.1:0-8055 GCA_043770175.1 Verrucomicrobiales bacterium | reverse complement strand
GGATCGACGAGCACCTGGCAGATGCGCCACGATTGCTTGTCGTCGCCCGGCTCCACATAAGTGTGGCGGCCATTGCGCGCTTCGTTGTCGAGGCGGATGCGTTCGTGGTCGGTGTAATACGGCTCCATCGCCGCAGCCAGCGATTCGGTGGTCCACGAACCAGCCACAGTCGCAATGGCACCGGCGTAGTCCCCGATCGAAAGCGGTCGCAGAAAACGGAAAATCTCCGTGCGGATGAGCGCGGTGAACTCGCGCTTGTTTCGCGTGATGTCGGGGGCTTCGACGGGCTTGTCGTCCTGCTCGTCGGGATTGTAATTTGGGTCGCGCAGCCGCTCCCATTCATCGAGCAGGCTGGAGTCGGTGCCGCGCAGCACGCCGGCGAGCCAGGCTTCCATTTCCTGCACCGGCTCGGTCTTGAAACTGTCCGGCACCGTCTGCGCCAGCACCTTGTGCACGGCCGAGAGATGCCGCAGCAGCACACCCTCTGCGCGGTGCAGGTCGTAGTCGTTGATGTAATCGGCAAAGGTGCGGAAGTTCTCGAACATCTCGCGCGCGATGCTCTTGGGCCGGATGTTATCCTGTCCCACCCACGGATGCGCGTCGCTGAAGGCGTTGAACGTGTTGTAGATGAAGTCGCGGCACGGCTTCGGGTATTCCAGTTCCTCCAGCTTCGCGATGCGCTCCTCAAACGGCACGCCCTCGTTTTTCATCACGGTCATCGCCTCGTTCTTCACCGCATCAAGCTGGCGGCGCAGGATGATGTCGGGATTTTCGAGAATGGACTCACAGAGCGTCATCACATCCGCCGCGTAAGTCGGTGAAGCCGGATCGATCAGCGCCAGCGTGTCGATGAGATAGAGCGAAAGCGTGTAGTTCAGTGAAAAGTCATCCTGCAGCTCCACATTGAGCCGCAGCTTCGTGCCTTCCGCCCCACGCTGCGCGGTGGGGATGATCTCGACAATTTTGCGCTGCACTAGCGCTCGGAAAAGCTGCCAAGCACGCTTCTCGTGCTGAGTCTTCGTCTTCGTGATCTCATGTGAATCGGCGATGAGTTGCCGCATCGCCGCGCAACTATCGCCAGCGCGACTCAGCACCTGTAACAGCATGCCATGCGAAACTTGAAAGCGTGACACAAGCGGCTCCGGCGACGCAGCTTGCAGCTTCTTGAACGTCTCGTCATTCCAGCCGACAAAACCCTCCGGTGGCTTCTTTTTGACCATCTTGCGCAGCTTCTTCACGTCACCGGCTGCTTTGGCATCCATCTTGGCGTTTTCGATGACATGCTCCGGTGCTTGGCATACGACGTAGCCCACGTCGTCAAAGCCGCGACGCCCCGCGCGGCCAGTGATCTGGTGAAAGTCACGAGCCGTGAGCGTGGCGACCTTTTCGCCGCTGTACTTGCTCAATCGCGTGAGCAGCACGGTGCGGATGGGCACGTTCACGCCGACGCCGAGTGTGTCCGTGCCGCAGATGACTTTCAGCAGGCCGCGCTGCGCCAGTTTCTCAACGAGCACACGATATTTCGGCAGCAAACCCGCATGATGAATGCCAATGCCGTGGCTGAGGTATTTTTTGACCTCTTTGCCATACGGGCTGGTGAACTTCGCACCGGCCATCATCTCCTTGATCGACGCCTTTTCAGCCGCTGAGCAGAAATTCAGACTCATGAGGTCCTGCGCCGCCTGGGCGGCCTCGTTCTGCGTGAAGTGCACGAGATAGACCGGTGCCTTGTTTGCCGCGACGAGCTCCTGCAACGTCACATCGACCGACGTTTGCACATAACTGAACTCCAGCGGCACCGGACGCTCATACGATGCCACCACCCTCGTCTCCGCTTTCGTCAGTCGTGTGAGTCCTTCTTTGAAAAATTCCGGCCCTCCCATCGTGGCTGACATCAGTAGGAAGCGTGACTTGCTCATCGTGAGCAGCGGCACCTGCCAGGCCACGCCGCGCTCCTTGTCCGAGTAATAATGAAACTCGTCCATGATCACCTCGCGGAACATAACCTCGGCACCGTCCCGCAGTGCGTAGTTAGCCAAAATCTCCGCCGTGCAGCAGAGGATCGGCGCATGACGGTTCACCGTCGCATCGCCCGTCGCCATGCCCACATTGTCAGGACCGAATTCGCGACACAGAGCGAGGAACTTCTCATTCACCAGCGCCTTGATCGGGCATGTGTAAACGGAGCGCCGCCCCTTCGCCAGCGAGCGGAAGTGCATCGCCGTCGCAACCAGCGATTTCCCCGAACCTGTCGGGGTGTTGAGGATCACATTGCGATCATCGAACAGCTCCAAAATCGCCTCTTCCTGCGCTGGATACAGCTCCAGCTTATTTTCCGCCACGTAATCGAGAAACGCCGCCAGCAGCTCGTCATTCGAGCAGTCGGTGGATTTCGGCAGTCGGCGCAGCAGCGGGTGGTCGGACATGAAGATCCACCCATCGCACAGCAATCACGTAGCGCGAGCATGACAAAGCCTGCTGTATATATTTTCTCTCAAAGCGGCTCAACGGACAGCCACTTGCGCTGTTCCCAGCTTTGCAGACCGAGTTCGGCGAGTTGCACGCCTTTGGCACCTTCACGCAGCGTCCAAGGGAATGGCGTGTCGAGCACGACGTGCTTGAGGAACTCCTCCCACTGGATCTTGAAGGCGTTGTCGTAGGTGGTGGCATCGGGCACTTCCTGCCAGCCGCCGAAGAAATTGATGGGCTGGTCGATGTCGGGATTCCA
Source organism: Verrucomicrobiales bacterium (assembly GCA_043770175.1). Classification (GTDB taxonomy): domain Bacteria; phylum Verrucomicrobiota; class Verrucomicrobiia; order Verrucomicrobiales; family Verrucomicrobiaceae; genus Prosthecobacter. The sequence continues at coordinate 5,327 of JAYVIO010000362.1, read as the reverse complement.
GGTGGGACGTGGCGTGGTGCCGATGCTTTGCACCCAGCATTTGCGCAGGCCGACGATGGCGCTGCCGTGCGTGCCATCGACTTGCATGGTGAGCAGGTCATCGCGGCGCACGCGCACGGTCCACGAGCTGTTGAACTGGCAGATCACATCGCCTTCGCACTCGAAAGTGGCGTAGCAGGCGTCGTCGCTGGTGCAGGCGTAGGCTTTACCGCGTTCATCGAGACGTTTCGGCAGATGCGTGGCACCGAGGCAGCTTACGGCCTTCACTTTGCCAAAGAGATTGTCGATCACATAGCGCCAGTGGCAGAGCATATCGACGATGATGCCGCCGCCGTCTTCCTTGCGGTAGTTCCACGATGGACGTTGCGCAGGCTGGTCGCCATCTTCACCGGTGAAGACCCAGTAGCCGAACTCACCACGCACGCTGAGAATGCGGCCAAAGAAACCCTGATCGCGCAAGGTGCGAAACTTGCGAATGCCGGGCAGCCAGAGCTTGTCCTGCACACAGCCGTTCTTCACGCCTGCATCTTCGCAGAGCTTGGCAAGGCGCAGCGCCTCGCTGGTCTCAACAGCGGTCGGCTTTTCACAATAGATGGCCTTGCCTGCCTTCACTGCCTTTTCGATAAAGCCTGCTCGTTGAAGCGTGCCGGAAGCATCGAAGAAGATGGTGTCTTCTTTGTTCGCGAGCGCGGCATCGACATCCGTGGTGAAACGCGAGACGCCGGTGCGCTGGGCGAGTGCTTGGAGTTTGTCATGATTGCGACCTGTGAGGATGGGATCAGGCATCAAGGTGAGGTCGTCACTGACTTTGAGGCCACCTTGGTCTCGGATCGCTTTGATGGAGCGGATCAGGTGCTGATTGGTGCCCATGCGTCCGGTGACGCCGTTCATGATGATGCCGATTCGTTTGGTTTCCATGTTCGTAGTTCGGGCTTTAGCCCGTTTCAGGGGTTGGTTGAATAGAGATTGCTATACGATTCCGCGATCTGGTTGAGGAAGTCGTTTTGATCGACGCTCCACCATTTGTTCGAAAAGATTTCGACCTCGCGGTGGCCGGTGAAGCCGGTGGCGTCCACCCAGTCGCTGATTTCGCGGAGGTTGATGCAGCCTTCGCCCATGAGGCCGCGGTCGTTGAGGAGATCGGTGGTGGGCGTTTTCCAATCGCAGATGTGGAAGGCATGCAGGCGACCCGTGCGGCCCGCGAGGTCAATCTGCGCCTTCAACTCCGGGTCCCACCAGACGTGATAGACATCGACGGCGATGCCGAGGTGCTTGGGCGAGCCAAGCGCATCACAGATCTCGTGCGCCTGCCGCATCGTGTTCACCGCGCTGCGGTCGTCGGCATACATCGGATGCAAAGGCTCGATGGCGAGTTTCACGCTTGCTTGCTCGGCGGCTGGAAGCACGGCGGCGATGCCGTCAGCGATTTGTTTGCGTGATTCGGCCAATGGCTGGCCCGGAACGGCTCCACAGACCAAAACAATGAGCGGAGCACCGATGGCATGCGCCTGCTCGATGGCCTTCAGATTGTCGTCGATGGCCTTTCGGCGTTCGGCGGACGTCTTGGCCGGAAAAAAGCCACCACGGCACAGACTGACGACTTCGAGGCCCGCTTCGCTTGTCTGTCGTGCCACTGCGGCCAAATCACGTCCTTCGAGCGCCTGACGCCAGATCGTGATGCCGGTCACTCCGCGCTTGGGGAACTGCACGAGGCATTCTTCAATGCTCAGGGGCTTGGTGGTGATGGTGTGGACGCAAAGTCGCTGCATGGGCACGATGATGGCAGCGGGTGAACATAAGAAAAAGATGATTTTACGATGCTGGCGATTGTAAAAACCGATGGCTCGTCATTTGGGCAGCTTGCGGATGGCGGCGGTCGTGGAAGCCACGACCACACCTGACATCGGAGGTGGTGCGGGCATGGCTGGCATCAAGCCATCGAACCATGTGCCTGACTTCACCGAGTTTTCGTTGCAGTGCAGATGGTTTGAAACCGCCTGCCACACTGTCTCGCGAGTGCGCGTGTCCAGTAGATGAAACCGTGACCCGACCCTGCGTGTGGCATGCGCGGTCGTGACGTAACTCGTCCGTTTGCACTCACGGATCACATTACCATCTTTGTCGCGTTCCTCATCAGTCTCCGTCTCCTCGTGTTGGGTCACGTTGTTTTCCAGACGGTCGTACAGCACCTCAATGAGCAGGATATAGTCGATGTTTTGCGACTTGGCCGTGGCAGCCTGCGTGCCACTCACGACGTGGCGCGGGAGATCAACCGCCGAAGACGGCCTGCTCCTCAGCTCCCCGACGGCACGTTCGAGAACACTGGAGTTGATGATGCTCGTCTGCGGACGTTTCTGGCGCAGCCGCTGCTCGCAATTCCTGATAATGGCGGCCGAGTCATCAGGCGTGGGATCGTTCTCCCAATGAACCGACACCACCTCCCCCACGGCGACGGTCTTCCCCTTCAGTCCTTCCTGCTTCAACACAGGATGCACAAACTCGACGCGCAATGGGACACAGGCCGATAACAAAAGCACCGGCGCAACCAAAGCGATGAGAAGAGAATTCATGGCGGGAGATGCCTTCGGACGCGACCATGCGGTCATTTATTCGAACTTGGAAAGCCAACACGGCAGGCCAAGCTGCCACCAATCATTCATGGAACTCTACCAACTTGGCTACTTCATCGAAATCGCCCGACACCGCAGTTTTACGCGGGCAGCGGAACGTCTGCACATGGCGCAGCCGGCCTTGAGCCAGCAGATGAAAAATCTCGAAGCGGAACTTGGTACGACCTTGTTCATTCGTGGCCGCAAAGAGGTCCAGCTCACCGCCGCCGGGAAAGCCTTTCTGCCGCGTGCGGAGGCGCTTCTCACTCAAGCAGAGGCGGCGAAGGCCATCGTTTCCGACGTGGCGCAGCTTCGCGGGGGCAAATTGATCATCGCGGCGATTCCGAGTGTCAGCGCGTGCCTGCTGCCCGATGTGATTCGCACATTCAGCAGGCTGCATGACAAAGTGGAGCTGCAATTGATCGAGGACAGTTCCGAACGCGTGGCGACCAGCGTCGAATCCGGCCTGGCCGATATCGGTTTTCTCCAACTCCCAGCCAGCAAGGCGGCGTTCGAAGCGCAAACGATCATCACTTGAGCCCTTTGTGCTGCTCGTCGCGAAATCTCATGCGCTGGCGAAGCAGAAGGAGGTGGCGTTGAGGCAACTCGCGGCACAATCCTTCATCTTCTACAAAGGCCGTGCGCGAGACACGGCGTTGGAAGCCTGCCGCAAAGCGGGATTCGAACCGCGCATTGCCTGTGAGAGTGGTGAACTCGAAACGGTGCGTGCCCTTGTTGCTGCGGGTCTCGGTTTGGCCATCGTGCCGCAACTAGCGGCAGGCAATCTGCCCAAGACCATTCAAGCAGTCACGATTCGTGAGCCGAAGATGCAGCGGCAGATCGCCGCCGTGTGGCAGAAAGGCAGCGCCTTGTCTCCCGCTGCCCAAGCATTGCTCAAACTGATTCCTTAACCTCTCATTCGCTCCAACTGCGCACCTAGAGCGGCCAGTTTGTCATCCAAGTGCTCGTAGCCACGATCAATGTGGTAGAGGCGATTGATCTCGGTTTTGCCTTCGGCAACGAGGCCCGCGAGCACGAGCGCTGCAGAAGCACGGAGGTCGGAGGCCATGACGGGAGCGCCTTTCATCGGTACGCCGCCACGAATGCGGGCGGTGGCTCCTTGCAGGTCGATGTTGGCTCCCATACGTTTCATTTCAGCGCAGTGCATGAAGCGCTGGGGGAAGATGGTTTCGGTGATCGTGCTGGTGTCGTTGATGACGCAGGCGAGAGCGCAGAACTGGGCCTGCATGTCAGTGGGGAAGCCGGGATAACAGAGCGTGGTGAGATCGAAGCCTTTCGCGTTCGGATTCGGGCGCACGGTGATGCTGTCCTTGGTGATATCGAGCGGGAAGCCACACTTGATCATCGCGTCGGTGACGGATTTCATGTGCTCAGGCATGACGCGCTTGAGTGTAACTCCATCGCCCAGCATCGCACCAGCGACGAGGAAGGTGCCGGCCTCGATGCGGTCGGGGATGACGGTGTGTTCGGCCCCATGCAACTCTTTCACACCTTCGATTACGATGCGGTTCGTGCCCGCTCCTTGAATCTTCGCGCCCATCTTGATGAGGAAGTTCGCCAGATCTTCGACTTCAGGCTCTGCGGCAGCGCCTTCGATGATGGTGGTGCCTTTGGCGAGCACGGCGGCCATCATCACGTTGTCCGTTCCGAGCACGGTGGAGCCGTGTTTACCCATGAGATTCATCGGGCCGCCCTTGAAGCCCTTTTTGGCGTTCACAAAAATATCGCCGCCTTCCACGGTGACCTGCGCGCCGAGCGCTTCGAGACCTTTGAGATGCAAATCAACCGGGCGGTCGCCGATGACGCAGCCGCCTGGCAACGAGACCGTGCATTTCTTCAAACGGCCCGTGAGCGGCCCAAGCACGCAAATGGAGGCGCGCATTTTGCGCACGAGTTCGTAGGGGGCGACGGATTTGATCTTCTCCGCCTTCACCACCACGACACCACTGGCACGTTCCACTTCAGCACCGAGTTCACCGAGGATGCGCACCATGTAGTTCGTGTCGCTGAGGTCGGGCACACGGCGAATCGTGCAGGTCTCTTTCGTGAGCAGCGTGGCCGCGAGGATGGGCAGCGACGAATTCTTCGATCCGCTGATGTTGATGCGACCTTTGAGCGGAGCGCCGCCGTGTACGATGAGTTTTTCCATGGATGATGGCTTTGTGCTGCGAAAAGGCGCACAGGCAAGCGCTTCTTCAGTTTCGGTGGCAGAGAATTGTCGATTAAAATAGAATTTGCCAACATGGATTACATGCGTAATCCGTGGATCACATTTGTAATCCATACTATGGCACGCCGCATTCCCTCTTCGCCCGCACCCAAGATTTCCGACGCCGAATGGACCGTCATGAAGGTCCTGTGGGAACGTGGCACGAGCACCCTGGCTGAAGTGGTAAAGGATCTCGAAGGCCGACTGCACTGGAAGCCGCGCACAGTGCAGTCGTTGATTCGCAGACTCACGGACAAAGGTGCGCTCGCGGTGCAGGCTATCGGTCGTGAATTCCGTTACTCGCCTGCCGTGGCACAGGATCAATGCCAGCATGAGGAGAGCCGCAGCTTTCTTGACCGAGTCTTCAATGGCCGCCTCACGCCCTTCGTCGCCGGAATGATGGAGCGTGACGATGTCTCGAAAGATGACCTCGCCGCGCTTCGTGAAATGCTCAACCAAGCCGAGAAGAAGCTCAAAAAATAGCCCGC
>JAYVIO010000361.1:0-2948 GCA_043770175.1 Verrucomicrobiales bacterium | reverse complement strand
ATGGTGTATGAGATCTACGGCTACGGTCATCACGAGCACCTGCGCATCCGCGCCGCCGTGGCCGAAGACGAACCCGTCCCCACCGTCAGCGACCTTTGGGCCACCGCCGACTGGCACGAGCGCGAGGTCTGGGACATGATGGGCATCAAGTTCAGCGGCCACCCCGACCTCCGCCGCATTTTGATGTGGGAAGGCTATCCTTACTTCCCGCTGCGCAAAGACTTCCCGCTCGAAGGCAAGCCCAGCGACATGCCCGACGTCGGCTTTACCAAGACCGCCCCGATGGCCGACGGCCCCTTCGTCACCAGCGCTGGCACAGGTGACACCGTGACTCGCGAGCCACGATCCCGCAGGCCGACGGAGTAAAATCCATTCGGCCCACGAAACACCCGAAAAAGCACGAAAGGAATTTCAGCATTCAGTTCGCTCCATTTTTCGTGTCCGTTCGTGTGTTTTGTGGGCAACGAAAGAGCTTCCCCATAGCACTCGTTCACACCCGCTCTCGCATTTCCTCATCATGACACGCACCCACCTCACCACCGTCCTCGGTCTGGCGCTCGCCACGACCGCTTCTGCTGCAACCACTGACTGGGGAACTTTCCGTGGCCCAGCCGGCAATGGTATCGTCCCCGCTGTCTCAGGCACCCAATGGAGCCTCAAAGAAGTCTGGAAATCACCCACGAATCTCGGTTTCAGCTCCTTCGCGGTCGCTGGCGAAAAGGCCTACACGCTCGTCACCGGTGAAACCGACGGCAACACCGGCGAAGTGCTCGTCTGCCTCGATGAAAAGACCGGCAAGCAACTCTGGAGCAAGCCCCTCACCGTCATCGCCAAATACGACGGTGGCGGCGATTCCGGCACGCCTGACAACAAAGGTGGCGACGGTTCCCGCTCCACGCCCGTGATCGACGGCGGCAAAGTGTACGTCATCGACTCCATGCTCGGCGTGTTCTGCTTCGATGCCGCCAGCGGTGACAAAGTCTGGAGCCACGACGTGATGAAGGAAAACGCCGGGGTGCAGATCAAGTGGCACAACGCCGCCTCTCCGCTCATCGACGGCGATGTTTTGCTGCTCGCCGGCGGCGGCGCAGGCCAGGCGCTCATCGGTTTGAACAAGAACACCGGCAAAGTCGTGTGGAAAGGCGAGGACGACAAGATGACCCACGCCACCCCGATCCTCGCCGAGATCCTCGGCGTGCATCAGGCCATCTTCTTCACCCAGACCAACCTCGTCGGCATCGAGCCACAAAAAGGTGATGTCCTCTGGCGTGCCGCCTTCCCTTACAAAGTGAGCACTGCCGCCTCTCCCGTCGTGTTTGAAGACATCGTCTATTGCTCCGCCGGTTACGGCGTCGGTGCCGGTGCCTTCAAGCTCAGCAAAGCCGGTGGCAAGCTGGAAGCCGCGCAGATCTGGCGCCGTGAAAACCAATGCTTCAATCACTGGAGCACCCCGGTCGTCAAAGACGGCTATCTCTACGGCATGTTCAGCTTTAAGGAATACGGCGCAGGCCCCCTCGCCTGCGTGGACATCCGCACGGGTGAGGACAAGTGGGCTGAAAAGGGCTTCGGCCCCGGTCAGGTCATCCTCGCGGGTGACAAAATCATCGCCACCAGCGACAAAGGCGAGATCGTCGTCGCCGAGGCCAAACCTGACAAATACACCGAGGTGGCCCGCAAAGACGTGCTCGACGGCAAAGTCTGGAGCTATCCCATCCTCGCCAACGGCAAAATTTTTGCCCGCAGCACGGTGGAAGGCGTCTGCCTCGATCTGAACTGATCGCAGCCATCACAAAAATCTGCCACGAAGCCCGGAGTTCAAACTCCGGGCTTCTTTTTGCCCAGTGACCGTGCAGCCTTGACGCATCCGGCCCTCTGGCCGACTCTGAAATCTCCCCGGCATGAAGTGGCAGCAACGTGTGATCCAGGCCTGGCAAAAGGCGCGTGAACTTCCCTACTTGGGAAGAGGTTCCTTCGCGGTCGCCATCGGTCTGCTGTTTTTGTCGATCCTGCTGGGCTGGCATCGCACCCATCCTGATGACGAGGTGGGTGCGGCGATTCAACAGGCGCAGTTGGCGCACATCTCGGTGCCAAAAAGCATCCTCGTGCTCGCGGGCGTGCTGCCTTATCTCAATCTGTGGGTCACGTTGGGCGTGCCGGTGCTGCTGCTCGTCATCTGGCGGCGCTGGGGTGATCTGCAGCGCCTGATGTTCCCGGTGAGCGTTGCCGCCGTCTCCGTGGCTTTGTGGGCCATCGCCAGCGAATTGGTGGAATACATCGCACACTCCCAGATGACGGAAATGGGCGAACCCCCGGCGCCGGTGGCGTTCGCGTTCAAGCTGGTCTTCATCGCACTGACACTGGGGTCGGTGCCGTTCGTTCTGCTCTACTATCGGCGCCTCGGCATTTTGGAGCGCTATACCCTCAGCACCTTCCTGCATCCGCTCCTCTTTTGCTTCGTCTCGTTCTTCTCCCTGTGGATCATCATGGATCTGCTGGACAATTTGAAGGACTTCCAGGCCTCCAAGTCCAGCCTCGGGGACGTGATCGGCTTTTATCTTGGCCTGTTGCCCTTTGTGTATGTTGAGATCGTGCCGGTGGCGCTGCTGCTCTCGGTGCTCTACGCGCTTACGCGCATGTCACGGGCCAACGAGATCATCTCCATGCTTGGGGCCGGCCGCAGCTTGTTTCAGGTGCTGCAGCCCATTTTTGCCTGCACGGTGTACGCCTGCGTGCTGAACCTTGCGGCAAATTATTACTGGGCGCCGCGGGCGGAAGGCAATCGTGAGGCCATCGTGCGTGCCATGAGCGAGCATGCGGCGGATTCCATCATGGCCTCGTCCATCATGTTTCGGGACGAGCAGACCCACCGCACCTGGTTTGTCGCCACCTTCCCGTTCTCGCTGCGCAGCGGGCGTGAGCGCATGCATGGAGTGCAGATTCGTGAAGAA
>JAYVIO010000360.1:0-2948 GCA_043770175.1 Verrucomicrobiales bacterium | reverse complement strand
CATGCGCGGGATGATTTCCATCTCCTCGGCAGGGTCTTCGGCGTCGAACAGTTTGCGGATCTCGTCTTCGGCAAAGCCGGTGAGTTCGAGATCAAAGGCAGGATCGCTTTCCTGAATGGATTTGAGCAGGCGCTTCAAGTCGCCCTCATCCAGTTCGGCCAGTTCTGCGAGGCGGTTGTCTGCCAGCAGGTCCGCGAGTTCTTCTGCTTCACTGGCATAGTCCTGTTCATCCACCGGCACGGCTTCACAGCCGATGAGCAGTGCGGCCTCCAGCCGGCCATGCCCGCGCACGATCATCCCGCTGCGTTTGGAGAGCGTGATGGGATTGCGCCAGCCCTGCTCTTGAATGATGGAGGCCAGCAACGCGATCTGATGCGCGCTGTGCCGGTTCGGGTTGGCCGGATTGGGCTTCAGCGTGTCGGGATCAATCACGCGCGTATGGGCGCAATAAATGGGAATACTCACGCCCCTGCGACAGTGTCAACGCGGTTGACGCCAGAACTTGGCTATGCGTGACTTGCGTATGGCTGCCATGAAACTTCCCAAAGGGGTGACACCCCGCAAATTTGCCCGTGCGCTGCAAGCGTGGCGTGAGAGGAAGGCGTTCAGCCAGCGCGATGCAGCGGAGTTTTTGGGCATCAGCAAACGCACGCTGGAGAACTGGGAGCAGGAGCGGGCCACACCGCGTGGCTATGCCGTCGTAGCACTGATGAAGCTGTTGGCTGGCAAAGGTGGTAAGTGAATGAGCCTTGGAAGAATCGGTCACCTATGGCAAAGATTCCTCATGCGAAAGCGCTCAACCAGAACCACACGCCAAACTGCAAAGCCGGAGCAGGGAGACGCCTGCTTGGTTTTTTCCCCTGAGGCACGGGCTTACATCACTTCGCTCCGATTTGATCCCGATGCCAAGAGGAGCACATGCTTCATGCCGTTCTGCGGCCTTTACTGGCAGGACGAAAACTTTGAGGATGTGCTCAGTCTTCCCTGGCAGGCCAAACGACAAATGGTGATGATTTTCGCCATCCGCAGCCAGCTCTTTGCCGGTCGCAGACTGATGCGTGAGGATCGCCAGCTTTGGAACGCGTTCATGCGTGAATTTCCGCACTGTCCCATTGCCCTTCGTTCAGAGCGGACACCCGAGATGAAGGAGTTGATGCAAGGAGCCTGGCAGGTTCATGATGAAGTATGCTCCGATTGGGACACAGAAATAGAAGCACAGGACGACGGCACGAAGGTGGCCCGCCGTGTCCGTCATCCAAAACCTCCTTCGTCCGGCCCAGCAGGTTGATTTGACGCCGCCGCCAGCGGAGTCATGGAAACATCACTCCCTCCCGATCTCGCTCGCAAACTGCTCAACAAGGACTTGGCCAACCTGGTGCAACGGGTGCATCACGGCGGCAAACTGAGTCGGGCGGAACGCAGCATGCTGCAAAATCTCGCCAGTAGTTCGGCGGGTGGGGATAAAGTGGGGCCAGCGTTTGCGAGGAACTTCGTGGAACTCGCCGACATTCTCGGTGTCACACGCCAGTCGATCACGACATGGAAGAAGCGGAAGGATTCACCAACCCCAGCCGCCAATGGTCTGCACGATGTGGCCGCATGGCGCGAGTTCATGAAGCAGCATGATCTCAAGGGAGGCACTCCGACAACCGATCTCGAAACCGCCCTGCGTGCCCGCAAGCTGCTGGCCGAAGTGGAAGAACGCGAACTCAAGGTGGCAGTGAGAAAGGGTCTCTATGTCGCGATGGAGGAGGTGCGGCAGGAATGGACGCGGATTGCCGGACGGGTCACGAGCCTGTTGCGCAACAAGTTTGAAAACGAATTGCCACCGATCCTCTCCGGTCTCGATGCCACCGGCATTCAGGAGGAGAATCGCAAGGCCATCGACGAAGTGCTGACGCTCCTCAACCAAGGCCATGGGTGATACGCTGCGCGAGATCGGCTGCCAGATTTGGCGGCCTCCTGACCGCCGCCCCCCATGGGCTTGGGCCGAGGAGCATGTTCACTCGATTCCATACTCCCCGGTGCCGGGTCGGTTTCGCGCGGACAACTCGCCGTGGCTGAAGGAACCGCTGGAAGCATTGGTTGATCCCAAGGCACGCATCGTCTCGATCATCGCCGCGATTCAATCGAGCAAGACCACGATTGGCGAGATCGGTCTCTGCTACATCATCGCCAACCTGCCCGGCCCGGCGCTCTGGCTGGACCAAACGGATGATGATGCGCGTGACCAGGCCGAAAGCCGACTCGGACGCATCTTTGATGAATGTCCCGCCGTGCAGGCGCTCTACCCGCGCGACCGCCACAAGCTCAAGACGACCACCAAGCATTTTGCCAACGGCATGACGCTGTGGGTGCTTGGTGCCCACAACAAGACCAACCTGCAACGGCGCTCCATCCGCTGGCTGATCGGTGATGAGACATGGCGCTGGCCGGTGGGACACATGGCCGAGGCTGAAGCGCGCGTCACCGCCTTCGGCTGGCTGGGCAAGTGCCTGTTCATGAGTCAGGGCGGTGAGGAGAACGACGACACACACCGCAAGTTTGAAACCACCGACATGCGCGAGTGGACGTTTGAATGTTCCAACTGCCATCTGCGGCAGCCCTTCAAATGGGAGAATGTGGAATGGAGCAAGGACGCCCGCGATGAAGTTGGTGAATGGAATTTTGCCCGCGTGCGCGAGACGGCTTCGCTCACCTGCGAGGGCTGCGGTCACTGCTTTGATGACAGCGACCGAACACGCCGCCAGCTCAACGCCTCCGGCCGCTATGTGGCGACGAACATCAACGCGTCACCGGAGAACGTCGGGTTCCATTGGAACGCGCTCTGCGCCATGAGCTGGGGCAGGCTCGCTGAATTGTATCTGCGAGCCAAGGCGGCGGCGAAGCAGGGCGATCTGGAACCACTGCGGCAATTTTATCAAAAGCGGCTGGCGCTGCCATGGCGT
>JAYVIO010000359.1:0-23788 GCA_043770175.1 Verrucomicrobiales bacterium | reverse complement strand
CTTTGGCGCGAGCAATTTCCCTTTCGCCATCGGTGTGGTCGGGACGGACACGGTTTGCGCGCTCGCAGCAGGGTGTCCGGTGGTGGTGAAAGGCCATCCGGCACATCCCGGCACCTGTGAAATGATGGGGCGTGCGGTGGTCAATGCTCTGCACAAGGTCGGGTTGCCAGCGGGCAGTTTTTCGCTGCTGCATGGCAAGGGCAACGACATCGGCACGACGCTGGTGAAGCATCCGCTCACACAGGCGGTCGGTTTCACCGGTTCGCTGCGTGGTGGTCGGGCGTTGATGGATGTTGCTGCTGCTCGTCCGCATCCGATTCCGGTGTATGCGGAGATGGGATCAGTGAATCCAGTGTTTGTGCTGCCGGGTGCGCTCAAGGAGCGTGCCTCGAAGATCGCCGAAGCCTACGTCGGCTCCGTCACGATGGGGGTGGGCCAATTCTGCACGAACCCTGCTGTCGTGCTGGGCCTGCAAGGAAGTGAATTGAACCAGTTCATCAGCAACGCGGCCGCTCTCGCTGGCAAAGTGGCGCCGCAGACGATGCTGCATCGCGGCATCTGCGAGGCCTATGACGCTGGCACTGCCGTGTGGCAGACCATCGACGGCCTGCATCTTGCCGGACAATCCGAAACACCTCCGAGCGAAACGGCCTCGCAGGCCGCCTGCCGCATCTTCACCACCACCATCGACGTGCTGGAAGGCAATGCCGAACTGCAACGCGAAGTCTTCGGTCCTTGCTCGATCATCACGCAATGCACGAGCCTCGATGACATGCTGCGCTACGCGAACAGCCTCGAAGGCCAACTCACCGCGACGCTGCACGGCACGGAGCAGGATCTGCGCGATTTCGCACCGCTGGTGCGCGTCTTGGAGAAGAAAGTCGGTCGCATCATCTTCAACGGCTTCCCCACTGGCATCGAAGTTTGTCCGTCGATGCATCATGGCGGGCCGTATCCCGCCGCGAGCCACAGTTTCTTCACCAGCATCGGTACCGCGAGCATTTACCGCTTCGTGCGTCCGGTGAGCTATCAGGGCTTCCCTGAGGAGGCGCTGCCGGAACTGCTCAAAGACTCGAATCCGCGTGGTGCGATGCGCATCGTGGACGGAGAGTTGAAGCGGTGAGCCTTATTTCGCTATGGATGGTGAAGCATTGATGGTTTATGCGAGTGCTCTGGCAGTTTCCGTTGCTGGACTGAGCGCAGTTGTGTTCAACCGTTTTCACCGGGTGCTGGCGGGAGTAGTGGTGCTTGCAGCAAGCGCGTGTCCTTGGCTGTTTATCCTGGCTCTCAATGGGCGACTGCGAGGAGATTTGTTGGCACTGCTTGGAATGTATGGAAGTCCGCCGCTCTTTTGCATCGCCTTTTTCCTTTATGGCGCAGGCAAAAAACTGCGAGGAGAGGTATTGCCGCCACCGCTGCTCTCATCGGTATGTTTTTAGCGATTGGCTACACTCTCCTATTGGTTCACCTGCTTTCGCATATGGAATGATGATGCGTCACCGTTCCTTCACGAATTGAGGTCTTTGGAGTGCGGCTGCGCAATCCTGAAAGGGTGAAGCTGCCGCTTTCGAGCGTTCATCGGTCTTTCGCACGTCCGATACCATTCGAAAGCGGCAGCTCCGGGCGTTCCTCCCTGCGCAGCCGCACTCCAAATGTGCAGCGGCTTATCGCTCCTTCTTCGAATTCGACGGCGCGTTGAGGAACTTGCGCATGTCGTTGAAGATGCTGTCGGGGGCGGCCTGCTGCTCGTGCGTACGCACGCCTTCGAACCACGTTTGTGTGGTCGGTTCATGCGCTTTGGCGACGGCGAGGAGCAGTTCGAGCGTGATCGGCACCGGCTGACCGGTGTGGATGGCGGCGGAGAGGGCGAGTTCGGCAGCGCGGTCGAAAACCCACTTCAAATCAGCTCCGGAGAAGCCGTTGGTGGCTTCGATGAGAGCGGCGTTGTCGAAATTGGAGATGGGTTTGTCCTTGGCGAACAGTTCGATGATCTGCGCGCGCGCTGGCGCATCCGGCGGTGGCACGAAGATGGCCTGATCGAAGCGGCCGGGCCGACGAAAGGCGGGATCGAGCGCCCAGGGCTGATTCGTGGCACCGATGACGAGGATGCGCTGGTTGTCGCTGCGGATGCCATCCATCTCATGCAGGAACTGGTTCACCAGATTGCGCATCTGGCTTTCGCGGATCTGGCGGCGGTCTTGCGCGAGGGAGTCGAGATCATCAAACACGAGCACGCACGGCGCGTTGGCGCGGGCGGTCTCGAAGATTTGATGCAGGTTGCGCTCGGTGCTGCCGAAGTAGGGATCGAAAATCTCATGCAGACCGACGGCGAGGTAGTTGCACGGCACTTCACCGGCGACAGCGCGCAGGATGAGCGTCTTGCCACAGCCGGGCGGGCCATAGATGAGGATGCCGCCGCCGGTTTTGCGGCCATAGGCCTTGTACAAATCGGGGAACTGGAGCGGGTAGGTGATCTTGAGGCGAATCTCCTCCTTCAGTTCCTCCATGCCGCCGACATCAGCGAACGTGACACGACCGCGTTCAGGATCGCCGGGCGCGTAGAAAGTTTCGGGCCGCCAGTCGTAGGGCGGGTCATCGAAGGGATCGTCGAAGAACTCGTCGGCATCGCCACCACCAGGAGGCGGTGATTCTTGATTCGCTGGCTCAGGCGCAGGTGTGGGCGCGGTTTTGCGCGCATCGCGGGCAGTGCGGCCCAGTTCGCGTTCGAGCGCGGGATCACTCATCGTGCCGTCGATCTGCGCGGCGCGGTCGAAGTGCTCAATGGCCTTGTTGCGGTCGTGTTCGCTGAGATACACGCGGCTGAGGAGCAAATGAGCCTGCGCGTTGTTCGGTTCGAGAAACAGCACGCGCTCGGCACGCACGGCGGCACCAGAGGTGTCGCCTTCCATGAACGAAACTTTGGCGATGCCGAGCATGGCGTCGGTTTGATCCGGGTCCTGCTCCAAAGCACGAGAGAAAACTTCCCGCGCTTCATCCAAATGCAGCTCCTCTAGGCACGCACGGCCATACAGCAGCAGCAGTGAGAGGTTGTTCGGCGACTGCTTGAGGGCGTCTCGAAGTGCGGAGGAGTTGGGCATGGGTAATGGGGTGAGACCACCGCGCAGGCGATCCCGCTGAGATTTAAGAGCGCACAGAGCGTGCCGCCAATGATTTCTTGGTGTGTGGCACGGTCAAGCAGTGGTCAAGAAGTCAAGGAGTGGTCAAGAGTCGTGTGGTCGGGAATCAACCTCCTTGACCTCTTGACCATTGCTTGACGACCCGGTTCTTACATCTCCAGGAAGTTCTTCAGCAACCGCTTGCCTTCCTGCGTGAGGATGGACTCGGGATGGAACTGGACGCCGTGGATGGGGAGTTCCTTGTGGCGGAGGCCCATGATCTCGGATTCGTCATCGCTGGCAGTGGCGGTGATTTCGAGGCAGTTCGGCAACGTATCGCGTTTGACGAGCAACGAGTGATAGCGAGTGGCTTCAAACGGCTCGGGCAGTCCTTTGAAGACGGACTGGCCGGTATGATGAATCATCGAAGTTTTGCCATGCATGAGGCGGCCGGCGCGCACGACATCGCCACCAAAGACGTGGCCGATGGCCTGATGGCCGAGGCAGACGCCGAGGAGCGGGGTGGACTTGCCAAAGCGCTCGATCACGCTGCAACTGATGCCGGCTTCCTTCGGTGTGCAGGGGCCGGGGGAGATGCAGATGTGGTCGGGCTTGAGCTTTTCGATCTCGTCGAGCGTGATCTGATCATTGCGACGGATTTCCATGACAGCTCCCATCTCGCCGAAGTACTGGACGAGGTTGTAGGTGAAGGAGTCGTAGTTGTCGATGATCAGGAGCATGGGGAAACGTCAAGCAGGCAACGGTCAAGAGGTCAAGGCTGGATCAGAAGCCGCGAAGCTGGAGCAGTTGATTGAGTTCGCGTTGGAGCTGCGGGATGTCGGAAGCGGGCGGTTGGTAGTCCGGCGTGGGGCCTTTGAGGCCGAAGCGGCCCATCTCATCCATGAACCAGACGACGCTGTTGCCATCGGTGAAGGTGGCCTTGCCGCTGACGAGGGCACCGGGCACAGGATCAACATCGGCGCTGACGCTGAAGGTGCCGGTGCCAGCAGGCGCGGGCGTTGCGGAGGCTTCAAATTCCAGATCTTCTGAACCGATGGCAACGTCATCCGCCACGGCTGGCTTGCTTTCTGCCGCAGGCAGCTCGCGCGGCTTGTCCTGCAACTTCACGCCAAGATCCATGAGCAGCATGCGCGTCTCCATGTAGGTGAGCGTGGTGGCGCACTCGGCACGGAGACGGTCCTGGATTTGATTGAGGTTCGCTCCTTCAGCGGCCCATTGTTCGACGAGCTGGCGCTGAGGCGGGGTGAGTTTTGACATGGGGTTGGGTTACGAAGCCGGAACGCGCTCAGCCGTTCATTTTGTCGGTGACGATGTGTGAGAGCGCGGAAGCTTTTTGATACAGCGTCTTCACTTCCTCCAGCGTCAGCGCCTTGCCTTCGGGCACATCGACGAGCGGGAGCATCTCCGAGAGGCCTTTGCGCAGCGCTTGCAGTGCCGGGTTTTTCATGATGCTGGGATGCAGGCTGTCGAGGCTCATCAGGTAGTACTCGGCAATGTCGCGCCGTGTGAGCTGGCGGGTCTTTTCCTCGGTATAGTTGTCGCTGATGCTCTTGGTGGAGATTTCCAGCGCACGCAGCCAGCCACCGAGGCTGATGAGATGTGCGATGTCCACATCGCGAAGCTGCACCATCTCCGCTTCGACATCGGCCTGTGTTTTGGCGAGTTCGACGCGCAGGTCCTGCCAGTTGCCCTTGAGGCTGTATTCAAACAAGCTCTGTGTGTGCTTGTTCATGCGCGTGCCGGCGCCGAGCGCCTTGCCGTATTTGATCATCGCACGGCCCACGGTTTCCATCTCCTCAACTTTCTCGCATTGCACGATGAGAAAGCCATCGGCGATGAGCGTGCCGAGGCCCATCGAGACGAGCACGCGGTCGGCGGGTGTTTTGTCCGTGATTGGACGCTTGAGATCGTCGTAACTGAGCTTGCCGATGTGGTTGAGCATGTCGAACAGCTTGCGGATCGACGGCGTGGTGAACTCGTTCACGCCGAACTCCTCGCGCACATGCTCGTCGCCGATGACATCCTCGGGGATGGGGTTTTTCGGCGGCGTAGGTGCGGGCACTTCCTGCGCGCAGAGCACGGAAATCCCTGCCGCCCCGAGCACGGGCAGCAGCAAGCGGGTAATCGGGCTGCAATTCATGGTGACGACGATACGGAGTCGCCCGGTGATTTCCAGCGCGAGTCTGGAAAAGTCTTTCGAGCGGTCAAATCGCTACATTTCTTTCAATTCCAGCGTTTGATGGACTCCATCATGCGTCTTCTCACCTTTCTGCTCCTCCTTGCCGCCATCAATTTACCTGCTCAAGAGGTTCCACCCGCGCTGACTGAATATGAGGGCCGCGTGATCGCCCAAACGATGCACTGGAAAGGGGCCGAGTGGCTGATGCGCCGCGTGCGTGAGCAGGAGGAGGGCCCCAGCAAGATGCGTGAGCAGCTCCAGGTTAAGCCTGGCATGGTGATCTGCGACATGGGCTGTGGCAATGGCTACCACACCCTGCCATTGGCCGAGATGGTCGGTGAAAACGGCAAAATCCTCGCTGTCGATGTGCAGCCGGAGATGATCGAAATGCTGCGGCAAAACATCGAGCGTAAAGGCTTGAAAAACATTGAGCCGATCAATGGCCTCTACCACGATCCCAAGCTCCCACCGAACACCTGCGACATGATCCTGCTCGTCGATGTCTATCACGAGTTCTCGCACCCCGTACAGATGCTCGCCGGCATGCGTGCCGCCTTGAAGCCGGGGGGGCAGATCGTCCTCGTCGAATTCCGCGCCGAAGACGACACCGTGCCGATCAAGCCCGAGCACAAAATGAGCAAGGCGCAGATCAACAAGGAAATGACGGCCAACGGCTTTGAACTGAAACGCGAATTCGACGGCCTGCCATGGCAGCATTTGATGTTTTTTGGGAAAGCAGAGACGAAGTGAGGATGGCCATGCCTTCTTACTGCAAATAGAAGAACTCATTCGAGTTCAGCAATGCATGGCATAAGTCTGCCAGTGCTTCGCGATTGGGGTCGAGTACGCCGCTGGCTTTGGTTGGTGCGGCGCTGGATTCCCAGGTCCAGCGGCTTTCAGCGGGCGCTTTTTCCATGGTGGCGGCCTGGTCGGCGGAAACGTCGGCGATGCAGGTGGGATCGCTGTTCACGGTCCAGCTCATGAGCTTGCCGGCGTCGAGTTGACCGGCACGCAATGCCACGCGGGCAATGGCGCCGTCCCACAGGCTGCGTTTGTCGATCTCGCGACCGCCAACATACAAGGCTCGATCTTTGTTGATGTAGCTGCCGACGATTTGATGCGGGACGGTGACGGTTTGCATCGCGGCGGTGGGATCGCTCAAATCGCGGACGTAGAAGGTGACGGTGCCGCCGAAGGTCTGCCCGGGGGCGGGATGGTTGTCGAGGCTGGCACCGACATAGTAGGGCTTGCCGACCGCAATGAAGAGGCCGGAGGCGACGACTTCATACGCGGGGCTGCCTTGGAAGTCGGAACCGCTGAGCTGGACGATGAGGTTGTTCGGCTTGTGCGCGGATTTTTCACTCGTGACACCGAGGGACCAGCCGGACTTGGTTTTGTCATTGTCCCAACGCGCGGCGATGGTGCGCACGCTGGCATCAGGATAGAGTGAATTGAGCTTCACGACGGCCTCGATGGCGAATTGATCGCTCTCGACCTTGCCTTCAAGGTTCACGCGCAATTTTTCATTCGGCGTGCCGGGTTGAAGGAGGAAGGTCTTCGTTGTGCGTGCAGCGGGATTTGGGCCGAAGAACTTCTGCGCATCAGCGAGCGGTGTGGAGACCGGCGGCGCGGGTGGTGCCTCGCGTTGCAGCATGCTGCGCTGAGTTTTGAGGAAGGCGAGTGCCGCAGTGCTCTCTTGCTTCGTGGGCTGGCGTGCAAAGGCGAGCGTGTAGGCATTGGCGATGCGTTTCACGTCATCCTTGGGATCTTCTTTGATCAAACGGGCTGACATGGCGCGTGCGCGATCGAGCGGCCAGTCGCCATTGACCATGAGGAGGCTCTGCGTGGCGGTGGTGGTGCTTTGACGCTCGGGCGTGCTCTGGAATCCGGGTGGTGCGTCGAGGCTGGCGAGGAAATCATCCGGCGTGTTGCGCATCTTGCGCAGGTAGAGGCTGCGGCGCGGTTTGGACTTCTCCACGCCTTCGCCACCGATGGTGAGATCGAGTTCGCCGCTGGCGGTGAGCATGGAATCGCGTGCCTGCTCCGCATCGAGACGACGCGGGCTGTAGCGCCAGAGCAGGCGGTTCTCAGGATCTTTGAGCAGCGCATCTTTAGCGCTCGCGGTGCTCTGCTGATAGGTCGCGCTGGCCATGATGAGCTTGTGTAGCGTCTTCAATTTCCAGCCGCTCTTGATGAACTCACTGGTGAGCCAGTCGAGCAGTTCTGGGTGCGAAGGCTTGTCGCCGAGGCGGCCAAAGTCGCTTGCCGTCGTCGTGATGCCTTTGCCAAAATGATACTGCCACACGCGGTTCACGATGACGCGGGCGGTGAGCGGGTTCTGCGGGCTGGTGAGCCAGTTTGCGAGCACCGTACGGCGACCGCTGGTGAGCGCGTCAGGTTTTGCGGCGGGGATTTCGGCGTCCTTGGGATTGAGGATGGTCAGGAAACCTGGAACGGTGGCGACTTCGCCGACTTTGCGTGATGAGAACTTGGCGGGTAGTGCCGTTGGGCCAGTCTCACCGACGGCGAGTGTGGGAATGAGTGGCTTGGGCTTCAGGTGAGCGAATTCGGCTAGCTTGGCCTGCGCCTCGCGATACTGCGTGGCTTCCGGCTCCTTCAATTTGTCCGCCTTGTAGCGCTCGCGCTCATAATAAACCTGACGACCGGCGAGTTGGACGATCTGCTCCTCATACGGCGTGCGCTGCTCGCGTGACTTCGCGAACATGACCTGAATTTCCTCGGGGAACTTGGTGATGGCGTTTTTTTGCGCATTGGTGACTTTCGGCTCGACGATGCCATCAATGACGGCGCGCGGTTCCTTCGTGGCTTCCTCCCAGGCTTTGAGTTTGGTCGCGTAATCGTCAATCTGCGCCTGCGTGGCGAAGGGCTTGTCCTCAGCCCAGGTGATGTTCGAGAGGAAGGCTTGAAGACGATAATAGTCCTTTTGCAGGATGGGGTCGAATTTGTGGTCGTGACACTGCGCGCACTGCACGCTGACGCCCATGAAGACATCGGCGGTCACGTCAGTGACCTCGTTCATGATGAGCTTCCATTGCCCTTCGGAGTCGCGCTGGTTGTATTCGTAAATCGTATGACGCAGGAAGCCCGTGGCGGTGAGCAAATCGAGATCGTCGCTGGTTTGTGGCACGGTTTTGCCTGCCGCGTAAAGCATTTCGTCACCCGCGATCTGCTCGCGCACGAACTGGTCATACGGCTTGTCGTTGTTGAGCGAGCGCACGACGTAATCGCGATACGGCCACACATTCGGGCGATACGCGTCGAGTCGGTAGCCTTCGCTCTCCGCGTAGCGCACGAGATCAAGCCAATGCTGCGCCCAGCGCTCGCCGTAGCGCGGAGATTCGAGCAAGCGGTCGATCAGCTTCGCATAGGCCCCATTCGACGCATAGGAATCATGCACGAAGGCTTCGACTTCTTCAGGTGTGGGTGGCATGCCCGTGAGATCAAAGGTGGCTCGACGGATGAACGACACCGGGTCGGCCGCTGGTGATGGCTTAAGGCCGTTTTCGGCGAGCTTGGCCTGCACGAAGGCATCAATCGGTGATGCGGCTTTCGATTGCGGCACGGGCGGTGACTTCACCGGCACGAAGGACCACCACTTCTTGTCGTCCTCGGTGATGTCGCCGGGTTTGCGCGCTGGTTTGGCCGCCGCAACTTCTGCTTCGGGCCAAGGAGCGCCCATGGCGATCCACTTCTTGAGAATCTCGATTTTCGCCGAGCTGAGCTTGCCATCCGGTGGCATCTCCATCTCGGGATCTTCGTAATTGACCAGCTTGATGAGCAGCGAGGCGTCCGGCTTATGCGGGACAATGGCCGGGCCGCTTTCACCGCCTTGGAGGATGTAAGGCAGATTGTCGAGACGCAGGCCGCCTTTGTGTTTCTGAGCCGCATGACATTCGTGACAGGACTCGACCAGCAACGGCCGCACGTCCTTCTCGAAAAACTTCAACGACTCCGCGTTCGGGGCGGCGACAGCAGTGGCGGCGGTGAGGAGGTAAAGGGCTCGGATCATGGTGCTCGCAATAGAGTGTGCTGCGCGGGGCCTTTTGGACATGATTTTTTCTGTCTAAAGCCCCGCCGCAGCCGCCTGTTGTGTACGACTGCCGCTTCCACGATGTTTCCACGCCATGCCTGACACCGACCGCACCCAGGAATTCCTCGAACTGCTCACGCACCATGACCGTGCGCTGGGTGTCTATGTCTATAGCATGGTGCCACAGCCGCATGATGCGGATGACATCCTGCAGCAGACGAAGATGATCCTGTGGCGCTGCTTTGATCAATTCGAGAAGGGCACCAATTTCCTGGCCTGGGCACGGAAGACGGCGTTTCATCAGGTGCTGACGCATCGCAGGCAAAAGAAGCGCGAGGCGACGCCACTGAGCGATGAAATCCTGGAACTGCTGCACGACGAAGTCTCCAAGCTCAGCGAGAGCGGCGATCGCCGTCGCGATGCGTTGCGCACTTGCGTGACGAAGCTGCCAGCCGCACACCGCCAGCTCGTGACGCTGCGCTATTATGAAGACCTGGAGATCGACGGCGTGGCCGAGCGCATTCGCAGCACGGTCGGCGCGGTGTATCGGGCGCTGAGCCGCATCCGAATGAGCTTGCTGACCTGCGTGGAAAAAGAACTCAAACTGGAAGGAGCCGAAGCATGAAGCCTGCTGATCAATTTCGACTGCTTGAGCTGTCCGAGCGTTATGCGGACGGAAAACTGAGCGCGGAGGAGATTTCTGCGCTTGAGGCCGAACTGCGCGACAATGCCGAGGCACGCGCTTTTTTCGCGAAGGCGCTGCATCAGCGTGCCGAGCTGTGTTTTGATGATTCATGGCACATGCAGTCCGTTTCAGATGCCAAACCGACTGCGAAGCCGATTTGGTGGCGTCATGCCATCACGGCGGCTGCGGCGGCGTGTGTGACGTTTGGCATCTTCTGGCTGCAAAGCAGCCGCGATGGCAGTGTGGCTACTTTGATTCGTGCGCAGCAATGCCAGTGGGCCGGCAGCAGCCTGCCGACGGTGGAAGGCGCGCGGTTGAAACCCGGCGTGCTCGATTTGATCGAAGGCTTGGCGGTGCTGCGCTTCGACAGCGGCGCGGAGCTTGTTCTTGAAGCGCCCGCGACAGTCGAAGTGCTCGACGCGATGAATTGCAAACTTCGCCGTGGCACACTCGTGGCCGAAGTGCCGCCACAGGCGAAAGGATTTAGCATTGATACCAAAGACGCCAAAGTGATCGACTGGGGCACCAAATTTGGCATCAGCGCTGGTGAGGATGGCAAATACATGGTGCAGGTGCTCGAAGGTCTGGTGGAGATCGATGACAAATCCGGCGCCGCCTCAAAGAAGCTCGAAAAAGGCCAGCGCGTGGACCGTGGTTGGTCGAAGAGCCTCTT
This sequence comes from Verrucomicrobiales bacterium, assembly GCA_043770175.1. Classification (GTDB taxonomy): domain Bacteria; phylum Verrucomicrobiota; class Verrucomicrobiia; order Verrucomicrobiales; family Verrucomicrobiaceae; genus Prosthecobacter. The sequence goes on along the minus strand of JAYVIO010000359.1, from coordinate 13,063 downwards.
AAACCCTGCTGGCGACGACCCCGAGCCGAATCGATGGCAGCCGACGACCGTGATGGACGCGGGCGACGGCTGGCAAGCGATCACGACGGCGTTTGGCCGTGGCAAGGACAGTTACATTCAATCCTCTGAAAAAACGTCCGGTGATTTCGGCCAGCATCCTTTCTTCCGCGTCAAGCACAGCATCGACTCGAAGCCGGAACTGAACCGCAAAGGTTACATCGCGTTTGATCTGGGCAAATTCAGCGGGCGACACATCGATGACGCGGAGCTTGTGCTCACCATCGAGCCGAGCGAACTAGGCTTCGCCAGCTTCGTGCCGGACAGCACTTTTGCGGTCTATGGCGTGCTGGATGAAGCGACAGATACGTGGGAAGAAAACGGCCTGACCTGGCAGCAGGCTCCGGCGCATGATCCGGTGCAGGCGCAGTATCATCTGCCAGTTGGCGAGAAGGTGAAACTGCTCGGCAAATTCGAGATCGCCCAGGGCCTGAATCGCGGCACGCGCAAACTGCGCGGCAAAGACCTCGTTGATTTCCTCTCCAGCGACACGAATCAGATTGCCACGCTCATCATCTGCCGTGAAACGAATGAAACGGCCAGCAGCGGCTTGGTGCATGCCTTTGCCACGAAGGAGAATGACACGCGCTCCGCGCCGATGCTGCGGGTGAAGGTGCGGTGAACATGGAGTAATGGAGCGCTGGAGTATGGCATGAAAATGCAACATCAATCCATGATGACCCCAATGCTCCACTGAAGCATGGCGGAGACGCTTACGCCCGGATCTGCGTGTACGGATTCCCTTCGTTCATGTCGATGCGCTCGGGGCGGCCTTTGTGAGTGTAAACCAGACGGGTGTGGTCGATGCCCATGAGGTGCAGGATGGTGGCGTGCAGATCGTGGACATGAAGCTTGTCCTCGACGGCGCGGAGACCGAGATCGTCGGTCGTGCCGATGGTGGTGCCGGCTTTGACGCCGCCGCCGGCCATCCACATCGTGAAGCCGGTGGGGTTGTGGTCGCGGCCGTCGCCTTTTTCGCTCATCGGGGTACGACCGAACTCACCGCCCCAGATGACGAGTGTTTCATCCAGCAGGCCGCGGGATTTGAGATCGCGCAGCAGGCCGGCGACGGGCTTGTCCTGCTCACCGCAGTATTTGGTGTGGTTGGCTTCGATTTTGTCGTGCGCGTCCCACTTGCTGCCGCTGCCGTGGTAGAGTTGCACGAAGCGCACACCGCGCTCGACGAGACGGCGGGCGAGGAGGCAGTTGCGGCCCATGACCTCGGTCTTCGGATCGTCGATACCGTAGAGTTTTTTGATGGCTTCGGATTCGCCACGCAGATCGACGGCTTCCGGTGCCTCCGCCTGCATGCGGAAGGCCAGTTCGTAAGCGCGGATGCGGGCGTCGAGTTCGGTGTTGTCGGTGCGATTGGCACCAAAATCACGGTTCAACTTGTTGAGGAAACCGAGTTTGCCTTTTTGACGTGCCTCAGAGATGCCTTTGGGCGTGGCGAGGTTGGAGATCGGCGTGGTGCCGCCCTCGAACTCCACACCTTGATACGTCGCAGGCATGAAGCCGGAGCCCCAGTTGCGCACGCCGTTCACGACCTGTGTTTCGGTGTCTTTGATGACGACAAAGGCGGGCAGGTTGCGGTTCTCGGTGCCAAGGCCGTAGTTCACCCAGGAACCCAGTGACGGACGACCACCGAAGATGCTGCCGGTGTTCATCTGGCACACGCCACCGGCGTGATTGATGCCGTTGGAGACGCAGGAGCGCACGACGCAGAGGTCATCGGCAAGCTGTGCGGTGTGCGGCAGCCAGTCGGAAATCCACAGACCGCTCTGGCCATGCTGCTGCCACTCGCGCTTGTCGGCGAGCAGCGGCGCGCGACTTTCACCCATCGCGGTGATCACGGTGCCAAAACTGTCTGGCAGCGATTGGCCTGCGAGCTGACGCAGGAGTGGCTTGGGGTCAAACAGGTCGATGTGGCTCGGGCCGCCCTCCATAAACAGGAAGATCACGCTTTTCGCCTTGCCCGTCTTGTGCGCGAGCTTCGAGGCTTGCGGCGTGCCTGGTTTGCCACTCGTGTCACCGAGAGCTGCCATGAGCGGCGATTCGCCCATGAGTGCTGAAAGCGCCAGCGCACCAAAGCCCGCGCCACCACGGCGGAGGAAATCACGGCGGTTGGTGACGATTTCGTGGTGCGGAACGAGGGCTGGCTGGTTCATGACAGAAATAGGTCGAGAGGCGCTGGTTTTGGACAGGAAACTTCAGCGCAAAAAGTACACTTCCCCTAGACGGCGCCAGTCGGGTGGGTCTGTCGCCTCGGAGCCTTAATTGAATGGCATCGCGAGATGTGAAAATGGTGGAGGCGAGGGGAGTTGAACCCCTGTCCGAATAACCGTTGCCCGTAGCGTCTCCATGCTCAGTCTCATGTTTGGTCTCGGTGGGAGGCGGCGTGAGACAGCCTACTCTTCACCCAGCGTCCTGTTGTATCTCGTTTGTGACCCGGTCGCCCGGCCAACAAACCAGCCTGGTAGTGGCATCATTCAGGCTACCAGACATTGCCTGAAGGATGTCGCGGGGCTTAAGCCGCGAGTGCTAGCTCGTTAGAGTTTGCATTTATGTTTTTGATCCGGTTATTAACGAGGCCAACGAATCATCCTCGGCATGCAGCTCCGAACTCAGGCTACCCGTCGAAACCAGTACGCCCCCGTTTTGGAGAGGAGTCATTGTATGGCCCCCGGCGCAAAGAGCAAGTGATGGTTCCCGTGTATTCATGCGATGGGTGCTGCGGAATGGAGAATGACGAAACCAGAATGACGAATGCCGAAGGAAGTCCCAATGTCGAATGACTGAAACTCCAGAGGTGCTTTCGGGCTGCAGGCTGCTCCGGGGAATGCAAGTTCCAGGCCGTCATTCCGCATTCGACATTCGCCATTCGTCATTCAATTTCACCGCCCTCATGCCCGCCCATCTGATCCTCCACGACACGCTGACCCGCACCGACTGCGAAGTGACGCCGCTCGACGGCAAGACGCTGCGTTTCTACTGCTGCGGCCCCACGGTCTATGGACCGGCACATATTGGCAATTTCCGCACTTTTGTGGCCCAGGACGTGATGCGTCGTGTCGTTGAGGCTTCCGGAACGCCGACGTTGCATGTGCGCAACATCACGGATGTGGATGATAAAACGATCCGCGACTCACTGAAGGCCGGGCAGCGCCTCATTGAATTCACCCAGGGCTGGACGGCGAAGTTTCATGCCGATTGCGATGCGCTGAACCTCCTGCGTCCGCACATTGAGCCGAGCGCCGTGGCGCACATCCCGCAGCAGATCGCGATGATCGAGAAGCTCATCGCCAACGGTCATGCGTATGCCGCGGCAGATGGCAGTGTCTATTTCCGTGTCTCGTCGTTCAAAGACTACGGCAAGCTCAGCCACCTGGAAGACCGCGAACTGCGCCTCGGTGCCTCCGTAGCCGCGAGCGCGACGGACAACGACGAGTACACGAAGGATTCGCTCACTGATTTCGCGCTGTGGAAGGCGCGCAAGCCGGAGGACGGCGCGAATTTCTGGCCCAGTCCGTGGGGCGAGGGCCGTCCCGGCTGGCATCTCGAATGCAGTGCGATGATTCTCGAATATCTCGGTGAGGATTTTGATCTCCACAGTGGCGGCGTTGATTTGATCTTCCCGCATCACGAAAATGAGATCGCGCAGAGCTGCTGCAGCACGCAGGGACATTTTGCGCATCACTGGATGCATGTTGCACATCTCATGGTCGATGGCGGTAAAATGAGCAAGAGCATCGGCAATCTCTACACGCTCGAAGATCTCGCCAAACGCGGCTACAGCGCCGTCGAAGTGCGTTACGTGCTCATTTCCGGCCACTACAGCGCCCCGCTGAATTTCACCCTGCACAGTCTCGACTCCGCGCGTCAGGCGTTGCAGAAATTGGCGAAGGCCGACAAGGCGCTAGATCGTGGTTCTGTCATTTCGCCGACAACGCCTGGGCCATTTGCTGATGCGTGGGAAACGTTGTTGAAGGATCTGAATGTTCCAGGTGCGCTCGGCGCCATCTTTGGCACGCTGAACAAATTGAAGCCTGTGCCAGCGACTGATGAGGAAGCGGCCTCCACTCGCGGCGGTCTCCACTTCATGCTGCAGGCCCTTGGAGTGACGCTCCCGCCTGTTGCGGAGGATGCCATCACTGAAGTTCCGGGCGATATTCAGGCGCTCGCGCAACAACGCTGGGATGCCAAACAAGCGAAAGACTGGGCGAAAGCCGACACCTTGCGCAAGGAACTTGAAGCTGCCGGTTGGATCGTCAAGGACAGCAAGAATGGCTTCGTCGTGCTGCCGAAGTGAGCCTGCCTGATAATGACTTCATTTTTCGTTGCAAAGGCCGCAACTGTTGCATGAGGCGCATAGCTCGCATCTGGCGTTTCGATCGAGTGCGCAACGGGTGCAGCGAAGGCAAAAAGCACAGGTGGGCCGATGACTCGTGTGTGGACGGTGCGTGGCAGCAGCCAGCACGGCCCTGGAATCATGGCGATTCAGGCGTCTGGCCGTGCAGATGGCGGCACGATTGTCATGTGAAATGATTTTTTCGGAGTGAGACACGGCAAACCTGGGTTCAATTCCGTCAAACCGAGGCCGCGTGAGTTTGTGACAGGTTTTTCCGCATGATCTGAAAAAATGCGATTTGCATATTTGCTACAGTTCAAGTGTTTACATAGCCCAGCGCCAGATGAGCGAGAGCACCGCTTGCCAGGGCGTAATTCCCTGTGCCATGTTAACAAACGCCATGGATGACGGCATGAACCAGCCACCTACAGAAAGCACGCCTGAGGCGCAGACGCTGCGTTTTACTCCTTCGGTCATGCACGGACTGCTCCAGGCAGGTTCCACCGGCATGACGCAGGCGTTGCTGGCATGGCTGCCACCGCCTGTGGCGGAACTTCAGCAGGCGCTGCCGCAGTATGATGTGACCGGCTTCATCGCCCGCGGTGGGATGGGCGCGGTGTATAAAGGTGTGCAGAAGACGCTGAACCGCACCGTGGCAATCAAAATCCTGCCCGCCGGCATGATGAGTGAGGATCTGGATTTTGTGCGGCACTTCAAACGTGAGGCGCAGGCCATGGCCACGCTCTCGCATCCGAACATCGTGACCGTGCATGAAGCGGGCGAGACGGTGGAAGGACTGCTCTATTTCACCATGGAATATGTTGGCGGCACTGATGTGGCGGCACTGCTGGCGCAGCAGGGCAGGCTGTCGCCGCAGGAGGCGTTGCGCATCACCACCGCCGTGTGCGCGGCGCTGGAGTGCGCACATGCGCACGGCATCATCCACCGCGACATCAAGCCCTCGAATGTGCTGATCAATGAGCATGGCGAGGTGAAGGTGGCGGACTTTGGCCTGGCCAAGATCATCGCAGCCGATTCCGGTCTTACGCAGACCATGGCGACGGTGGGAACGCCTGACTTCCTGGCTCCAGAATCCTACATCCAAGGCATCGCGCTGGATGAACGCGCTGACATTTACTCCACAGGCGTGATGCTGTACAAAATGCTCACGGGTTATGTGCCGCGCGGACGTTTTGATGCGCCCTCAGGTCAGGTGCGTGATCTTGATCCGCGGCTGGATGGCATCATTGACAAAGCCATGCAGGCGGATCGTGACAAGCGCTACGCGACCGCGAAGGAAATGCGTCTGGCGTTGGAGCAATTTGCCGCCAGTGCCACAGCAAAGCAGCCTGTCGCTAAGAAACCAGCCACACGGCACCCCGTTTATCGGACCATCATCACTGCGGCGGCGTTGCTTGCCCTGGCCTTCGGTGGCTATTCGACGTGGCTCAAAGCACGATCCGTTTCTGCCGCATCTGGCAGCGCGGCAACTACACGCTCAGCCGAGGCATGGGTGGATTTGCTTCAACCGTCCGCGACTCCAAAACTAACACTCGACGGCATCGAAAAAGCTGGAGCGGACGGCCTGGTGGTGCCGCCCAATGGCAAGGCCACAGTGACAGGGACTGACGGGCCGGGACACGGTGATGGTGCGCTGCGGTTTCGTGCGCGTTTTGAGCTTGTCACCAAGAGCCGGCTCTCGATCCGGGCACGCTACAGCCAAGGTCAGACCTACGCGCTCATGGTGTTCAATCCAACCAAAGTGGCGCTGGAACTCTGGTCCCGGAACGGCACCGTGAAGACATTGAAAAATTTCTTGCTGAACAATGCGTTGCAGCCGGGACAGGATTACGAATTGGAACTGCGGGCCGTTGGCTCCACCCTCACCGCGCGTCTCGATGGCAAAACACTGGGGCAGGTCGAAGACACGACGATCCCGCAGGGCGCATTCATGATTGGTCTCGGCGTGGGCCAGCCGGTTACGATACGTGCTTTGGAGTATCTGGATCTTAGTGCCCCGGACTCCACGGGAGCGAGTTTGGTGGCCAGAAATACGTCCGCAGCCATCTCTTCACTTCTGTGGACGAAGGCATTTTCTGATCTCTCGAAGCTGCCGAATCTCGCCGAGTTCACCGACGGCTGGGCACGCTTGTCAGGCAGTGACGGGATCAGGTACATCGACGATGACGCTGGCAATTCCCTCACTCTCCACAATGGCGGCCTGCGCGTGAAGCGTCGCGTGCAGGAGAAGTGGCATGGCGGAGTGCTGCTCCATGTGCGCAGTCAGGACGGAGGGCGGCGGCTCAATCTCTGCTACTACGAGCCCAAGGCACCGGGCGAGCTGGCCCACCTGCAGCTTCGCGATTTCCGGCCGGAGACTCTTCCTCCCGGCGCGACTGCCGCGCAGGCATGGGATGCGCAAAAACTTCTCGCCGAGCAGCGCATCCCGCGCATCGGCACGGAGATCATCGCTGAGCTTGTTGTCGTCGGCACCACTCTTGTGGGCCGCGTCGGTGACCACAGCATCACGTGCACGGTGGAAGATGCGGGCAAGCCTGGCCGCCTGGCAATCGACGAGGCTGACACACAATTCTTCCGTGACGTGGAGGTCGTCAACCTCGATGGCATGCCGGAGGCGGACGCTCTGAAGTTGTTGGGAATCAATGGCGACGCCGGCAAACCAAAGGGCGCATCGTCTTCGGCGACATCTGCTGACGCCAGCACTGCACGCTGGATGGACGCGTTTGCCGAGTCTCCGCTCAAGGAGGTGATCGCAGAGTCCGGTCGTAGCTCGCAAGGCTACCGCCTGCCCGACAATCAACATTGGCCAATCTCTGCGCTGTCCCGCGGCACCGGCGCCCTCCGTGTCCGCGCCACGAGCTCGGGCGAAAAATTTGTGAGCATCTACATCGATCTCGGCAACCAGCTGGTGGAACGCGTCAGATTTCGCAACAGAGACGGCAAATGGCTGCTGAGTCGCGGCACGGTCGGAACGGAGGAAGTGGAGTTTGCTGCCAAGAACGGTTTATCCCCTCTGGATGGACAGCCCCATGAGCTTCTCTTTTCGCGTGTCGGCGGACGAGTCCTGACGACGCTCGACGGTCAGTTGCTCCATGATGAGGCGGACACCAGCGCGGCGGACGGCAAGTTCGTGCTGGACGTGTACCCCGACGCTGAAATCTTTGTGGACAAGGTGGAGCATCTGGATCTCGAAGGCGTCTCCGAAGCAGAGGCGCTGCGGCTCCTGGGAATAGAGAAAAAATAAGCTGGAGACAGCGAAGAGATTTTCACAGCATTTTTAGAAGTCGCTTGCGAAACTGGCAGGCCCTGTGTCCAGTGTTCACCGGTCAGCGTGCGGCAAGGATATGGAGGACAATTCACCCAAAAACGGCGGACATTTTCCGGTCACGGAGTGGACCTTGGTGGCACGGCTGCGGCACGATGACCCCGTGGTCAGCACGCGTGCGCTGAACGAGCTGTGCGCCCAGTATCACTTTCCACTCTACTGCTTCATCCGCGCCCGCGGACTGGCCCACCATGACGCGCAGGATGCCTTGCATGATTTTCTGGCAAAACTGCTGCGGCTGGAGGTCTTCAACGACCTGACGCAGGAAAAAGGGCGGTTGCGTACCTTTATGGCGAAGGCGTTGCAGCGTTTTCTCATCACCCGGCATCATCGCGAGCATCAGCGCAGTCAGCGTGAGGTGTCGCTGGAGGACAGCGTCTTTCCATTCGATCCAGCTCTTGAGCAGCGTTACGAGCGTGAGCTGGTGTCGAGCGCGGCTACACCGGATGTCATGTTTGACCGCCAATGGTGCGAGCAGTTGCTCAGCGGCGTGCTGCTGCGGCTCGAGGTGCAGTATCGTGAACGGCAAAAAATCACCCTGTTTGCCACCCTGCGTCCAGTGCTCTCTTCCGGCGGCAGCCTGCGGGGACATGACGCGGCCGCCATGGCCGCTGCACTCGCAATGAGTGAAGGCGCGCTGCGTACCTCGCTCGTGCGCATGTTGCGCGACTACCGTGCGCTGCTCGTCGAGGAAGTGCGGCAGACCGTTGCCTCCAAAGTCGAGGTTGAAGCCGAGATTGCAGATCTCATGAAATCATTGGAAACATCCGGCTAATTGCCCGTGCTCCTGAAGGAATCGCCGTCATCATCCAGTTAATCTCAACCCAACCATGAAACACATCGCCCTCCTCCTCGCCCTCACAATTTCATCACTGCATGCCGAAGACTGGAAGCCCGAAGCGGGCTTCACTTCGCTCTTCAACGGCAAAGACCTTACCGGCTGGTGCTTCCGTGAGAAGACCAAGAAGGACGATCCGAATCCGGGCAAAATCCTGGAAAAGCACGATGGCAAGACCGAGGCTGCGGATGCAGGTCGCTACATCGTCAAGGACGGTGCCATCGCAGTCACTTTTCCCACCGAGGCGGACAAGCTCACCGGCCAGATGTACACCGTGGCCGAGTTTCCGAAGAACTTCACCCTCAAGCTCGAATTCCGCGCCAGCGTGAACGCCGACAGCGGCGTCTTCATCCGCAAACCGCAGCTTCAGTGCCGTGATTACCTCGTGGCCGGACCTTACAAGGATTTGAAGCAGTACAAGCCGCAGGAATGGAACCAGATGATCGTCGAAGTGAAGGACGGTGTCGCTCACTGCACCTGCAACGGCGAAGTCCTCGAAGCCGCTCTCGCACTGCCCGCCACCGGTCCCATCGGCCTCGAAGGGGATCGTGGCGTGATGGAATATCGTTACATTCAGATCAAAGAGCTGCCGTGAGGAGCTGTTGACGCTGGTTTACGGTCGTTGACGATGGTTTACAGTGGCTGGAGAAATCAACCGTAAACGCGACAGCCTCAACCACCGTCAACTATTGTAAACTGTCTCCAAATGAACCTGCCCATTCGTCCCCGTCGTAATCGTCAGTCCCCGGCCATTCGCGATCTTGTGCGCGAGACGGAGCTGACTCCAGGTCATTTGATCTATCCGTTGTTTTTGCAGGAAGGTGGCGAGAACACACCAATCTCATCCATGCCCGGCTGCACACGCTGGAGCTTGGATGGACTCGTCAAGGAAGCGGGTGAAGCGCATGAGCTGGGTGTTCCGGCGGTAGTGTTGTTTCCTCGCATCCCGGATGATCTCAAAACTCGAGATGCTGCCGCCTGTTTTGCCGATGACGGCCTCGTGCCACGTGCGATCCGTGCTTTGAAGGCCGCGCATCCAACCCTGACGGTCATCACCGATGTGGCGCTTGACCCTTACAACAGTGACGGACACGACGGCCTCGTTGCAGATGACGGACGCATTTTGAATGACGAAACTGTCGCGGTGCTGTGCCAGCAGGCGCTGTGTCATGCCCGTGCAGGTGCGGACATCGTCGCGCCGAGCGATATGATGGACGGGCGCGTCGCCGCGATACGTGCCGCGCTCGATGCCGCCGGTTATCAGGCTGTTTCGATCATGAGCTACACCGCCAAGTATGCCAGCGCCTACTACGGGCCGTTTCGTGGAGCGTTGGACTCCGCGCCGAAGGCCGGGGACAAGAAGACGTATCAAATGGATCCGGCGAATGCGCGTGAGGCGTTGCGTGAAGCCGCGCTCGATGAAGCGGAAGGCGCGGACATCCTGATGGTGAAACCGGCGGGGCCGTACCTCGACATCATCGCGAAAATTCGCGCCGCGACCACGCTGCCGATCGCCGCGTATCAGGTCAGCGGGGAGTATTTGATGATCAAATCCGCCGTCGCAGCCGGATGGCTGGATGAGGCGAAGATCGTCCACGAATCGCTCATCGGCATCCGCAGGGCAGGGGCTGACATGATTTTGACGTATTTCGCCAAGCAGTGGGCGAAGGCGTGGCGGGAGTAGTTTGATGGAGCTTCCGTCGAATGATTTTGAGCGCAGCGCATGGAAACTTCACCATGAAGTTGAGACGAAATACACGTAGCCCTCGGAAAATTTCAGCACTTCGAGGAAGTCGTCGCCCCGCTTGTATTGGAAATACGTTGTTGGCCCGGCTTGTGGGGGCGCCCACCAATCCGGCACATCAAAGCTCATGTTGATCATGTTGGTAATATCGGCATGTGCGACTGGGTCAAAGCGTTCGGTCAGTCCAAGGTGCTTGGCGTAGAGCGGGAAGTCGGCTTCCGGCAGCTTGGCTCTAACGCACCGCACATAATCCCCGTTCCACGAGTCAGAATAATACTCCTGCACGACTGTGGCGGAACCCGGCAGAGCGCGTCGAGCGGCAGACGGCATAAAGGCGTCGAGAAGACATATTGCGAGGATCAGCGCAAGAATGGCGGCAATTGGAGTGAGGCAGCCCCATTTCAGCCAAGGATTATTCTGTTTCACGCACAGGTTACGCTCTAAATCGTCTTGGTCTGCTTCACAAAGGTTTTTGAGAGGGTGTGTGAAGCATGTTCACTTCCCCTTTATCTTCGACTTGCTGCCACTGGGCTTCTTCGTCGCGGACTTGGGTATGTTTTTGGTTTCGCCAGATTTGGTGGTCGGTGGAGTGGTGGGTGACGTCGCGGGAGTCGTGGCAGGAGTTGATGAGGGAGAAGTGGGCTCGGGTGGCGTGGTTGGAATCGTAGAGGAGGGAGTTCCTGTGGGAACGGCGGAGGACGTTGTGGTTCCATCCGCAGCCGGCGTGGTCGGAGGCTCCGGTTTCTTGAAGGGATCGACCCAAGTGTGCAGGACATAGCCGGTGCCGATGCCGCCGATCTCACCGAGAAGGACCTGGCATTTTTCACGCCATTTGGCGAGATCAGGAGCGGAGCGTTCTTTCTCAGCGGTGCCGGGGAAGATAAGGTAGGTGACTTTGAGATCGCTTTCAGGCCGGATGTAGGGCGTGGCCTTGGGATTGACGGTTTTGGCCATGAGCAGCGAAGCTTCGCCCATTTTGAAGCTGGGGCCGTAGTCGCCGCAGATGGCGGGATAGATTTTGCCTTCGTGGATGACGGCGGCGTAGTCGCCGATCTGCGGGGTGAACTTGTTTTGGTCGCCATAGCCGCGAAACAGCAGCGAAATGACGATGAAGGGGTCTTTTTCCGCGATGAGGCTGCTGCGGGCCTTCAACTCACCCACCTCGATCTTGAGTTGGTTGATCATGACGCTGAGTTCACGATTACGAGCAGAGCTCAGGCCCTTCTGGGCGAATTCATCCTGCGCTTTTTTCAACCGTTCCTCCCATTTGGCGAGGAGCGGATTGGGATTCTTGGTTGTCTTGGCCCAGGCGTAGCTGGTGAAGGGCTGGTAGTAGTCGGAGAGGTAGATGTATTCGGAGAGCGTGGGCATGCGGTCGCCGTCGGAGCCGTCGGCGACGACATCCATCTCGGACTGGATCAGCAGCGTGCGACGCTGCGTGGTGGGATGGGTGAGTTCGAGGATGGTCTCGGTGTCGTAGAAGTTGTGACGATCGAGGATCTTGTTGAGGCGTGTGAGGTCGTTCTGGACTCGGCTGGTTTTGTTCTCGTAAAGCTTGTGGTAAAAACCGGAGACCTTTGCGGCGGGCAGCATGGCATCGAGTTCGGGCAGGATGGCGGGGAGGTGTTTGTTGATGCGGCTGAGTTCGACCATCGTCTGATTCGCCTTTGGTACACGGATGCTGAGCTGGAATTCGGCTTTGTAGGATTCGGGGTCGAGCCGTTCGAGGCTGGCAAAGCTGCCCTGCTCGGTGAGGAGGTTGGTCTTGACGGTGATGCCGTTGAACAGCGAGGCGACGTCGATGTCCTTGCGCGGGATATATTTTTCCGGGAGCGCCGGCTGGACCTCGCGGATGACTTCTTTGGTCACTTCTTTGACGACGGGCACCTCTTTGATCACATCACGCATCACATCACGCGTGATGATGCGTTCCTTGGTGCTGCGGGCGGATTCGACGATGTCCTGAATGCCTTTTTTAATTTTCCCTGCAAAGGGCGTGAACGGCAGCAGCAGCGCAGTGAGGAGGATGATCAGGAACAGCAGGCGTGTGAAGGAGCTGAAGCAGCCGCGCTTTTGTTGCGGCTGCCATTGCGAGGGCTGAGGTTCATTGGGTTCCGAAGACATGCGCGTGCGTGAGTTTAACGGCGTTTCAGTGGCATGGCGAGTGCGTCATCCTTCCTCCAGCCGACCTTCTTTGAGGATGAGGCGGCGGTCGCCGCGTTTGGCGAGCGTTTGATCATGCGTGACGACGATGAGCGTTTTTCTGGCCTCATCGACCACGCTCATGAGCATGTCGATGACGCCGGAGCCGGTGGTGGCGTCGAGATTGCCGGTGGGTTCGTCGGCGTAGATGATGCCGGGGTTGTTGATGAGCGCCCGGGCGATGGCGACGCGCTGCTGCTCACCGCCGGACAACTCGGTGGGCAGATGTTGAAGGCGTTCTGAGAGACCGACCTTGTCCAGCAATTCCCGGGCACGGGCTTCGGCCTTTTTGCCGCCGATCATGGCGGGCAGGACGACGTTTTCGAGCGCGGTCAGCTCCGGCAGCAGGAAGTAGTGCTGGAAGACGAAGCCCATGACTTGATTGCGCGTGCGGGCGCGCTCGGCGGCGGCGGCTTTGTAAAGTGACCGGCCATGCACCAGCACATCGCCGGAGGTGGGCTGTTCGAGACCGCCGAGAACGTAAAGCAGCGTGGTTTTGCCCGCGCCGGACTGGCCGCAGAGAAAAAC